>JBGPXY010000094.1:0-10516 GCA_041492985.1 Candidatus Eiseniibacteriota bacterium
GGCGCCGAGCGCGCGCTCGACCGCTTCTCGGACCAGCCGACGCACCTCGGACTCGTTCACCTCTCGCATGGTCGGGGGAGTCTAGGAACAGGTCACGGTCCGGTCAAGCGGAGCGCGGCGCCCGCACGCCAGAACCAATTGTCGGAGCACAACCAAAGCCGGTAGAATCGTCGCTCGCATTCACTCCCTGCTGCGCCCGGATCCACTTCAGACCCTCGAGGAGTCCCCGTGTTCCGCGTGATCGTCCGCATCGCCCGTGCGTCTCTGGCGCTCGTGGCGCTGGCCTGCCTCGCCCCCGTCGCCGCGCGCGCCGGCGCCGGACCCGACACGCTGAGCGACAGCACCTGGGTGGACCACTGGACGCTGAAGAACGGGCTGCAGGTCACGGTGCGCCACATCCCCAAGTGCAACGGGGTCGCGGTGATCGCCGCCTACCGCGTGGGGCGCAACCAGAATCCCAAGGGCCGCGAAGGCCTGGCGGACGTCCTGTGCGAGGTGCTGCTCACCGCCGCGGCGGGCGATGTGCCGGAACGCTCGCGCGGGCAGATGGACGATCTCCGGCCGCTGGGCTGGAATCTCCAGGTGACCCCGCGGTTCTCGCTCGTCTCCGAGGTCGCGAGCGTCGAACAGTTCCCCGGCGTGCTCCGCCAGATGGCGTCCCGCATGCGCGGCGTCACCGTCACCGATTCGACCCTCGCCCAGGCGCGCCGCACGGTGAGCCGCGACCAGGGCGACCGGTACCTGGGCTCGCCGGACCTGACGCTCCTGAGCCAGATGCGCGACCTCGCACTGGGGGTGACCGATGAGGAACTGATCCGTCGCGTCGCCGGCCGCACGATCCAGGATCTCACCGCCCCGGAGGTGGGCGATCGGCTGAGCCGCCTCTACGTGCCGGCGAACGCCGTGCTGGCGCTGGCCGGCAACCTGGCCGGCGTGGATCTCCACGCGCTGGTGGGCGGGCTGTTCGAGGACATCCCCGGCGGTGTCGCACAGCCCGAGCCGCCCTCGCCGCGACTCACCGCCGGCGCGCGGCTGCTCCGCCGTTCCTCGCTCGCCCAGCCCATCGGCGGGGTCGGGATCATCGCCCCGGCCATCACCGATACGCTCCACGCCAATTTCTATCTCAACGCGCTCATGATCGGGAAGTACTGCGAGGAATCGTGGGGCCCGGCGCGGCCACCGCTCCAATTCCGCTTCCGCTACCCCGTCTTCGCCGACCCGCAGCTGGTGCAGTTCTTCCCCCCGGTCGACCCCGGCGAGACCGACGCCGACCAGCTCGGCGTCACGTTCCAGGACGCGATCGAGAACCTGGCCGTGACGGTGGTCTCGAAGGAATCGTTCGACGAGCTGCGCGTGAACCACCAGTGGATCTTCGGCGGCCCCCTCACGCCCTCGCTCCTGCAGCGCATGCGTCGACACTCGGGCACGCTGCACACCCTGGCGAGCACGCTCGCGGTGCGCGCGATGTGGGGCAGCGACGAGTTCTGGGCGAGATACCTGAAGCGCTTCATGGACCCGCACTGGGCGGGCGGCGAGAAGTGGACAGAGTACTTCCAGGCGCCCGACCACATCGTGCGACTGCTGATCGCCCCCGCGAAGCCCTGAGCCACGGCGGAGCGCTCCCCGCGCGTTGACCCTCTCGGAGGGCCGATGCTAACGTCCGCTCCACATGGCGCGGCGCATCCTCATCGGCATCGCCGGCGGATCGGGCTCCGGCAAGACTCTGGTGGCGCGCAATATCGTCCGCGAGCTGGGCTCCGACCGCGTGGTCATCATCGACCAGGACTCCTACTACAAGGACCTCGAGGACATCCCCCACCTCGACCGCGAAGCCCGCAACTTCGATCATCCGGAAGCCTTCGACAACGACCTGCTCAAACGCCACATCCGCGACCTGCTCGACGGCAGCGGGGTCGAGCAGCCGATCTACGACTACACCGAGCATCGGCGGCTCCACGAGACCCGTCGCATCGGCGACCATCTCGTGTTCGTGCTCGAGGGCATCCTCATCTTCGTGGATCCCGAGCTGCGGGCGATGATGGACATCAAGCTGTTCGTGGACGCCGACGCCGACGTGCGATTCATCCGCCGGCTGCGACGCGATCTCGTCGAGCGCGGCCGATCGGTGGACAGCATCGTCCGCCAGTACGAGGAGAGCGTGCGGCCGATGCACATGCAGTTCGTCGAGCCGAGCAAGCGCTACGCCGACCTCATCATCCCCGAGGGCGGACACAACAAGGTGGCGATCGACATGGTCCGGACCAAGATCAGCGAGCTGCTGCGCGAGCGCGGCGAGTCGCCGGTCCCGGCGATCGAAGGCGCGCGGGCGATCTGAACCTGCGCGGGTCCGCCTAGCGGCGCGACGCCCGCGATCCGTCCTCGATCCGGCCGAGGAGCCGCAGCAGCCCGTCCAGCACCGTGAGCGGGTGCGGCGGGCAGCCCGGGATGTAGAGATCCACCGGGATGCCCGCGGGCACACCATCGCCCGCCTCCGGGCCCGGGCCGAAGGGTCCCCCGCCGATCGCGCAGGCGCCGACCGCGATGACGAGTCGTGGGTCCGGGACGGCGTCGTAGGTCTTCTCGAGCGCCCTGCGCATGTTGGGATTCACGGTGCCCGTGACGACGATTCCGTCGGCGTGGCGCGGGGAGGCCACGAACTGGATCCCAAACCGCGCCATGTCGAAGACCACGTTGCCCAGCGCCACGAGCTCGGCTTCGCAGCCGCCGCAGCTGCCCGCCACGACGGAGCGCAGCCGCAGCGAACGGCCGTACAGACGCCGCGTCCGGCGCTCGAGCGCGCGGACCGGCTCGACCTCGCCGGTCGTCGTCACCAGCCCCTCGCGCGTCGACGAGGCCATGCGGTGGTCGGTCGTGAACGCGATCGCGCCCTCGGGGCACGCCGCGGCTTCCTCGGGACTGAAGAGACATGCACCGAGATCCAGCGCGGGCGTTCCGTCCGTCGCGATCCGGATTAGCTGCGAAGGGGCCCGCGACGCGCATCCCTGGCACCGGTCGGAGCAGCGCCCGGCGTCGAGCACGGGCCTTCCGCGGAAGCGCTCCGGGAATCCCGTCGAGCCACCCGGATAACGCATCGTGTGCGCACCCTGGCGCAGGCGATCCAACAGCATCCTCAACACCGCTCCCACTCCTTCCTTCGCATCCCGCGGCTCATAGATCGTGTCCGGCGTAGGAGAGGTTGAAGCTCTTGTTGCACAGCGGGAAGTCGGAGATCGCGTTGCCGGGCATCGCCGCCGCCAGCACGCTCCAGTTGTGGAATGATGGGTCCTTGACCTTCCATCGGCGGATGCCGCCATTCGCGTCCGTGACCACGACGTGCGCGATCTCGCCGCGCCAGCCCTCGACCAGCGCCACGGCCAGCTCGTCCGGCGCCAGCGACTCGGGAGGTGCGGCTCGTGCCGCCCCGCGCGGGAGCGCCGGGAGCTGCTCGATCAGGAACTCGAGCGATCGTCCGATCTCGAGCCGCCGGACCACCGCCCGCGCGGCGGCATCGCCGGCCCGAGCGGTCGCGGTCGGGATGTGGGCATAGCGGTAGATGCCCCAGGGGTGATCGCTGCGCACGTCCCGCGGCACGCCGCAGGCCCTCGCCGCCAGCCCGACGCAGCCCAGCTCGCGGCAGACCTCGGGCGTCACCGCCCCGGTCCCGTCGAGGCGCCCCTGAACGGAGTCGTTCTCGAAGAAGTCACCCGCGGCCCGGTCGAACTCCGCCTTCACGCGCACCAGTCGGCCGCGCATCGTCTGCGCCAGCTCGCCGGGAATGTCCATCGCCACCCCACCGGGTCGCACGAGACCGCGCCCGAACCGGTTCCCGGAGAGGGCCATGAGCAGATTGAGACACTCGCCGCGCAGGCGTCCGAAGGTCGCCGCCGCCGGTGCGAAGGCGATGTCGCCCGAGAGCGCACCCAGGTCGCCGATGTGGTTGGCGAGGCGCTCGAGCTCGAGCGCGCATCCGCGCACCGCCTGGGCGCGCGGCGACTTGTGGACGCGGCCGAGGGCCTCGAGCGCGCCGCACCATGCTTCGGCATGTCCGATGACGGTGTCGCCGGCGATCGACTCGGCGACCAGCACGGCCCGCGCGGCCTCCCGCGACTCGAGCAGCCGCTCGACCCCACGATGCTGGTAGCCGAGCATGATCTCGAGAAACAGCACGTTCTCGCCGTGGGCCTGGAAACGGAAGTGCCCGGGCTCGATCACGCCTGCGTGGACCGGCCCGACGGCGAGCTCGTGCAGCTCGTCGCCCTCGATCCGGAAGAATGGATACGCCTCGCGGTCGTGCGGATCGGACCGGCGACCGGGCGCCAGATGGTCCGGAGGGTGGCGGCGCAACGGCTTGAGCCACGGGTGGCCCTCCGGCACGACCCCGCACTGCTCGGCGATCTCGCGCTCGAACAGGTGCACCTGGGGGCATTCGGGGGTGAGCGCCGGGTAGCGATCGACGACCCGTGCGGTGACCGCGTCGAGCTCGCCCAGATGATCGTCGGCGAGCACCGCGACCAGGCGCGTCTCCCGCTCGCCGTCGGGTAGTCCGAAGAGCGAGACGACGCGCCGGCCCGCGGCGGTCGCCTCGATCACCGCGCTGCGAAACTCCGCCACCGGCGCGCAGGGCAGCGACGACCAGCGGATGGTGCGCCGGTTGCGCAACCCGAGTCCCAGGCGCGCGGTCACGGTGCGCCTCCGCCCACCGCCGCCGCAGCGAGCGCCAGCACCCCTCGGAGTCCGGGCGGAATGGCCACGCCGAGAATCAACACCAGCAACAGCAGGCCCAGGGGTGGCAATACCAGCCAGCGGTCCTCGCGCGCGCGGACGAGGCGCTCGGGAGGCGCGCCCAGCACCATGCCCAGCACCGCCGAGCCCATCGCCATGAACACCGTCGCCTGGAGCAGGATCATCGCCACCGCGATCCAGATCCGCCCCCCGCGCACGGCCCCGGTGAGCAGCGCCACCTCGCTGGGGAACAGCGCGAACGGAGGCGCGGCGGAGATCGCGAACAGCCCGGCCACGAACAGCGCTCCGGTCGCCGGCAGCACGCGGAGCAGCCCGCTCACCTCCCGCGTGCGCTTGGTGCCGAAGCCGATCAGGATGTTCCCCGCGGCCAGAAACAGCAGCGCCTTGGTGAGCGAAGCGCCCAGCATGTGCAGGAGTGCGCCGTAGGCCGCCACGCCCGAGACGCCCACGCCGATCGCGAGGATGCCCATGTGCTCGATGCTCGAGTAGGCCAGCATCCGCTTGTAGTTCTCCTGGCCCAGCAGGAACGCCGCGGCGACCAGCATGGAGAGCAGGCCGAAGCCGATGAGCAGCGGCCTCGCGAACGAGTCCTGTCCGGCGGCATGCACCACCTGGAAGCCGCGCAGGACCGCGAGGAAGGCGACATTGAGCAGCGCCCCCGAGAGCAATGCGGAGATCGGTGAGGGGGCTTCGCCGTGCGCGTCGGGCAGCCACGTGTGCATGGGTGCCAACCCCATCTTGGTGCCGAAGCCGACCAGCAGGAAGACGAATGCCGCCCTCAACCAGGCCGGATGCAGCCCGCGGGCGTGAGCGACCAGGTCCGGGAGCATCAGCGGCCCGCCATGCGGCGCGGCGACGGTCACCTGGGCCGTGGCGAGGAAGAACGTCCCCAGCAGCGCGAGCGCGATCCCGACCGAGCACACCAGCAGGTACTTCCAGACCGCCTCGAGCGAACGACGATCGGAAGGGTCGTAGATGAGCGGCGCGGTGGCCAGCGTGGTGGCCTCCATGCCCACCCACAGCAGGCCGAAGTGCCGGGTGAGCGCGACCAGCGACGCGGAGGCGAGGAATGCGAGCAGACAGCTCACGAACGCCCGCCCGCCGCGGGGATCCTCGCGTCTCAGATAACCCACCGTGTAGCACGCCACCGCGACGAACACGACGCTCACCAGGGTCAGGACCAGGCCGCCCAGCGGGTCGAATGCGAGCCAGCCCGGATCGGTCGGCGCGGGCGCGAACCTCCAGGCTGCCGCCACCAGGACCAGGTGCAGCACCGCGCCGCCGACCAGCCAGGCCGTCCGACGACTGGGCGCGTGATCCAGGTACGCCGCGATCCCCCCGACGACGGGAACCAGCACGATCGCGAGCAGGAGCATCAGTCGCGCAGCTCTGTGAGGTGCCGCGAGTCCTGGGTCTCCAGCTCGCGATTGATCTGGAAGACCACCAGACCCATGATGAACACCCCCACGAAGACATCGAGCAGCACGCCCAACTCCACGAGCAGGGGGATGACCCCGGCGAGCGTGAGCCCGAACACGTAGATGCCGTTCTCGAGCATCAGGTAGCCGATCACCAGAGAGAGCGCCTTGCGGCGGGTGGTGAGCACGACGAAGCCCATCATCAACGAGGCGAGCGAGACCGGGACCAGCCCCTCCGCGGCGGGTCCGGCTGCGTGCGGCAATCGCGTCGCCACGCCGAACGCCAACCCCACGGCGGCGATGCCGAGCAGGACCGATGCGATGGGTCCGATCGAGGGCTGGAGCTCGCGCCGCACTGCCGCCTCGCGGATGGCCCAGAGCAGGATGCGTGGCAGCACGATCGCTTTGATGACGATGGTACCGATCGTGAGCACGCCCAGGTGGAATCCGAACGGCGCCCCCGAGGCCAGCGGCAGGATCGCGAGCAACACCCCCTGGGCCGCCATGATGCGGATGCAGGTGCTCAACCGATCGGTGACGAGCACGGCGAAGTTCGTCATCAATACCAGCAGGAGCACGACGTCCCCGAGGCGGTCCACCGCTATCTCACCAGCAGGATGACGCCGAGCGCGGCGAGGGCGGCCGCGCCGGTCAGCAGTTGCGGGACCTGCATGAGGCGCAGGCGCGCCATGACGGACTCGATCACACCGACCAGAATGGCCACCGCCGCGAGCGCCGGCACGAGGGCCAGGATCGCGATCGGCGCCGGCCACCCCGAGCGCGGCATGAGGATGCCGGCCACGAGCGCGCCGAAGAGGGCGAACTTGAGCGCGCTCGCGTAGAGCAGAAACCCGAGGTCGGGCCCGCCGTGGTCGAGGATCGTGACCTCATGGATCATCGTCAGCTCGAGATGGGTCGCGGGATCGTCCACCGGTCCGCGCGACGCCTCCGCGAGCAGGACGACGAACAGGCTCACGCCCACCATGGCCAGCGTCGCGGGAGCGTGAGCCCAACCGGCGCCGAGTGGCGTGCCCAGCATCCGCCCCAGCGAGAGTTCCCCGGTCGCGAGGGCCAGCGCCGCCAGGCCGAGGAAGAGCGCGGGCTCGGTGAAGGTCGCGAAGCCGAGCTCGCGGCTCGCCCCCATGCCCTCGAAGCTCGACCCGGTATCGAGGCCGCCCAACACCAGGAGCAGACGGCCGAGCGCCAGCAAGCCCGCGAAAGCGATCATGTCCCCGGCGAATCCCGTGAGCGCGGTGCGTCCATCGAGCGGCAGGAGGCATGCGGCCACGAGCGACGTGCCGAGCACCACCGCGGGGGCGAGCCGGAACACCCACGTCGTCGTGCGACTGTAAACGGTGCCCTTCCCGAGCAGCTTCGCCAGGTCGCGATAGGGCTGGAGCAGCGGCGCCCCCCGGCGGCCGGTCAGGAACGCCACCGTCCGCCCCGCGAGCGCGGGCAGCAGCGGCGCCATCGCCAGCACCAGGGTGAACGCGACGATCGAGGACCGGCTCACGGACGCACCACGATCGGCAGGAAGAGCAACCCCAGGAGCACCAGCAGCGCCAGCACCATATAGCGCAGATAGGTGGTGACGCGCGGCTCCTGAAGTCCGCGCAGGCGGAGCATCACCGCGCTCAGCCCGCCGAGGGCGGGGCGATAGACCCCGGTCATGGTGCGGTCGGGAGTGCGCGAGCGCCACGAGGCCTTCGCGGGCCAGTGTCCTTCCGGGCCGTGGCGCTCGACCCGGGTGCGCAGCAGCGGCGCGAACACGCGGCCGATGGGTTCGGCCAGCGAGGACGCGGAGTACTGCATGCGCGCCTCGGGAGTCGCGTAGCCGCAGTCCCAGGTCACCGAGGCACGGACCGGTCGTCGTCGCACCAGCGCGGTCCGCAGCGCCGCCAACAGGATGATCACGCCGCTGGCGAGGAGCGCGATCCCGCCGAGGGGCCGGACCACGTCGGCGGCGCGTGTGGGATCCCCCGCGGGGACGAGCATCGCCACCGGACCGGCGAGCGCCGCGACGACCGGTGCTGGGAACCAGGCGACGACGACGCACATCCCTGCCAACGCCGCCAGCGATCCGATCATCGCCGCGCCGGGCCGCGCGAACGCATCGGCGGGCGGCGCGCGGCGGGGCACGCCCAGGAGTCCGATGCCGATGAGGCGCGCATAGCACGCCAGCGTCAGTGCGGCAGTCATCGCCACCGCGGCGATGCCGACCACCAGCGCGACGCGCGACGCGCCGTGCAGAACCACAGCACCGTCGAACAACGCACGGAAGATGAGCCATTCCCCGACGAATCCGCTCAATCCCGGCACGGCCGTGATCGCGAGCCCCCCGAGCACCGTGAGCCCGCCCACCACCGGCCAGCGAGCGAGGATGCCCCCCCAACCCTCGAGGTCCCGCGAATGGGTGGCGTGGGCGATGGCGCCGATCCCGCCGAACAGGAGCGACTTGGCGAGCGCATGCGTCCAGATGTGGAGGAGTGCGGCGGCCCAGCCGAGCACCGCGATGCCGGGCGCCTTCAACGCTTGGCCGAGCAGGCCCACCCCCATCGCCAGGGTCACCAGGCCGGCGTTCTCCACCGTCGAGTAGGCCAGCACGCGCTTGACGTCGCGCTGGACCAGGGCGAGCAGCACCGCGCCGAGCGCGCCGGCCGCACCGAGCCCCATGAGGACGAATGCGGCACCCTCGGACGGCGGACCCAGCAGGGGTATGAAACGCGCGAGCCCGTAGAATCCCATGGTGATCATGACGCCGGACATCAATGCCGAAACGTGCGCGGGGGCTGCCGCATGCGCATCCGGGAGCCAGATGTGAAAGGGAACGATCGCGGCCTTGGTCCCGAACCCCACCAGCACGAGCAGGAAGAGCCACGCGAACGGGACTGCGGCCCGGGCCCCTGGCAGCCCGGCGATCTCCCAGGTGCCGGAGGCTCCGGAGATGATGAGGAACAGGAGCAGCAGCGCCCCGGCCGCCACGTGCGAGAACACCAGATACTGGAATCCGGCGCCGCGTGCGGCGCGGGATTCATGCTCGGTGACGACCAGCGCGTACGAGGCGAGCGTCATCGCCTCCCAGGCCGCCAGCAACAGAACCAGGTTCGCAGCCACGGTCACCACGGCCATGCTGGCCAGCAAGATGTTGAACGCGGTGTAGCCGGCCCCGGACGATGGGCCGTTGGCCCGGCGATGCGGGCCGGGGGCCGCGTAGATCGCGCACAACGCGCCGACGATGCAGAGCGGGAGCAGGAAGACGGCGGCGAGCGCATCCAGTCTCAGGCTGAGGGCTCCGTAAGGCACCGACCATGGGGCGCTGAAGAACTGCGCGTCTCGGACCGGAAGCGCACCCAAGGCGGCGATCGCTCCGAGTGCCGCGCCTCCGACCGCGGCCGCCGCGCCGATCCATGCCGAGCGGTCCGGATGGTGCCTCGCCAGCCACGATGCCAGGGCCCCGACAAGCCAGACCGCGACGGCGGCCAGCAGCGCGTTCACTGCGGGCGCCTCGTCGGGTCCTTATCCTCGTGCGCCAGGCGGGCCTCGATCTCACGGACGCGATCCAGGAGGGCGGGCGCCGGCGCCCGCGCGCGCAGCAGGTCGCGCAGCGCCGGGTCGCGCAGCACGAATCCCAGCCGCGCCAGGATCCGCAGATGGGTCGGCACGGTCAGGCTGACGACGGTGAACAGTGCGTAGACGGGTTCGCCGTCGATCGCGTCGAACTCCACCGGCGTGCGCAGCAGGCAGAGGGTGACGCACGGGTGGTCGATCTGGAGGAGGATGGGATTGCGCACGTGCGGGATCGCGATCCCGTCGCCGATGCCGGTGGAGCCCATCGCCTCCCGCGCTTCGAGCACGGCGGTGACGAAGTCCCGCTCGACATCCGCAGGGAGCGGCAGACGCTCGACCACGCTGCGCAGCACCGACGCCTTGTCCGCGCCCGGCACGTCGTGATGGATGCCGCCCGCCGCCAGCATGGTCGCCAAAGACGGGATGGTCTCGGGGCTCTGCCGTTCCCCATCCAGGAGCTCGCGCGACACCGGCACGCCGTTCTCGGTGGCCCACTCCCACACCTCGATGGCGTTCAGGTGCAGGCGTTCGTTGACGCGGTGCGCCGGCAGGCCCCGATCCTTGATCCACTGATGCGCGGTGTCCTCGCTCACGCCGAGGTGGCGAGCGGCCTGCCGGAGGGTCAACTGCATGTGGCGCCCCGGGAGTGTCGCGGACCGCGAGGGCGGGGTTCGGATGCAATCATCGTGGGACGGGAGACGAGCGATGACGCGCCGATGTCTGCAGCCACGATTCGCAGGCTATATCAGCGCCGCGAGAAGGGTCAAGGAACAGGCGGCTTCGCGCCA
>JBGPXY010000140.1:0-7246 GCA_041492985.1 Candidatus Eiseniibacteriota bacterium
AGCGCGGTAGTCCTGCTGGCGCCGCATCTGACGACGGAGAATGCGGCGGAGCTCCTGGCCGCGGCCGAGCACCAGACCAAGGCCGCGATCGAGCTGCTGCTCGCCGAGCGTTTCCCGCGGCCGGACGTGCCGACGTACGTGCAGGCCATCGCGCCACCTGCCGCGCACGCACCGGCGGTGCGGATCGTGGAGGTCGCTACGCGGGCACTGGCTCCGAGCGAATTCCGGCAACTGGCCCCGGGGCCAGTTGCCACAATGGTCGAGGCGCCCACGCCGCAAATGGCTCCAGAGCCAGTTGCCACAATTTCCGAGCCGAGTTCGCCGTTGCCGATCGCCCCGCTCGCGCCGCCGGCGAAGGTCGCTCCGCTCTCGCCGGGTCGCTTCGCGTGGCAGGTCACCGTCGACCAGGAGACACAGGATCTGTTGCGCTGCGCGCAGGCCCTGCTCGGCCACGCCCTGCCCTCGGGCGATGTCGCGGCCGTCCTCAAGCGCTCTCTGCGCTCGCTGGTCCAGGAGCTCGAGAAGCAGAAGTTCGCGAAGTCCTCACGATCGCACCCGCAGCACGGCGCCGCGCATGGCCGACATGTCCCCGCCGAGGTCCGGCGGACGGTTTGGCATCGGGACGGTGGCCAGTGCACATTCGTGAGCGACCGTGGGAAGCGCTGCGAGGCACGCACTCGACTGGAGTTCGATCACATCGACCCTGTCGCACGCGGCGGACAGGCGAGCGTGGCTCGGATACGACTTCGGTGCCGGGCGCACAACCAGTACGCGGCCGAGTGCGCGTTCGGCGCGGGGTTCATGCAGAACAAGCGGGAGGATGCTCGGCGCCGGACGGAGCGGCTGCGGGCGCAGGCGCAGGCTCCAGCCGCAGCGGAGTCAGCGAGGGCTCTCGATGTGCGACCCTGGGCGCATCCGCTCGGGTTCAGGCGCCGAGGAAGCCCGCCGAGGGGCCGCGCCCGCAGCAAGCGCCCCTTCATGAGGGCACCCGGAGGTCCGCCGGGCACGGCGGGCCAGCCGCGCTCGAGTCGGATGAGCCGAATGCTCTGGCTGACAGGCTTGCCCAGATCGGGGAAGGCGCGCAGGCTGTGTTCTCGCTCATCCGTGTGACCGGGATCCTGCTGCTTCGGTGAGGTGACGGAATCGCGATGCCGACCCTGTTTCTCATCTGTGGCCTGCCGGGCTCCACTCGTCTCGAACGCCGTCGGCCGCGGAGACAAACCCTCGTCGGCACTTCGCACGCCCCGCGGTCGCCCGGCGCCCGGCGTGAACGTCCGGAAGCGCTCTGCTATAGTCCCGCGCGTTCTCGAGCGACGGACCCCGGAACCGGTCCCGGGATTGCCGCTCGTGAGCCCCGCACGCGGCGGTCCAGAGAGTTCGCCGGGCGGTAGCGCCATTCCTCGCACCCCCCGGGACGACCGCCCTGTCCTTCTTTCAGAGAGTCATCGGGCAGCCGCTGAGCCGATTCCTGGAGCTTCAACCCGACCAGCGTTCCGGCGCGCTCCGCTCGGCCATCCCCGATCTCAACTTCTTCTTCGACGAGGGCCGCCCGCTCGCTGAGCGCACGGCGCCGCCGCGCACCCGCGCCCTGGCGCAATCGCTGTTCGAGTTGCTCCAGGCGGCGGTCGGCGACGACGCGGCCGCCGCCCCGACGCTGCGTGAGCGGATCATCACCGACGCCTTCCTGCGCAGCGAAGCCGACCGCGATCAGAATGTCTACCTGGGCAAGCTGTTCACGCGCCAGCTCACCAAGGCGGTCCCCGACATCATCTTTCAGCCCGTCAGCCTCACCGAAGCCTCGGCCGCCCTGCGCTGGGCGCGCGCGAGCTCGGTGCCGGTGACACTGCGGGGCGCCGCGTCCACCGCGATGGGTGGAGCGGTGCCGAACGACGCCGGGCTCACCCTCGATCTCACCCGCCTTGATCAGATCGACGTCGACGCCGCGGCCAATGTGGTGGTCGTGGGGGCGGGCGCGCGCATGCGCAGCATCCATGGACAGCTCGCCCGGCAGGGCATGGCGCTCAAGGTCTATCCCTCGAACCTGGGCGGCACGCTGGTGGGCTGGTTCGTGACCGGCGGCATCGGCATGAACGCCTACGGCCACGGCCGCGCGCTCGGCAGCGTCAGGGCGGCAGACGTGCTGCTGCCCGCGGGCGAGCACGTGCGGTTCCATGACGATGGGCGGCTCGACGTGCCCGATGGCGATCATCGCCACAGGACGGTGGCGGTGGGAGAGACCGACGCGTGGTTCGTGGAGCAGGGCTACCGCCCCATGACGCTCGCCGATCTCGCGGGCAGCGAGGGCGTGTTGGGCATGGTGCTGAGGCTCACGGTGGCGGTCGAGCCGCTGCCCGAGATCGGCGCGTTCCTGCTGGCGTTCAATGGGCGCGAGGCGGCCCTCGAGGCGGCGGCCTGGCTGGAGCAGGCGATCGGCGGCCGATTCGCGGCCCCCGCCAACGTGAAGCTGCTCTCGGAATCGCACCTGCATCACATCCGCAAGGTCTGGGAGGACGAGGACGCGCGTGAGTGGCACACGCATCCGGGGAAGCTCTCCTCGGGCGAGGGACTGCCCTGGAGCCGGATCGTCGGCCCCGCGGAGCTGGGCGCTCGCGTCACCCTGAAGCTCGAGCGCGCCGGGGCCTACCTGTTCGTGGACTTCCTCGATCTGACCGCCGCGCGCGGGTTCGCGGGCATGGTCGGGCTGTGCCCTGGCGCGCCGCGCGTGCTGCCGGGGGAGAGCGTGCGCTTCGCCGCCGAGCGCTTCCGCCCCATGCAGACCAAGCGGCTCGGGCCGGGGTTGCTCGCAGCCGAGATCGTCATGCCGGCCGCGGATGTGCCGGCGTTCCTGCCCGCCGCCGAGAAGCTCGCGCGCGGCGCGGGCCGCGACCTCGACACCGAGGTCTACTACCTCGCGGACGGCTCGGCGCTGGTGATCGCCGCCTATCTGGTCGACCACCGGAGCGGCGCGTTCGCCGTCGACCTGGTGTTGGCGCCGGCGCTGCTCGATCTGGCGATGAAGCGCTACCACGGGAAGCCCTACGTGCTGGGGCGCTGGCAGTCGGCATGGTTCGCACGCAAGTTCGGCGTCGAAGAGGCGGCCCGGCTGACGACCCTCAAGCAGACACTCGATCCGACCTCCTTGCTCAGCCGGGGCGTGCTGTTCGGCCTCCGCCTGCACGGCCCGCTGGGGGCGCTCACGGCCGCCTCGTTCGGTCCCGGCGTCGGGTTCATGCGCGTGGCGTCCTCGTCGCCGGCGCTGTCGGTGCTGGTGAGGGCGGCGCGCGGGGTGTTCGCCGCGGGCCGCGGCCCCGCCCACGGCCGCGGCGAGCCGGCGCTGATCGGCGCACCGTTCCGCGCCAGCGCCCCGGGTCCGACACCGCCGGTGCGGCCCGCGACCCCGCAGGCGGCCGCGGCGCGCGCGCTCCACTGCGTCAACTGCGGTGAGTGCAACACGGTGTGTCCGATCTTCAACGAGTCGGGTATCCGACTGCCGCAGATGCTCACGCACATCGGCGAGGCGATGCACGCCGGCGAGGCGGTGGGGCCCACCGGCAGCACGCTGCTCGACCTGTGCATGCGCTGCGGGAACTGCGAGGAGGTGTGCCAGGCCGGCATCCCGCACCTGCCGCTGTACGAGGTGATGCAGGCGGCCTCCGACCGCGTGCGCGCACGCGACCTCGAACGCCACACCGCGCTGCTCGGCGTGCTCAGGAGCTCGCCCCGCTATGCGCGTGAGTTCCTCGACATCCGGCCCGGCGCCTACCTCAAGCGCACGCCGGCCTCGCTGCCGGGTGTCGCCCGGTACATCCTGCTGCGCGCCGAGAACGACGCCGGTCCCGCGGCGACCTGCATCCACTGCGGCGCCTGCGTGGCGGTATGTCCGACCGCGGCGAACAAGGAGTTCGAGGGCGACGACCCGCGCTGGATCACCACCGAGCAGAACCGCTGCATCGGCTGCGGCACGTGTGTCGAGGTGTGTCCCGCCAATCTCCTGAACGGAGGCCAGACGCTGCGGGTGATGGAAGCGCCGACCCGGGACTGGTTCATCGCGCTCGAGGAGCTCGAGAAGGCGGGGCTGGCATGAGCATCGGCATCGAACGGCTGGGCACCGAGATCGGGCAGGGCAGTAGCGCGGTCACCGACGGCCCGCGCTTCCGCGATCGACTGCAGGTGTGGGAGGACATCCTCGCGCTGCTGGTGGATCCCGAAAGTCCGCGGGTGGGCGACCGACCGCGCGGGCATCGGGTGCTCTCGCAGCTGCTGGAGCGGGCCGGCATCGACGAGCCTCACTTCTGGAAGCTGGGCCGCGCCCAGCGCGGACGGCTGTTCCTATCGCGCTACTCGCGGGTCTCGCGCGACATCCCGCAGCTCGAGATCACCTCGTTCGACGTCGACAAGGTGCTCAAGGAGCGTTTCCGCCAGGAGCCGCTGACCCTCGGCGCCGCCTGGCACTACGGGTTCTGGCGGTCGTACTTCTCGCACGCCGCCATCACCCACCCGGCCAACGACGGCCTGCGCGAGGAGTTCTCGACCGCCTGGGACATCGTTCGCAAGCAGCCGGCGGTACTGTTCCGCACCGGGGAGGGCGTCACGCAGACGCCGCTCACCGCGGTGCGGATCGATCTGCCGATGATCGTCGGCCCGCTGCCCTACACCGACGGGTGGCGGATGGAGCGCGCCTGGCTCGAGGCGATCGCCGCCGCGGACCCCGCCGCCGACCTGCACACGCGCTCGCTGCTGGTCGTCGAAGCCGAGCGCTACCTCGCCAACCGCGACATGTTCCTGGCCCACGCGGAGCACGTGGTCGTGCGGCTCACGCCGCGGCACTGCCAGCGCCTCGAGCCCTCGGCCGCCGAGGCCGACGATGCCAGCGCCATGCGCAAGCTGCTCAAGGCGAGCCGCATCGCCGAGCTGGAGTGGAGCCCGACGCTCGCGGCGGACGCGGCCCTGGTGCGGGCGGTGAACCCCGGTCTGCTGCTCTCGGTGTTCCTGCGCTACGGCGAGGGCTTCTGGGAGGCGCTCGAAGGCGCGGTGGCGCTCGAGGCCGTGGCGATGATCCACTATCACGCCGGCGCCGAGCGATCCTACCTGCTCACGCCCAGGATCGACGCGTTCCTCAAGGCGCGGCTGGTGCGCGCGCGCGTGCAGCTGGTCTCCGCGGGCGGCGATGGCGACACGCAGTCCTCGGCGGCGACCGTCTACGAGGCGGTGCTGCTGGGGGCCAACGGCGGGGCGATGACCCATCTCGCCGGCCTGGCGCTGCTGCCCGAGCTGGTGGACGTCTATCACGGCGCCCCGCTCGCGCCGGCGCTCGCGGCCCTCGCCCGCAGCAAGCCGGCCGAGCTGCAGCGGCTCGCGCTCAACACGCTCACCTGCTGGCAGCACAGCATCCTCGACTTCCTCTCCTGCATGGGCATCGACGACATCCAGAAGACCTCCGGCAACACCATGGCGATCACCATGACCGGGGACTGGGTGCGCGAGGTGGACGCGCTCGCCACGCCCGAGTTCGGGGCCCTCAACCTCGAGCTGAACGAGCGGCGCGTCGCCGCGGAGCCGGTGCCGCCGGACGTGCGCGAGACGTTCAAGACGTCGGCGCTGCTCGCGCAGCTCACGCCCGACCTGCCGCTGGTGCACGCGGCCCGGGCGATGGCGAATCATGACGCGAGCTGGCATCTCGAGAACACGAACCGCAACCTGAACGCCGACTTCCTCGAGGTCATCTACCGCATGGCCGCAGGCACGCCGCCGACCGTCGACGACTTCTTCATCGGTGGCGACATGGGCCCGCTGTCGCTGGACGGGGTCCGCGTCAAGCTCTCGCGCGCCTCGCTCGAGTGGTCGCTGGCGCGCATGCGTCGCGATCCCAGCCTGCTCGACTACGTCTCGCTCGCGGTGCCGCGGGGCTTCATGCGACCCGGGGCGGTCGGCGCGAACTCGACGGTGACCGTGCAGACGGACCGGACTGGCCCCTCACTCGCCTCGTGCACGGCCGATGCTCGCGGCGGCTTCGAGCTGCGGCTGAGGGCCGGACACGCGCTCGAAGGCGCGGTCAAGGGCGACGCGTCGTTGTGGCTGGTGGGGGGCGATGGGCACGGCGGACTTCGGGCGACCGAGCTGCTCGCGCGCGGGCACGGTGGTCACGGGCTCTCGGTGGCGCGCGCCTCGGCGGACGGCGCGGTCACGCTGCGCCGGGAGCCGCGCGGCGGCCTGGTGCTCTCGGGATTCGGATTCCGCGAGCCGATCTGGCACGGGCCGGTGAGCCACGCCAGCATCTCGCTGGGTGCGGCGTCGGAGGACTTCCTCACCGCACGCATCGAGGGCAACGCGGGGCTGGCGATGACCTCGTCGGGAGAGGGCGGGCCCATCCGGCTCGCCAGCGATGCGGACTGGAAGTGGGAGAGCATGCAGGCGGCGAGCGGCCATTTCGGCATCCACGCCGCGGATTTGAGACGGGTCCGCGACGTGGAGATCAAGATCAACCAGGGCGCCAAGCCCGGCAAGGGCGGAAGGCTCAGCGGCGCCAAGGTCACCACCACGGTGAGCCGCGCGCGCAACATCCCGGTCGGCACCGACGCGCTCTCGCCCGACCCCAAGCACGACATCTACTCGATCGAGGACATGCCGGCCGAGGTGTGGCTGTGGCTGCTCTACCACAACCACTGCGGCATCAAGATCACCGGCTCCAACTACACCAAGTACGTGGCGGCGGGGATGTGGTCCAACTTCGTCGTCGACTACCTGCTGGTGGACTCCGGGCTGGGCGGCTCGGGCAACTACCACGCCGACTCCTCGCACGTGGGCTGGCCCGACATCTTCCGCACCATCCTGCACACCCACCACGCGCTGGTGAACGAGAAGGTGGATCTCGACCGATCGGGCGAGCTCAAGCCCATCCGCGACCTCAACGGCGCGCCGTTCGGGGCCGGGGGCGGGACGCGGCTGTTCGCCTCGGGCGGGCTGCGCGGCGAGCTCGACATGCTGAAGGTGCTGATCGCGGGCGCCGACGGCCTGGTCGAAGCGAGCATCGGCAAGGCGGTGGCGTTCGGGTGCAACCAGTGCGGCAACTGTCACCTCGACTGTCCGCGCGGCGGCATCACCACCAAGCCCGAGCTGACGATGCAGAACGACCGGCGCCTGATGCGGCAGCGCTTCCGCAACTGGACGGTGCTCAACATGGTGAAGCTCGCCGTGCTGATCGACGCGATCAACCGCGAGAGCGGCGCCCTCGACGCCGACGGGCGCG
>JBGPXY010000100.1:0-9741 GCA_041492985.1 Candidatus Eiseniibacteriota bacterium
CACTCGGCGAGCCCTTCTGCCGCCGAGACCGCCAGCCCGTGCGTGAACAGCGCCTGCGCGTACTCTCCCTTCGCGTTCAACTCCTCGCCCATCGTGTCCGCCCGGTCCCCCACCGTCACCACCTGGAACGACACCACGTCGAACTTGCTCGACGCGCGCGGCATGAAGTAGTCCGCCAGGCACAGGCCCTCGCGCTCGCTCTGCCGAGGGAAAGCGAAGCGCACGATCTCCTCGAGCTTGCCCCGGGGCGTGAGCGATCCGGCGACGAAGGCCGCCGGATCGTAGACGACCAGGTCCTGCCCTTCGCTCTGGCAGGGGAAATAGCCGAAGCAGGCGCGCGGCTCGAGCCAGCCCTGCTCACGCGCCTCGCGCTGAAGCTGAAGTCGCCGCGGCTCGAAATCCTCGCGCAAGAGCTTCTCCACCTCGGGCCCGCTGCCGCGTGCCCCCCAGTGCAGACGGTAGAGCGTCTTCAAGTCCATCCCGGCGTACATGCCGTCCCAGTCGATCTCCTCTGCCGCGGTGACCCGCGCGCCCCAGAACGGCGGTACCGGGATGACGATGTTCCGGTCGACCTCGACCTTGAAATCCTGCTGGCGGGCCGAGGACTCCTGGGCGCGGGTCTCCATCTCGGCCGCCTTGGTCTTGAACTCGAACGCCTCGTGGCGGATGCGCTCGCGCAGCGCGGGGCCCTTCTCGGGGTGGATGAGCGCGTCCACGGTGTCGAGCCCCTCGAAGGCGTCCTTGCAGTAGAACACCCCCGGCTCGAAGAACACCTCGCCGTCCACCAGTGCGGCGCGCCGGCCGAAGTTGCGATTGATCGCCGCACCGCCGATGAGCACCGGGTACTGGAGCCCCGCGCGGTGCAGCTCGGCGACGCAGATCGGCATCTGCTTGCTGGTGGACACGAGGAGTGCGGACAGGCCGATCGCGGTCGCGTCCACCTCCTTCGCCTTCTCGAGGATGGTCGTCACCGGGACCTGCTTGCCCAGGTCGAAGACCGTGTAACCGTTGTTCGAGAGGATGGTCTTCACCAGATTCTTGCCGATGTCGTGCACGTCGCCATAGACGGTCGCCACCACCACGCGTCCCTTGGTGACATTGGCGTTCTTCTCGAGGTAGGTCTCGAGGCGCGCGACCGCCTTCTTCATCACCTCGGCGCTCTGCAGCACGAACGGCAGGATCAGCTCGCCGGCGCCGAACTTGTCGCCGACCTCCTTCATCGCCGGCAGCAGGACGGTGTTGAGGACGGTCACCGGGTCCTGACGCTTGACGGCCTCGTCCACCAGCGCCTCGATCCCGGCGGGCTTCCGGTGGAGGATCTGGAAGTGGATCTTCTGCTCGACCTCGAGTGCTGCCTCCTGCGCTTCCTCCTCTTTCGCGCGGGCGTCGGGGGCGCGGCCCTCGAAGTGGGCGATGTACTTGGAGAGCGCCTGCGGGTCGCGGTTGAACACCAGGTCGTCGGCCAGCCGGCGGTCCTCCTCGCCGATCTCCGCGTAGGGCGTGATGTCGTTGGGGTTGACGATCGCCATGTCGAGCCCGGCCTGCACGCAGTGGTAGAGGAACACGGAGTTGAGGATCGCCCGTGCCTCCTTGCCGAGTCCGAACGAGACGTTCGAGACCCCGAGGCTGGTGAGCACGCCCGGCAGCTCCGCCTTGATCCGCCGGATGCCCTCGATGGTGTCGGTGGCGGAGTCGATGAACTCGGCGTCGCCGGTCGCCAGCGTGAAGGTGAGCGCGTCGAAGATGAGCAGCTCGGCCGGCAGGCCGTACTCGCCGGCGACGATCTGGTGGATGCGCTTCGCCACCGCGAGCTTGCGCTCGGCGGACTTGGCCATCCCCTGCTCGTCGATGGTCAGCGCGATGACCGCCGCCCCGTAGCGCATCACCAGCGGCATGACGGCGTCGATCCGCTCGCGCCCGTTCTCCAGGTTGATGGAGTTGACGATCGGGCAGCCGGGATAGGCCTTGAGCGCCGCCTCGATCACACCCGCCTCGGTCGAGTCGATGCACAGGGGTGCTTCGACCGAGAGCGCCAGCTTCTTGACCAGGCGCCGCATCTGTCCCAGCTCGTCGGTGCGCTCGGTGAGGGCGAGGCACACGTCGAGCGTGTGGGCACCCCCCTCGACCTGGCCGCGGGCGATCGGCACCAGCTCCTCGAGCCGGTCCTCGAGCACCAGCTGCTTGACCTTGCGTGAGCCCTGGGTGTTGAGCCGCTCGCCGATGATCATCGGCGCCGGTTCCTGGCGCAGCGTGGTGGCGGTCATGCCGCTCGAGACCGCCCAGGGCCCGCGGCCCGGACGCGCCGCCGGCGCGCGACGGCCGATCGCCGCCACCATCGCCCGGATGTGATCGGGCGTGGTGCCACAGCAGCCGCCGACGATGTTGACGCCGTTCTCGGCCACGAAGTCGCGCAGCGTCTCGGCCATCGGACCGGGCAGCATGGGATAGAACGCGCGCCCGCCGTCATTGATGGGCAGGCCGGCGTTGGGGATGCAATGGATGGGCGTGCTCGCGTTCTGGCCCAGCCAGCGGATGCTGTCGCGCATCAGGTCGGGACCCGTCGAGCAGTTGAGGCCGATGATGTCCACCCGCATCGCCTCGAGGGTCGCCAGCGCCCCGCGGATGTCGGTGCCGAGCAGCATGCGCCCCGAGGGGTCGAGCGTGACCGAGCACTGGATGGGCACCACGCGTCCCGTGCGCTCGAACGCCTCGCGCGCGCCCAGCACCTGCGCCTTCATCTCGAGGATGTCCTGGCAGGTCTCGAGGATGAGCACGTCCGCCCCGCCTTCGAGCAGGCCCTGGGTCTGCTCGGCGAAGATCGGCACCAGGTCCTCGAGCGTCTTGCGCCCGAGGTCGGCGTCCTCCGAGGAGGGCAGCATCCCGGACGGCCCGATCGACCCAACGACGAAGCGCGGCCGGCCGTCGGACTTCTCGAACCGGTCGGCGACCCGTCGCGCGATCGCCGCGGCGGCGCGGTTCAGCTCGAGCGTGCGCTCGGCCAAGCCCCATTCCTCGAGCCGCAGTCGGGACGCCTGGAAGGAATTGGTCTCGACGCCGTCGGCCCCCGCCTCGAAGTAGGCGGCATGGATGGCTTCGATCACGTCGGGCCGGGTGAGGCTCAGGGCGTCGTTGCAGCCTTCGAAGCGCTTGCCGCCAAAGTCCTCGGCGGTCAGCTCACGCGCCTGGATCTGCGTACCCATGGCGCCGTCGTAGAACAGCACGCGTTCGGCAAGGGTCTCGAGCAGGCGGCTCTTCATGGTCGGGAAGGCGGGGCTCCTCGCGCGGCCGGAGGGGGGACAGGAGGCATTAGCGAAAGTCGGGCCAAGAGACTATCGGAGCCACCACGGCCCCGCAACCGAGCCCCGGGCGACGAGCTTCGCCGCGCCCGGCTCCGAGGCCCGGCGCGCAGATCGCCGCCGGGACCGCTCGGTGCGGATCGGCGACGCCGATCCGCGACGACAATCGCCGTTGCCAGCCCCGCCGGGAGGTTTAACATGGCGGCCGTCGAAACCCGGTGGCGTCTTCGACGCCCCGATCCCCTCTCATTGCGGAGGTCCATCATGAAGAAGTCGATCCTCGCCGTCGCGGTGCTGGCGCTCGCGCTCGCCACGACCGCCGGCGCCCAGGGCGCCGCGGACAAGGCCGCCTCACCGGCCTGGAGCGCGAACATCACCGCGATCGAAGCCTGCTCGTGCCAGATGTTCTGCCAGTGCTACTTCGCCACCAAGCCGAGTGCCCACGCCGGGCACGATGGAGGCGCCGAGGAGCACTTCTGCAAGTTCAACAACGCGTACCAGGTGAACAAGGGCAACTTCGGCGCCGCCAAGCTCGATGGCGCCAAGTTCTGGATCTACGGCGACCTGGGCGACGAGTTCAGCGACGGCGAGATGGACTGGGCGGTCCTAACCTTCGACAAGGCGACGACGAAGGAGCAGCGGGACGCGATCGGGACGATCGCCGGGAAGCTGTTCCCGGTGAAATGGAAGTCGTTCTCGACCGGCGAGGGCTCGATCGAGTGGGTCGCCTCGAAGGACGAGGCCTACGCGCTGCTCGACGGCGGCAAGTCCGCCGAGGTGCGTCTGAGCGCCAAGGGCCTCAGCCGCAATACCGGCGAACCGATGGTGCTCAAGAACCTCAAGTACTGGGGCGCGCCGCGCAACGATGGCTTCGTCTTGATGCCGAACACGATCGAGACCCTGCGCGTGGGCGACAAGCCCTACGAGTTCAAGGGCACGAACGGCTTCATGATCACCGTGGATCTCAACTCCAAGGACTTCGCGACCCCGGCGGGCGGCGCCAAGTCGGGGATGTGACCCCGCGCGGCGCGGCGCGCCGCACCTTGACACCCGGCGGCACGGGTCGACACTCTGGGCCCGTGCCGCTCGTGCTCGATCTCCTGCGCCACGGTGAGGCTCTCCCGGCCTCGAACGGCAGCGACGATGCGCGGCGACTCTCCCCCGGGGGCGAACGCGAACTCGAGCGCTTGGCGCTCTACCTCGCCGATCTGGGCTGGCACCCCGACCGCGCGTTCACGAGCCCGCTCCTGCGCGCGCGCGACACCGCGCGCATCGTCCTGCGTCGCGCCGCGCCCGATCTCGCCCCGGCCGTGATGGATGCCCTGGGTCCCGAGAGCGGCGTCGACGAGGTGCTGGCAGCACTCAGGGCCGAGTCCGCGGTCGCGGGGCACGTGCTGCTGGTGGGCCACCAGCCACTGCTCGGGGAGCTCGCGCGACGGCTGACCGACGGCGAGGACGTGGGCCTGGCGCCCGGAGACCTGGTGCGCATCGAGTTCAGCGACGGGCCGGAGGAAGGTGCGGGCACACTCGGCCGGCGGGTACGGCGGGGCGACCTGCCGCCGATGGCGCGCTAGTCCCCGGAGCGTCCGGCCCGGGATATCCCGGCGCTGCGGGTATTCCGGCCCGCCCCGGTGGGTGCTACCCTCCGGGGGCCGAGTCGCACTCCCCGGAGTTGATGACCGACGCAGGAGGCATGATGACAGTGGGCCAGGTCTCGACCTCGTCGCCACGCCGCGCGAACACGGGCCACATCCTGATCGACGGGCTGTTCACCGGCGCGATCGGGGCCCTGGCGGTCGCGTTGTGGTTCCTGCTCCTCGATCTGGTCGCGGGGCGACCGTTCTTCACCCCGGCGCTCCTCGGCACCGTGCTGCTCCACGGCGGTGGGGCGGCGGCCCAGGGCGTGGTCGTGGCGCCCCTCGAGGTGGCGGCCTATACCGCCTTCCACTTCGTCGCGTTCCTCGCGGCCGGGACCGTGTTCTCGTGGCTGATGACGTTGTTCGAGAAGTTCCCCGTCGTCGGCTTCGTGCTGCTGGTGCTGTTCGTGAGCCTGCAGGTCGGCTTCTTCGCGCTCGAGGTGGCGCTGCGCGCCCAGCTGCTGGGCCAGCTGCGCGCCTGGCCGGTGATCGTCGCCAACGTGCTCGCCGCCGGCTCGATGTCGCTCTACCTGTGGAAGCGCCATCCGCGGATCAAAGAGAGCCTGCAGCACGTGTGGGACCAGGAGCCCTGATCGCGCCCGTGACCCCACAGGATCCGCCGGCAGAGGAAACCCTCGACCCGTCCGACTGGAGCGCCATGCGCGCCCTCGGCCACCGCATGGTGGACGAGATGATGTCGTACCTCGAGACGGTGCGGGAACGGCCGGCCTGGCAACCGATCCCGGAGGAGATCAGGGCCGCCCTGCGCGCGCCATTGCCGCAGGAGCCGCGCCCCGCCGAGGCGGTGTACGAGGACTTCCGGCGCCTAGTCCTCCCCTACCCGCTCGGCAACATCCATCCGCGCTTCTGGGGCTGGGTGATCGGCACCGGCACGCCGCTCGGGGCGCTGAGCGAGATGCTGGCCGCCACCATGAATCCCAACGTGGGCGGCGCCGAGCACGCCGCCTGCCGTGTCGAGGCGCAGGTGCTGGACTGGTGCCGGACGATGCTCGACTTCCCGCGCGAGGCGAGCGGCCTGCTGGTGAGCGGCGGATCGATGGCGAATCTGGTCGGGCTCGCCGTGGCGCGCAATGCGAAGGCCGATGGCGACGTCGCGCAGACGGGCCTGTCGGGAGCGCCGCGCCGCATGGTGCTCTACGCCTCGACCGAGACCCACAACTCGGTCAAGAAGGCGGTGAGCCTCCTGGGGCTCGGACGCGACGCCCTGCGCGAGATCCCCGTCGACCGGGGGTATCGGATCGACGTCGCGGAGCTGCGGCGCGCGATCGCCGCCGACCGGCTCGGCGGACACCATCCCTTCTGCGTGGTCGGCAACGCCGGCACGGTCAACACCGGCGCTCTCGACGACCTGGCGGCACTCGCCGACCTGTGCCGGGACGAGGACCTGTGGCTGCACGTGGATGGCGCCTTCGGAGCGCTCGCGGCACTGGCGCCGGCGCTGCGGTCGCGGGTGCGCGGCATGGAGCGCGCCGACTCGCTGGCGTTCGATTTCCACAAGTGGATGTACATGCCCTTCGAGGTGGGCTGCGTGCTCGTGCGCCACGAGGAGCAGCACCATGCCACCTTCACGGCTCCGGCCGAGTACCTCACGCGCTCCGAGCGCGGCACGGCATCGGGTCCCACCTGGCTCAGCGAGTACGGTGTGCAGCTTTCGCGGGGATTCCGGGCGCTCAAAGTGTGGATGTCGCTCCAGGAACACGGCGCGCGCAAGTACGGCCGGCTGATCGAGCAGAACGTGGCGCAGGCCGCCTATCTCACCGAGCGCGTCGAGCGCACGCCCGAGCTCGAGCT
Source organism: Candidatus Eiseniibacteriota bacterium (assembly GCA_041492985.1). Taxonomy (GTDB): domain Bacteria; phylum Eisenbacteria; class RBG-16-71-46; order RBG-16-71-46; family RBG-16-71-46; genus WS-11. Next base: position 6,746 of record JBGPXY010000100.1, read on the forward strand.
GCTGGCCCCGACGGCGCTCAACATCGTCTGCTTCCGCTACCGCGCTCCCGGGCTGGACGAGGAGACGCTCGACCGGCTCAACCAGGAGGTGCTGCTCGGGATCCAGGAAGCGGGCCTTGCGGTCCCGACCGCGACCCGGCTGGGCGGCCGGTACGCGATCCGGGTCGCGATCGTGAACCACCGCAGCCGGCGCGAGGACTTCGACCTGCTGGTGGACGAGGTGCTGGCGCGGGGCCGCGCCTACGTCAGCGCCAGCTCGCTCTCGGGATCGAACCAGCGCACGCGGTCGTAACGGAAGTGCAGCGTCGCCCGCTCGCCTTCGGCGGGACCGGTGTCGCCGCCGAGACGTGAGACCAGCGTGCCGGCCGGCGTGTCCCAGTACAGCAGCGCCTCGTTGCCGAGCGGCTCGCGCACGTCGAGGGTGGCGGCCAGCGCGGCGCCCGAACCCGACGGCTGAAGCGTCAGGTCCTCCGGTCGCACTCCGAGCGTGACCGAGCGCCCGCGGCGCGCGGCGAACCCGGCCGGGGCGGACTCGGGCCGGAACGCCACCGCACCGGGGAGGGTCACCGATCCATCGCCTCCCAGCTCGGCGGCGAGGAAGTTCATCGGCGGGCTGCCGATGAATCCGGCCACGAACTGGTTGGCGGGGTGGTGATAGAGCGTGCGCGGGTCGGCGACCTGCTGCAGCACGCCGCCCTTGAGGACGGCGATGCGCTCGCCGAGGGTCATCGCCTCGACCTGGTCGTGGGTGACGTAGACCATGGTCGCCTTGAGCCGCTGGTGGAGGCGGTGGATCTCGGCCCGCATCTGCACGCGCAGCCGGGCGTCCAGGTTCGAGAGCGGCTCGTCGAAGAGGAAGATCTGCGGGTGCCGCACCATCGCCCGCCCGAGGGCCACGCGCTGGCGCTCGCCGCCCGACAGCTCGCGCGGATGCCGCTCGAGCTTGCTCTCGAGTCCCAGCAGGATCGCCGTCTCGCGGACGCGCTGCTCGATCTCGGGGCGCGGACGCTTGCGCAGGCGCAGCCCGAACGCCATGTTCTCGAACACGGTCATGTGCGGATAGAGCGCGTAGTTCTGGAACACCATGGCGATGTCGCGCTCGCCCGGGGCCAGCTCGTTCACGACCCGGCCACCGATCAGGATCTCCCCTTCGGTGACCGACTCGAGGCCGGCGATCATGCGGAGCAGGCTGGACTTGCCGCAGCCCGAGGGCCCCACCAGCACCAGCAGCTCGCCGCTCTCGACCGCCAGGCTGACGCGGTCCACGGCGCGCTGACCGGCAGCGTAAGTCTTGGAGACGGAGCGGATCTCGAGTTCGGGCATGGGGTGGGGCGTCACCCGATCGCGGCCGGACGCCGCACCTGGCGGCCCGGCGCGGGGTAGGGCGCGCGTGCCGGCACGCTAGCGAATCCCCTCATCGAACGCAACGCGGACGGAGCGCGTGACCGATCCCCATCGCAGAAAAGCCGACGACCACCCGTGTTGGGGTGGTCGTCGGTGTTCTGAGACATCGTTGCGACAGGACAGCCTGGGCTACCGGTAAAGCGTCTTGATGCGTCCCCAGGTCGAACCCTGCGTCGCCACCGCACCATCGAGGCTCGTGTAGCAGATTTCGCTCCACGTCGCGGTCAGCGAAGCACCGGTGTTGGCGCGCGGCTGGAAGTAGCCGCCGACCATCGCGTCGTGCAGGCAACCCCACAGCCCGTGCGGCGGATCCTCGCCCGGATTGCCCTGATCGTACGGGAGGAGCGGGCTATCGTACGTGCCCGTCCCGTCGATGTAGCGGTACTGGATGGTCGCCGGGCTGGCCAAGCTGAGCCCGTTGGCCCTGTACGTCATCCGCAGATAGACCGTCGTTCCCCTGACGTAGGAGACGCCGAAGCTGCCGGTGAAACTGTAGAAGGGAAGACGGCCACCGAAGCAGGCGACTTCTCCCGCCGGGACGTGCCCCGCTTCCGAATTCACCATGAATCGACCATCGGCCAGAGGCGACCACCAGGGGCCGAAGCGCAGGCCACCCTCGCCCTGACCCTGACCGTCGATCTTGAAGAATGCGCAAGCCTCGAAGTTGGAGCTGTTCTTGAACAACGAAGGCGTCGCGCCGCCGTCTTCCGAGAAGCTCCAGCTGTGGAGGTTGGCGAACCCGACGCAGGCCGGGTGCATCACGTCGTTGATCGTGATCGATGCGGGGTAGGCGTTGGCCGGCGTCAGGACCGATAGCGGGCAATCGTTGAAGACCCGCAAGGCGAGGTTGGCCGAGTTCGGGGCCGGCGATGCGAACGCCGCTCCCGCGAGCGCGACCACCATGAGCGCCGAACACACCAGACTGGAGTAGCTGATCCGCTTCATCGTGGGGGTCCTCCTTAGGGGTATTGGCCGTTGACTGACGGCGGATCACAGCGAGACTGTCGAGCTGCCGGGGTCCCTCCAGCACCGCGCGCGCGGGCGATCAAGCTCCGCGCACGAACCGAACGGATCGCGTGAGTCGGAGGCGAGATCACGACTCCTCCCGCCGACGAGTGCATCCGAGGCGGTTGATCCCTGCGGTCCCATCCTTGCGGCATGTAAACGATTACACGCGCGGAGTGCGGAGTCAATAGCGCAAGTGGATCACAAGGTGATTTCGTGCGAGGGGTGCGTGACTCGATCGAGAGAACACGTGTCATCCGACACCGAAATCGTCAGATGGGTCCTGCTCCCGGGTCATGAGCAACGCGCGAGTTCAGGTGCCCTTAACCGAGGATGATCTCGACGCGATGATCGAGGCCGTCATCGATCACCGGGATGCGGGCGATGGCACCTACCGGGGCGACCGTAACCCCGTCCAGCGTCGCGCCGATGACGCTCGAGGCCTCGGCGGACGTGTTCCGGACCGCCACGTCCCAGGTCCCCTGTCGGCCCCACGGGCGGAGCTTCACGCGGAAGCCCGGCCAGGAGGCCGGGATCGCGGCCCGGACGACCAGGGTGTCCCCACCCTCGAGGGTCACTCCGAGGAC
>JBGPXY010000108.1:0-9357 GCA_041492985.1 Candidatus Eiseniibacteriota bacterium
ACCCCCGTTCGGGCAGTTGAGCGGCGGAACGCTCGGCCTGATCGGTCTCGGGGCGGTGGGGAGCGCCCTCGCGGCGCGCGCCCGCGCGCTGGGCATGCGGGTGCTGGCGGTGCGGCGCCGCCCCGCGTCGGACCCGGCCCCCGCGGACGAACAGTGGGGGACCGAGCGTCTCGGCGAGATGCTGGAGCAGGTCGATTGGCTGGTGCTGGCGGCGCCGCTGACACCGGCGACCCGCGGGCTGATCGGCAGGGCCGAGCTCGCGCGCCTGCGACCTCACGCGGTGCTGGTCAACCTGGGCCGCGGGGCGCTGGTCGATGAGGCGGCGCTCACCGAGGCGCTGGCCGCGCGGCGGATCGCGGGGGCGGCGCTGGATGTGTTCGCCGAGGAGCCGCTGCCGCGCACGAGCCCGCTCTGGGACATGCCGCACGTCATCGTCACCCCTCACGTCTCGGGTTTCGGGCCGCGCTTCTGGGAGCGGACGTGCGATCTGTTCGCGCGCAACCTGCGCCACTGGCTGGCGGGCGAGCCGCTCGAGAACGTGGTGGACAAGCGGGCCGGGTACTGAGGGTGAGCGGCACGGTCGCCACACTCGGCGTGCTGGTGGCCGGCGGCGCGGGTGCGCGGCTCGGCTTCGTGGTGCCCAAGGCGCTCGTCCGCGTGGGTGAGGCGACACTGCTCGAGCGCGGTCTGCGCACGCTGGCCGCCATCGCCGACGAGATCGTGATCGCGGCACCCGCCGACCTGGCGCTTCCGCCACCGCTCGAACCGATCCGCGGTCTGGCCGGGCGGGAGGCCGCGCGCGCAAGCGATCCGCCGGGATTCGTGGGACCGCTGGCGGGGGTCGTCGCGGGGCTCTCGTCGTGCCCGTTCGAGCGTGCGGTCGTGCTCGCGGTCGATCTGCCGTTCGCCACCGCGGCGGCGCTCTCCGAGCTGCTCGCCCGTCTCGGGCACCGTCAGGCCGTGATCCCGGTGGCCGGGGGGTTTCCACAGCCGCTGGCGGCGGCCTATGCTGCGTCCGCGCGCCCGATCCTCGCGGCTCGGCTCGAGGCGGGCGAGCGTTATCTCGTCCGCGCCGTGGAGGTACTCGATGCGGAGCGGCTCGACGAGGAGGCCGTGAAGCGGCTGCCGGGCGGTCTCGAGAACTTCTTCAATCTCAACACGCGCGAGGACCTGGCCGAGGCGGAGCGTCGGCTTGCGGCGCGGGAGGCGGCACGATGAGCGTGGTGGACGGGGTCTCGCAGCGGGGCGGCGTGCTGACGCTCGGCGGCGTGCCGCTCGATCGGATCCTCGCCTCGCTCCGGCGGCTGGAGCCGGCGGCCTCGGCCTGCTGGGTCTACGACCTCGACATGATCGAGGCGCGCGCGCGCCGCTTCAGGGCCGCCTTCGCGCCGCTCGGCATCCACCCGGCCTACGCGCTCAAGGCGAACGCGCTGCCCGCGATCCTGCGCCGTATCCGCGACACGGGACTGGCCGCCGAGGCCGGCTCGCTCGGCGAGCTGCGCGCCGCCGAGGCCCAGGGTTTCCCGGCGGCGGAACGCATCCTCAACGGTAACGGGCGCACGTCGCAGGAGGCCGAGTTCGCGGCGCGCGAGGGGGTGCACTCGGTGAACGCCGACCACATCGCCGAGCTGGACCTGCTCCAAGAGCACGCGGCGCGCGCGGGCACGACCGTGCGCGTCGCGCTGCGCGTCAATCCCGGGATCGCGACCCCCGGGCACGACTACGTGGCCACCGGCCACGACCAGGCCAAGTTCGGCGTGGCCCCCGACGAGGCCCTCGAGGCGTGGGCCGGGCGCGCGCGCTGGCCGCACCTGCGCGTCGACGGCGTCCACCTGCACGTGGGCTCGCAGCTGCTCGATCCGGGCCCGCTCGAGCGCGCGGCCGAGACGGCGCGCGAGCTGGCGCAGGAATCGGCGCGCCGCGGTGCGCCGCTCGGACTCGTGAACCTGGGCGGCGGGTTCGGCGTGGACTATTCGGGCGCGGGCGCCGAGTTCCCGCTCGAGTCGCACGCGACCCGACTCGCCGGACTGATCGGCGGGCTGCGCGCCGAGTGGGTGATGGAGCCGGGCCGCTGGCTGGTCGCCCCGGCCGGCGTGCTGATCGCCGAGGTGCTCTGGGTCAAGCATCGGGGAGGGGCTCGCGAGGGCGGCTCCCGGCGTTTCGTCGTGCTGGCCGCCGGCATGAACGACCTGATCCGTCCGGCGCTCTACCACGCCCGCCATCGGATCGTGCCGCTGCGTCCGCGCCCCGGCGCTCCCGAGCCCGCCACCGTGGTGGGGCCGGTGTGCGAGAGCGCGGATGTCTTCGATCGCGACGCGTCGCTGCCGCCGCTCGAGCGCGGCGACCTGGTCGCGCTGCTCGACGCGGGGGCCTATGGGGCCGTCATGTCCTCCAATTACAATGGGCGCGGCCGGCTGGCGGAGCTGACGGTGAGCGGCGGGCGCATCACCCGGGCGCGGGCGGGAGAGGACGCGGCCGTGGTCGCCGTCCGGTCGACCGAGGACCCCCTCGAGGGCTGACATCCTCCAGCGTCCAGCGGCCTTGACACTCCGGGGGCGGGGGCGCGAGACTGCCGCGGATTTCATCCCCAGGGTCGCGGTGTACGGACCCACCGGCGCGAGTCACATTGTGAAAGTTAGCGCAAGCGTGCCTTGGTCCCGGCCGCGCGCGAGGTGAGCAGGTGCTCCAGGTCGTCTGCATCAAGCAGGTCGCGGATACCGAGACCCGGGTCAAGGTCGCGGCGGACGGCCGCACCCTCGACCCCGCCGGCGTGACCTGGATCCTCAACCCCTACGACGAGTTCGCGCTCGAACAGGCGCTGCGCATCCGCGAGGCGGCGGGTGAGGGCGAGGTCGTGGTGCTCTCGCTCGGCGGGCCCGGGGTGCAGACCACCCTTCGCAACGCGCTCGCCATGGGCGCTGACCGCGCCATCCATCTCAAGACCGACGCCGTCCAGCCCGACTCGCTCCAGGTCGCGCGCGCCCTCGCCGCCGAGCTCCAGGGGCTCGGCCCGCACCTCATCTGGTTCGGCAAGCAGGCGGTGGACGATGACGCGGCGCAGGTGGCCCCCATGGTCGCCGAGCTGCTCGGGCATCCCTGCGTGACGGTGGTGGCGGCGATCGAGCTGACTCAGGGAGCGGAGGGTGGGCCGGCTGGCGGGCAGGCGGTGATCGAGCGTGAGATCGAGGGCGCGCGCGAGGTGGTCGAGGTCACGCTTCCGGCGGTGCTGGCCGCCGACAAGGGACTGAACGAGCCGCGCTACGCTTCGCTCAAGGGCATCATGGCCGCGAAGAAGAAACCGATCGACGAGAAGCCGGTGTCGCTTGGGCCCCCCGCGCTCGAGATCCTCTCGCTCGCGTTGCCCGCGGCACGGGCGCCGGGCCGCATCGTCGGGCAGGGCGTCGAAGCCGTGCCCGAGCTGGTACGGGTGCTCCGCGAAGAAGCCCGGGTGATCTGACCATGGCCATCCTGGTCTTCATCGAACAGCGCGAGGGACGGGTGCGCAGCGTCGCGCGCGAGGCGCTGGGCGAGGCGGTCCGCCTCGCCGCCGCCCTCGGCGGCCCGGTGGTGGGTGTGTGCGCCGCCGCCGCCGATCCGGGTCTCGCCGCACTGGGCGACGCCGGGGCCACCGAGATGCTGCTCGCCACGCACGAAGCCTTCCGCCACTACGAGCCGGCAGGGTATGTGCGGGCGGTGGTCGCGGCGGTCGAGCGGGTGAAGCCGTCGGTGGTCGTGTTCTCGGCGTCGTCGATGGGACGCGACCTGGCGCCGCGCGTCGCCGCCCGGCTCGGCGTCGGATTGGCCGCCGACTGCACTGCCCTCGCGGTCGAAGGCGGACGGCTGGTCGCGACCCGGCCGGTCTTCGCGAGCAAGGCGGTCCAGCGCGTGGCCTTCACCGGTACGCCGGCAATGGTCTCGCTGCGACCCAAGGTGTTCGCCGCGGCGCCGTCCCAGAATGGGGCCGCGCCCACGGTGACGCCGCTGGCGATCGACCACGATCCGGCCGCGGCGCGCTCGCGCGTGCGTGAGGTGAAGACGACCAGCGCCGGGAAGGTGGACTTGACCGAGGCCGAGATCATCGTCTCCGGCGGGCGCGGCCTCAAGGGGCCCGAGAACTTCGCGATCATCGAAGCGCTCGCCTTGGCCCTGGGCGCCACCGTCGGCGCCTCGCGCGCGGTGGTGGACGCCGGCTGGCGTCCGCATGGCGACCAGGTCGGCCAGACGGGCAAGACCGTGTCACCCAAGCTCTACGTGGCGATCGCCATCTCGGGCGCGATCCAGCATCTCGCCGGGATGTCGTCGTCGCGATGCATCGTCGCGATCAACAAGGATCCGGACGCGCCCATCTTCAAGGTGGCGGACTTCGGGGTCGTCGGGGACGCGTTCGAGGTGGTGCCCGCCCTCACCGAGGCGGTGAAGGCGCTGAACGCCCGCTCGTAGCGCGGGCTGTGGCTTGACGGTCGTCGGGACGCTCCGTAGGGTGCGAGGAGCCCCGGTCCCGGGGCCGCGCGCCGCGGTGAGTCGAGTGTTCGAGAGGGGAGCATGAGGGAATACCTGCCAGTCCTGCTGTTCCTGGTCGTCGCCATCGCCTTCGCGGGCGGGACCATCGGGCTGTCCAGCATCATCGTGCCGCGCCGCAAGAACGCGGTGAAGATGTCCAGCTACGAGTGCGGCGTGGATCCGGTGGGCGACGCTCGCGAGCGCTTCTCGGTGAAGTTCTATCTGGTCGCCGTGCTGTTCATCCTGTTCGACATCGAAGCGGTGTTCCTGTACCCGTGGGCGGTGGCGTTCCGCCAGCTCGGGCTCTACGGGCTCGTGGAGATGGTGCTCTTCATCCTCGTCCTGCTCGTGGGCTACGCGTATCTCCTGAAGAAACGCGCGCTCGAGTGGGACTGAGGATCCGCGCCGCCCACGCGTGAAGGAGGTCTGACGATGGCCGACCACGACAAGGTCGAGAATCCGTTCCGGGTGCTGCCCGTTCCCGCGGCGGCCCCGCCCCTGGCGCCCCGTTCCGGCGCCGGAGCGCCGGACGAGCGGGCCATCCGCGACGAGGTGGAGCGCGGCGTCCTCTTCACCACGGTCGGCGGGATGGTGAACTGGGCGGTGAACCAGTCGCGCGCGAACGCCATCTGGCCCCTGGGCTTCGGACTCGCCTGCTGCGCGATCGAGATGATGGCGATCGTCGGACCGCGCTTCGACATCTCGCGCTTCGGTGCCGAGGTGTTCCGCGCCTCGCCGCGCCAGGCCGATCTGATGATCGTCGCCGGCCGCGTGAGCATCAAGATGGCCCCGGTGGTCCGCCAGCTCTACGAGCAGATGCCGGATCCCAAGTGGGTGATCTCGATGGGGGCGTGCGCCTCGTGCGGCGGCGTGTTCAACAACTACGCGATCGTCCAGGGCGTGGACAAGATCGTCCCCGTGGACGTGTACGTCCCCGGCTGCCCGCCCCGGCCCGAAGCGCTCATCCACGGCATCATGAAGCTCCAGGAGAAGATCCTCGCCTCGCCGGTCGACGTCGGCACGGTGACGTTCCATCCGAAGCGCAAGAAGGGCGCGGCCTGATGGCGCTCCGCCCCGAGCGGGTCGAGCAGCGGCTGCGCGAGCGATTCCCCGACGTGCCGTTCGAACGGCAACAGGGGGTCGCGGTCCGCGACCACACCCTGCATCTCCCGGCGGATCGGCTGGTCGAGGTGTGCACCTTCCTGCGCGACGAATCCGAGCTCCGCTTCGCGATGCTCTCCTGGGTGGGCGGGGTCGACCTGCTGCCCGGCGAGCCGCGATTCGAGGTCGTCTACCATCTGCTCTCGATCGAGCAGAACTGCCGGTGCGTGCTCAAGGTGCGCGTGCACGAGGCCGACCCGCGCGTGCCGACCGTGACCGGCGTGTGGCCCACGGCGAACTGGCACGAGCGCGAGACCTACGACTTCTACGGGATCGTCTTCGATGGGCACCCGGACCTGACCCGCATCCTGCTCCCCGACGACTGGGAGGGCTGGCCGCTGCGCAAGGACTCCCCGCTCGGCTACCAGGAGGTGGCGTTCACGCACAACACGCCGGGCCGCACCGTGCCCGCGCCCGACCTCACCCACCTCAAGCCCAAGAAGGTGAAGTACCGTGCGCACTGAGACCATGACCCTGAACATGGGGCCGCAACACCCCGCGACCCACGGGGTGCTGCGCGTGGTGCTCGAGCTGGATGGGGAGACCGTGGTGCGGGCCAAGCCCATCATCGGCTACCTGCACACCGGGATGGAGAAGCAGGCCGAGTACAAGACCTACACGCAGTCCATCCCCCAGACCGACCGGATGGACTACCTGGCGCCGATGTCGAACAACCTGGGGCTGTGCCTGGCCGCCGAGAAGCTGCTCGGGATCGAGGCGCCGGCGCGCGCCCAGGCCATCCGCGTGCTGCTCACCGAGCTGACGCGGATCAGCTCCCACTGCGTGTGGCTCGGGACGCACGCGCTCGACATCGGCGCCATGACGGTCTTCTTCTACTGCTTCCGCGAGCGCGAGAAGGTGCTCTCGATCTACGACCACGTCTGCGGCGCGCGCATGACCGCCTCGTACTTCCGCGTCGGCGGGCTCTCGGCCGACATCCCGGCCGGCTTCCTCGACCGCTGCGAGACGTTCGTGAACGAGATGCCGAAGCACGCGGACGAGTACGAGCGCCTGCTCTCGAGGAACCCGATCTGGCTCGGTCGCACCAAGGAGGTGGCCCCACTCACCGCGAAGGACGCCGTGGCACTCGGCGCCACCGGCCCCACGCTGCGGGGCTCGGGGGTGAGGTGGGACCTGCGCAAGGCGCAGCCCTATTGCCACTACGACCAGTACGATTTCGACGTGCCGGTGGGTACCGCGGGCGACGCGTTCGATCGCTACATGGTGCGCGTCCAGGAGATCCGGCAGTCCACACGCATCGCCGCGCAGGCGATCCGGAAGATCCGCGAGATGGGCGAGCGCGGCGACTACCGGCTGCGCGACTTCAAGTACGTCGTGCCTCCCAAGGAGGAGGTCAAGACGTCGATGGAAGCGCTCATCCACCACTTCAAGATCGTGGCGCACGGGTTCTTCCCGCCGGTGGGCGAGGCCTACCAGGCGATCGAGGCGCCCAAGGGCGAGCTGGGGTTCTACTTCGTCTCCGACGGCACACCGCGACCCTGGCGGATGAAGGTGCGCTCGCCATCGTTCGTGAACCTCCAGACCCTGCCGACCTTGATCGAGGGGCGCATGGTGGCCGACGTCATCACCGCCATCGGCAGCCTCGACATCGTGCTGGGGGAGATCGACCGATGAGCCACGCGCCGGTGATGCCGGTGGAAGCCCCGGTAGCGCTCGAGTGGCCCGCCGCGCGTCGGGCCGAGGTGGACGAGGCGCTCTCGCGCTACCCGGTGAGGCGCTCGGCGGTGCTGCCGGTGCTGTGGATCGCGCAACGCGAGTGGGGATGGCTGCCACCCGGGGCCATGCGGCTGGTGGCCCGCACGCTCGACCTGCCCGAGCCCGAGGTGTTCGGGATCGCCACCTTCTACACCATGTTCAACCTGAAGCCGGTGGGACGGCATCACCTTCAAGTGTGCATGACGCTGTCCTGCTCGCTCATGGGCTCCGACCGCCTGCTCCGGCACCTCGAGCGCAAGCTCGGGATCGGCCACGGCGGGACCACGCCCGACGGCCGCTTCACCCTGCGCCGGGTCGAGTGCCTGGCCGCCTGCGGCGGCGGGCCCTGCATGCAGGTGAACTTCGACTACCACGAGAACCTCGACGAGGCGCGGGTGGACGCGCTGCTGGAGAGTCTGCGATGAGCCCGGCGCGCGGCCCGCTGCTCTTCAAGGACATCGACACGCCGGGGCTCACGTCGATCGACGTCTACCGCAAGGGCGGCGGCTGGGAGATGCCCGGCCAGGTGCTGGGGAAGAAGACGCCCGACGAGGTCATCGAGATCGTCAAGGCCTCGGGACTGCGCGGGCGAGGCGGCGCCGGGTTCCCGACCGGCATGAAGTGGGGCTTCGTCCCGAAGCAGTCGCCCAAGCCGCGCTATCTCGTGTGCAACGCCGACGAGAGCGAGCCGGGCACCTTCAAGGACCGCGAGCTGATGGAGAAGAATCCCCACTTGCTCATCGAGGGGATGCTGCTCGCCGCCTATGCCTTCGGCGCGCACACCGGCTACATCTATCTGCGCGGCGAGTTCGAGTACATCCAGCGCATCCTCGACCGGGCCATCGCCGAGGCGAAGGCAGCGCGCCTGCTCGGCACGGACGTGCTGGGGAGTGGGTTCGCGCTCGAGCTGCACACCCATCTTGGCGCCGGGGCCTACATCTGCGGCGAGGAGACCGCACTGCTCTCGTCGCTCGAGGGCTATCGCGGTCAGCCGCGGCTCAAGCCGCCGTTCCCCGCGGTCGAGGGCCTCTACGCCTGCCCGACGGTGGTGAACAACACCGAGACGCTCATGAACGTGCCGCACATCCTGAAGCACGGCGCGGCGTGGTTCCGCCAGTGGGGCACCGAGAAGAGTCCCGGCACCAAGATCCTCTCGGTCTCGGGGCCGGTGAAACGGCCCGGCAACTACGAGGTGCCGATGGGCCTGCCGCTCTCGACGCTGCTGAACGAGCACTGCGGCGGCATGCGCGACGGGATGAAGGTGAAGGCGGTGATCCCGGGTGGCTCGTCGGTGCCGCTGCTGCCGGCGTCGATGCTCGACACCGGTCTCGACTTCGAATCCATGGTGGCCGCGGGGACGCTGCTCGGCTCGGGTGGCGTCATCGTCATCGACGACCAGACCTGCATCGTCGACGCGCTCTGGAACATCACCCGCTTCTACGAGCACGAGTCCTGCGGCAAGTGCACGCCCTGCCGCGAGGGCACGTACTGGATGAGCGAGGTCTTCGAGCGCATCGAGAGCGGCCACGGCCGCGAGCAGGACATCGACCTGCTCTACGACGTCTCGGACAACATCCTCGGCAAGTCGTTCTGCGCGCTCGGCGACGCCGCGGCGATGCCGGTCATGGGCTTCATCAAGCACTTCCGCCCCGAATTCGAATACCACGTCACCCACAAGCGCTGCCTGGCGAACCGGCGCCGCGAGTCGCTCGCGGAGGTGATGGCGTGAGCGCCCGTTGCCGCGTCACGATCAACGACCGCGTCGTCGAGGTGCCAGCGGGCACGCTGGTCACCGACGCCGCGCGCGCCGCCGAGATCCACATCCCCATCTTCTGCTCGCACGCCAAGCTGCCGCCGCTGGGCGCCTGCCGCATCTGCGTGGTCGAGATCGGGATGCCCAAGCTCGACGCCAATCGCCAGCCCATGACCGGCCCTGACGGCCGGCCGGTGATCGCCTGGGGCCCCAAGCCCCAGACCGCC
>JBGPXY010000130.1:0-7765 GCA_041492985.1 Candidatus Eiseniibacteriota bacterium
CGCCCGGCCGGCCCACGCGCCCGCGTGAAACGCCCCGCATGCCGTGAGCCCGGCGATGACATCGTCGGCGACCACGCCCAGCCCGCCCGGGAGGCGTTGGATCTCGCGGGCACCGAGCGGCTTCCACACGTCGAAGACGCGGAAGAGCACGAACGACGCGGCGAACGCGATCACCGAGTGCGGCACGAGCAGCAGCGCCAGGCTCTGACCGATCGCCTCGTCGACGACGATCGGCTTGGCGTCGTGACCGAGATCCTTCTCCGCTTCCCCCGCGATCCACACCGCGAGCGCACCGCCCGCGAGGATCAGGACGAGCGTCAGGATGAGCGGCGGCACCGGCAGGAACCAGCCAATGAGGGCCACCACGGCGCTGCCGGCGGTCGCGGGCGCCACGGGCGCATATCCGACCGGACCGAACGTGGCGAGGAAGCGGGCCAGCCCCCTCACGCGGGCGCGCCGTGCACCACGGTCGGCGCAGAGCTCACGACCGCCTTCGTGGTCGCCGCCGCGACAGGTGCCGTCGCCGGTTCGCTCGCGAGCCTCGCCAGCACCGCCTTGCAGATGGCGCGCAGCGTCTCGGCCACGCCCTTGCCCTCGCTCGCCACGGATTCGAACTCGGGCGCGCCACCCGGGTTGAGGGCCGCGCGCAGCCGCTCGGCCGGGATCGCCATCGGCAGATCACGCTTGTTGTACTGGAACACCCAGGGCAGTCGCCGCAATTGTTCGGGCGAGAGGCCGAGGGTCCGCAGATGCGCGCCGAGGTCAGCCAGCGACTCGTGATTCGCCTCCTCGCGCGCCGGGTGCGAGTCGGCCACGAAGACGATGCCGTCGAGCCCCTGCAGCACCGCGCGGCGCGAGAGGCGGTAGTGGACCTGGCCGGGGACGGTATAGAGGTGGAAGCGGGTGGTGAACCCGTTCACCTGCCCGAGGTCGATGGGCAGGAAGTCGAAGAACAGCGTGCGTTCGTGATCGGTCGCGATCGAGATCAGCCGGCCGCGGCGCTCGGGCGGCAGGCGGTCGTGGAGCCGCTTCAGGTTGGTCGTCTTCCCGCACAGACCGGGACCGTAGTAGACGATCTTGAAGTGGACCTCACGCGCCCGGTGATTGATGAGCGCCATGCCACTCCTCCCCCGGCCTCGCCCGCTGTGAAGTCCTCAAGACCGTGGAGGTGCGTCGCTACTCGCCGAACAGCGCGTCCACCTCGCGCCCCGCGGCCGCCGCGTAGTCGCTGGTGCCGCGGCCCGACTCGACCATCCCCACCTTGTCGAACAGGTTCTTGAACACGCCATCCAGGTCGCGCGCCGCGCGGCCGGCGCGGAAGCGCACCAACCCCAGCGTGCTGCGCCGGTCGAAGACCGTGCACATGATGACCCGGTCCGCGAGCAGGCAGGAATAGACCGTCCGGGATTTGCCTTCGTTCACCACCGCGTCGATCGACGTATCGCCCATCAGCCGCGACAGCTCGGCGTTGGCCGTGAAGTCGGCCGCGACCAGGCTGGCGAATGCGGTGGCGTCGAAGTCGGCGCTCCGCCCGGAGGTGGTGATCAGCTGTCCGGAGCGGTCGACCAGGTGCACGGAAAGTGCGTTGGTCTTGTCGAGAAGCTCGAAGAGCACCTGGTCAATGGCGCGAAAGTCGTTTTCGAACAGAGTCCATTGTGGCATGACATCTCCCGCTCGCTGTCAGAGCGAGGGTCAGAGGTCAGACTCCGTGGCACGTCCCTGTTCCAGCGTGAATCGTTATCATGGTGTCAGTTGGCTGGCAACTACTATCTCGCGGCGAGTGGCCGGGCGGCACCCCCGCCGCGCGCTGCGAGGCGGGCTCGCGACCCACACCTGGGCGACCGGAAGGCCCTGGACCTCAGAAGAGCAGCGTGGACGCCGTGGTGGTCTCGAAATAGATCAACCCGTCGTAGCGCGCCGACACCGGGCTCGGGAAGAAGCCGTCCATCGCCATGGTGCCGATGGATCGGAACGGGCGCGGCGTCCCGAACCAGGCCGCCGCCGGCGAGCCCGCCGGCGCCTGACGCAGGTCGAGGATGAAGCGCGGCAGACCGGTGGCGTGGAACAACGACTCGACGCTCCCGGGCGGGCCGGGGATCGCGTCGTGGGGCCCCACGCCCGCATCGCCGACGGCGTTGTAGCGCCCCTGGTTCATCGCGAAGCCGAGCACCACCATCTGGCGACCATACGTCTCGTCGAGGTAGGCCCCCATCTGGTCGGGCATCCGTGAGACGTGCGAGTTGTGCGCCCACAGCACGATCTTCGTGCCCGCGGGCGAGTGGTCGAGGATCCACCTCACGTTGTCCGCCATGCAGCGGTCGCGGGAGGCGGTGGTGGCGCCCAGCTTCGCGCACTGGAGCACCACGCGCGCGTTCTGGATCGCCCGGTCCACGTCCTCGGCCGCGAACCGCCGGATCAGGTCGGCGCGCTCCTGCTCCAGGTGCCGCACCACGCCGGCGGTCGCGGCCTCCACCTGGGCCCGGGTGACCCCGGGCGCGCCGGTGCCCCCGCCCGTCCGGGTGAAGCGCATGCGCAGGCTCCGCTGGCCGGCATGCGCGGTGCCCGGATCGAGCGTGGTCTCGTAGTCGGGACCCTGGGGACTCAGCCCACGCGGCGCCGATCCGCTCTCGAAGTCGAGATCGAAGTCGTTGGGGTCGGACCATGCGAACCCATCGATGGTGACCCCCAGTGAGTCGAACCACGCCGTGCCGTTGCCCACCAGCAGCGTGCCGAACTGCACGTGCTTCGCCTCGGCCGGCACGTCCAGGGCGATCTCGCAGCGCGTCCAGTCGTTGGTCCCGCGCAGCCCGCGATCGGCCATGTTGTCGCCCTTGAGCACACCGGAGGCGCCGTCGACGCGCCACCACAGGCCGGCGTAGGCCCTGGTCACCGCCTCGGTCTTGACCCAGCCGAAGAAGTGGATGCGTTTCCCCGCGCAGGCCGCGACCGGGAAGTCGCCGATCGCGGTGCCGAACCCGCCCGCGTCCGGGTGGGCGCCCTTCGCCAGCCCGTACGCGCGCGCGACCTCGGCGCCGTACGCCGGATCCGCGCGCTCGACGAAGCGCGACACCTGCTCGATCGCCACGGTCGGCGTCTGCATGTCGAATCCGGCGAACCTCAGCCGACCGGGCCGGGCTCGGTTGACGTCACGCATCCACGCGATGAGGTCGAGCACCTCCTGCGTGTCCCACATCCAGAAGTACATGCCCTTGAGCAACGCGCGCGGGTCTCCTTCGCCCCCCTGCACGTAGTCGTTCACGCGCTCCGCCTCGGGGCTATTGGCTTCCATGGCGAGCACGGTGAAGCCCATCTCGCTGGCGAGGAACTCGGTGAGGCGATGCTTCATCTCGAAGAACTCGCGCGTCCCGTGCGTGCCCTCGCCGAGCGCCACGATCCGCGCGTCGCCGATGACCTGCTTGAGCGGCATCAGGTCGGCGAACCCATGGCCGGGCTCGGCGGTGTCGAAGGGGATCGCATGCCTGCTCGTGAACGCAAGGGCCGCCGCGGAATCCGGAGGCACCCGGGAGATCGCCGGACCCTGATCCGGGCGACCGCCGCCGCAGCCGGCGATCAGGACGCCGAGCGTGACGAGGAGGAGTCGCCGCGGCGCGCCGTGGTCCGGGCGTCGCGGCCGCGGGCTCACGCGCCCGGCGCGCCGGGCGTCGACGGGGTGCCGCGGCCCGCCGCGCCGTGCGTCGACGCGGGGCTGCGTCCCACCGCGCCATGCGCCATCTCGACGTCGTGCTCGTCCTCGATCTCGCCGACGATCTCCTCGAGGATGTCCTCGAGGGTGACGATCCCCAGGAACGTCCCGACCACGCCGCGCACCACCGCCATCGGCCGCCGCTCGCGGCGGAAGGTGCGCAGCAGGCGCGCCACGGGCTGGTCGGGCTCCACGAACAGCGGCGGATACATGGCGTCCATCAGGATGACCAGTCCCTTGAGGCTGAACAGGTGGAACAGGTCCTTGGTGTTGACGATGCCGACGATGTTGTCGGGCGTCCCCTCCCACACCGGCATGCGCGTGTGCGCGGTCTCGCGCGCGGTCTCGAGCACCTCCTCCTCCGAGGCATGGAGCGAGAGCGTGACCACCTTCTCGCGCGGCACCATGATGTCGCCGACCGTCTTATCGGACAGCTCGAAGAGGTTCTGGACGTAGGTCGCCTGGTCCTCCGGCATCCGGCCCGCCTCCTGCGTCTCCTCGACCAGCATGCTCAGCTCGTCGACCGAGTGGACGGCCTGGGCCGCCAGCTGCGGCGGCAGGCGCAGCATGCGCAGGATCCAGTTGGTCGAGCCGCCGATCAGCCGGATGAACGGCCGGAAGATCCGCGCGAATGTGATCAGCGGAGCGGCGATCAGGAGCGCCACATCCTCGGCGCGCTGGATGGCGAGCACCTTGGGTGCTTGTTCCCCGAGCACCACGTGCAGGTAGGTGATGATGAGCAGGGCGATGGCGAGCGCGAACGCGTGCGCCAGCGGCACGCCCAGCACCGCGGGCACGCCCTGGAACAGCGGCTCGAGCAGGTGAGCGATCGCGGGCTCGCCGAGCCAGCCCAGGGCCAGGCTCGCGAAGGTGATCCCCACCTGGGTCGCGGCGATCGCGTCGTTCACGTTCTCGATCGCCTGCCGCACCGAAGCTGCACCGAACCGCCCCTGCTCCACCAGCTCCTCGACGCGGGTCCAGCGCACCGTGACCAGCGCGAACTCGGCGGCGACGAAGAAGGCGTTGAGCGCGATCAGGATCGGCACGCACGCGATCCGGATGCCGTCGAACAGGTAGGAGTTCATGGGCGTTGGTTATCGGCCGGGGCCGCCGACTACTCGACCTCGCGCCGGCCCTCCAGGGCACGCGCCAGCGTGACCTGGTCCGAGTACTCCAGGTCGGAGCCCATCGGCACGCCACGGGCGATGCGTGTCACCCGCACGCCCAGCGGCGCCAGCAGCTTCGAGAGGTAGAGCGCGGTGGCCTCGCCCGCCACGTTCGGGTTGGTGGCGAGGATGACCTCGGTGACCGTGTCACCGCGCAGCCGCTCGAGCAGCGGCCGGATGCGCAGATCCTCGGGGTTCGTGCCGTCGAGGGGCGAGAGCGCGCCTCCGAGCACGTGATAGCGGCCGCGGAACCGGCCCGTGCGCTCGAAGGCCATCACGTCGCCCGGCTGCTCGACCACGCACACCAGCGACGCATCGCGTTGCGTGTCGGAACAGAGACGGCAGGGATCCTCGTCGCTGAAGTTCCCGCACACGCGGCAGAGTCCCACGCGTTCCTTCACCGCGCGGATCGCGTCGGCGAGCCGCAGGCTGTCCTCCTTCGATCCGCGCAGGATGTGGAGTGCCAGGCGCTGGGCGCTTTTCTGCCCGATGCTCGGGAGCTTCGCCAGCTCCTCGACCAGGAGTTCGAGGTACTTCGAGGAGTACATGCGGGTCGGGGTGGGGTCGGGGGTCGGAGGGCGTGGGGGCGATCAGAAGGGAAGGTTCATGCCGCCGGTCAGCTTGCCGAGCGTCTCCCTCATCCGCGTCTCCGAGGCGCGCTGCGCCTCGCCGATGGCCGTGCGCACCAGATCCTCGACCAGCGTGGCGTCGGCCTGCTTCATCGCTTCGGGGCTGATGGTCAGCTCCTTCAGCATCTGCTTGCCATCGACCACCGCGCGCACCATGCCGCCGCCGGCCGTGGCCTCGAAGCGCTCCTCGGCCAGCTTCTCCTGCAGCTCGGTCATCTGCTTCTGCATCTTCTGCGCCTGCTTGACCATGTCCCCGAAACTCTTCATCCGCCCGTCCTCTCCTGCCTGCGACCGTTGGGATCGATCACGTCGCCCGCGAACCACTCGATGGCGCGATCGATCATCGGCTTGACGTCCTCCTCGCCCGGGGGCGCGGGGGCGCCGCCGGCGAGCGCCATGCACTGCACGAGCAGCGGGCGGCCGAAGGCGCGCGCCACCTCGGCGGCGATGATGGCGCGGTTCTCCTTCTCGTCCACCACCGCGCGGTGGAGATCGTCCATCTCGAGCACCAGGTGCGTGGCGGTGACGCCGGTGAAGCGACATGCCTGGAGGAACGCGCCGAGCATGCGCTTCTTCCCGTTCACGCCCGCGACCACCGCCTCCCAGCGTGCGGCAGGCGCCAGGTCGTCCACTCGCGCGGGCTCCTCGATCGTCGCGGTGGCCGTGGCGGGCGCGGCCGACGCGGCGACCGGAGCGGTCGCGGGTGCGGCGGGCGCGCCGCTCGCCTGCGGCGGCCGTGGGCGCGTGGGCGCTCCTCCCCGGTCCATCGCACCAGGAGCGCCAGTCGCCGCGGGCGGGGCGATCGCGGGCCGCGGCGCACCGCCACCCGCGCGCGCCGGCGGTGCCACCCCCGCGGCCGTTCCGCCGCCCAGGCGCTGCTCGAGCGCCTCGAGACGCTGCAGCAACTCCGCCAGGCGCTCGCCCGGCTCGAGGGTCGCCATCTGGACCACCGCCGCCTCGAGGTGGATCAGCGGCTGCGGGCTGTCGCGCATGGGCCACGACACGTCGGTCACCAGCCGCAACAGCCGCAGCAGGTCGTGCTCGGCCCATCCTTCGCACTGCGCGCGCAGGCGCTTCATCTCGTCGGCGCTCACCGCCACCAGATCGTCGGCGCCGGGATCGACCTTGAGGATGAGCAGGTGGCGGATGTGCTCGCCCAGTCCCTCGGCCAGATCGCGCGGGTCCATGCCCTTGGCGAACGCGGCGTGCAGGGCCTGGAGCGCCCCGCCCGGATCGCGGCCCACGATCGCCTGGGCGAGCGAGTAGAACGCCTCGCGGTCGGCGATGCCCAGCACGCGGCGCACCACCTCGTCGGTGATCGCGCTCTCGCCCGAGGACACCACCTGGTCGAGCGCGCTCACGGCGTCGCGCATCGATCCCTCGGACTTGTGGGCGATGAGCAGGCCCGCGCCCTCGCTGAGCGTGAAGGCGAGGCCTTCGGGGTCCTTCGCCTCGCGCTCGCGGATGTCGTGCAACCGCTGGGCTACCTTGCGCAGCGGCACGCGCGCGAAGTCGAACCGCTGGCAGCGCGAGCGGATGGTGTCGGGCAGCTTCTGCGGGTCGGTGGTGGCGAAGATGAAGACCAGGTGCGGCGGCGGCTCCTCGAGCGTCTTGAGCAGCGCCGCGAACGCGTCGTTCGACAACTGGTGCACCTCGTCGATGATCACCACCCGGTAGCGCCCGCCGGTGGGCGCGAAGCGCACCTTCTCGCGCAGCGCCTGCACGTCGGCGATGCCGCGATTCGAGGCGCCGTCGATCTCGGCCACGTCGAGTGAGACGCCGCTGGTGATCTCGGTGCAGGCGGTGCACGCGTTGCAGGGATCCCCGCCCTTGAGTTCGCCCGTCCCGCGGCGCTCGCAGTTGAGCGCCTTGGCGAGGATGCGCGCGCTGGTGGTCTTGCCGACCCCGCGCGCACCGGTGAACAGGTAGGCGTGGGCGACACGACCGCTCTCGACCGCGCGCGTCAGGACCGAGGTGACATGGTCCTGGCCCACGAGGTCCGTGAAGACCTGCGGCCGGTACTTGAGGGCGAGCGCGCGATGGGCCATGGATTCCGTTCCCACTGCGGGCCTCGCGGCCCGCCGGCCTGAGAAAAGGGCCAGGGGATCAGCGGCACTCCCGAAGGTTTGCTTACCGCTGCTACCTTCCGGTCCTGACGGGGTTCACAAGTTCGGGTTGCGCTGGGCCTGGCCCAATAAGATGGTGGAGATGAGCGGATTCGAACCGCCGACCCCCTCGTTGCGAACGAGGTGCTCTCCCAACTGAGC
>JBGPXY010000201.1:0-4513 GCA_041492985.1 Candidatus Eiseniibacteriota bacterium
CGCCGGTGGGCGGCATGCCGTACTCGAGCGCGCGAACGTAGTCGAGGTCCATCACCTGAGCCTCGTCGTCCCCGGCCGCGCGTCGCGTCATCTGCTCCTCGAACGCATGGGACTGCGCCTCGGGATCGTTCTGCTCCGAGAAGGCGTTCGCGATCTCCATGCCCGCCGCGAACATCTCGAAGCGCTCGACCACCGCCGGGTTACCGCGCTTGGCACGGGCGAGCGGCGAGCCCTCGCGCGGGTAGTCCAGCACGAAGCACGGCCGCTGCAGCTCCGGCTGCACCAGCGCGCTGAAGAGCTCGTCGAGCAGACCCCCCGCGCCGGTGCCGGGGCGCGTGGTGATGCCGTGGGCCGCCGCCAGACGGGTCAGGCGGGCCGGGTCCAGGTCGTGCACCGGCTCTCCCACCTTCCCGCTCACGGCGTCGAGCATCGAGATGCGCGGCCAGGGCGCGGCGAAATCGAGCGGCGTGCCCAGGTAGTCGACCGCCAGGCCTGAGGTGGCGCGCTGGACCGCGTGCCCCACCAGCGTCTCGGTCAGCTCCATCATGTCGTGGACGTCGGCGAACGCCTGGTAGAACTCGAGCATGGTGAACTCGGGGTTGTGCGAACGGTCCATGCCCTCGTTGCGGAAATCGCGCGAGAACTCGTACACCCGCTCGAGCCCGCCGACGATCAGGCGCTTGAGATAGAGCTCGTTCGAGATGCGCAGGTAGAGGTCCATGTCGAGCGCCTGGTGCCGCGTCACGAACGGACGGGCGAACGCCCCGCCATAGAGGGGCTGCAGCACCGGGGTCTCGACCTCGAGGTAGCCCCGCGCGTCGAGGGTCTCGCGCATCGCGTGGGTGAGGCGCGCGCGGCGGCGGAAGATCTCGCGCACGTCGAGGTTCATGAACAGGTCGGCGTAGCGCTGGCGGAAGCGCGTCTCGGGGTCCTTGAGGCCGTGCCACTTCTCGGGCAGCGGGCGCAGCGCCTTGGCGAGCAGCTCCACCGCGTCGACGCGCACGGTGATCTCGCCGGTGCGGGTGCGGAACAGCGGCCCGCTGACCCCGATCCAGTCGCCGACATCCAGCAGCTCGTAGCGCCGGAACTGTTCGCCGAGTTGTTCGGCACGGAAGTAGAGCTGGATCCGGCCGCTGCCATCGAGCAGGTGCGCGAAGCCGGCCTTGCCATGACCGCGGAGCGTGAGGATGCGCCCCGCGACCCGCACCGTCTCGCCGGGGGTCTCGGTCACCGCGTCGCCGCGCGCCTGCAGCCCGGCCGCGTCGTGCGTCGGCTCGAAGCGGTAGGCGTACGGCTCGACGCCGAGTTCCCGCCACTGGGCGAGCTTCTCGCGGCGCTGCCGCATGAGTTCCAGGAGCGACATACGATCCTTCGTGCCGGGTGGCGGGCGACCGCGCCGGATCCATGGCGCGGAGATGTGAACGAGCGAATCTAGGGACCGGGCCCGCGGGGTGTCAAGACGCCGGCACGATCAGCGCGGTGTGAAGACGAGCCGGCCGACGCGCGTGGCGCCATCGGGCGTGGCGGTATAGGCGACGAGGCCGCCGACGCGCGAGAGCTGCGGGCCCCGACCGGCGCCCGAAGCGGCGACCGGCTCCACCCACGCGCCGTCCGCGTCGGCGATGCGCAGCTCGGTGCCGCTCCAGCCGCGTTCGCCCTCCCATCGGCCGATGAAACCCGCCACCATGCGTCCGTCGCCCGAGAGCGAGGTGGGCTGGAACGCGAGGCCGCGTTCCCGCAGGTCGCTCACCGTGCGGCCATCGCCATCGACAATCCGCCAGTGCGCCGTGCTGTCGCGCGAGATCCCCACCAGGTAACGCGACCCGTCGGGAAGCAGATCGAGCAACGTGACGCGGGTGCCGTCGGCCGACTTGAGATCCGCGCCGGGGAGGATCGTCTCCTCTCCCGGATGCGGAGCCCAGTGACGCAGGCGGAGACTCAGGTCCCCCGCCACCTCCACCACCGGCGGGTCGACCAGCGTCATGGTGACGGCGCGCCGCCAGGCGGACGGCGGGTCGAGCACGTGACGCCGGCGGCCGGTCCAGCAGTAGATCCGGCCATCCGGCCCCCAGGCCACCGGTCGGATCTGCTCCCCCCGGATCAGGACGATCGGCTTGCCGCCCGCGGCGTCGACCGCGACGAGCGCGGTCTCCTCGCCGGGGCGCGGATCGCCGATCGCCGCCGCGAGCCAACGGCCGTCCGGGGACCAGCTGAAGGCGAGGATGCTCCCATCGCTGCGCAGCACCACCCGCGGGGCCGCGGCCGGTCGCGCCGCGTCGAAGACGTAGAGGGCCGCAGGCGAGCACAGGGCCAGCCGCTGTCCACGGGGCGACCACGCGCCCGGCCCGATGAGCGCCAGCGAATCGAACGAGGCGATGGGGACGCAGCGCACGCGCGGCGCGACCGCCGCGGGGGCCGCTCCCGCGGGCGGTGCGGTGGCCCCGGGAGCTCGAGGGGTGGCGAGCGCCCACAGCACCGCTCCCAGCACGGGCGCAAGTCCCGCGAGCCGCCGGGCGAGCACTACGCTTCCGTGCCCGCCCCGGCCTGACGATGCATGGTCTCGAGCGAGAGCTTGCTCGCGCTCGGGTCCACCGCCACCGGATACCGGCCGGTGAAGCAGGCGCTGCAGAATCGTCCCGGCTCGCGCTCGCTGGCGAGGAGTCCTTCATGGGAGAGGTAACCGAGCGAATCGGCCCCGAGGTAGTCGCGAATCTCCTCGACCGTCTTCACCGCGCCGATCAGTTCCCGGCGGCTCGGCGTGTCGATGCCGTAGAAGCACGGATGGGTCACCGGCGGGGAGCCGACGCGGAAATGGACCGCGGCCGCCCCGTTCTTGCGCAGCATCCGGACCAGCTTGCGCGATGTGGTGCCGCGCACGATCGAGTCGTCGACCAGCACGATCCGCTTGCCGGCGAGGATCTCGCGCACCGGGTTGAACTTGACCCGCACGCTCGAGTCGCGATCGCCCTGGTGCGGCTGGATGAAGGTCCGCCCGACGTAGTGGTTCCGGATCAGCCCCAGCTCGAAGCGGATGCCCGAGCGCTCGCTGTATCCGAGCGCGATCGAGTTGCTCGAGTCCGGCACCGAGATGACGACGTCGGCCTCGACCGGATGCTCGTCGGCCAGCCGATGGCCGATGCGCCGGCGCACCCGGTCGACGGTCTCGCCGAACACGACGCTGTCGGGCCGCGAGAAGTAGATGTGCTCGAAGACGCAGTGCCGGGGCGGATCCGCCGCCGGCAGCGCGCGCCGCACCCGCATGCCCTGCGAATCGATGCGCACCAGCTCGCCGGATCCCACTTCGCGCACGAACTCGGCCGCCACCAGGTCGAGGGCGCAGCTCTCGCTCGAGACGACGTAGCCGTCCCCCAGCCGGCCGATGCACAGGGGCCGGAACCCGTGCGGGTCGCGGATCGCGAGCACCGCGTCGCGCGTCAGCACCACCATCGAGTAGGCGCCGCGCACCTGGCGCGCCGCCTCGATCAGGGCCTCTTCCGGATCATCGAGCGATGAGAGCGCCATCAGGTGGAGGAAGATCTCGGTGTCGAGGGTGGTCTGGAAGATGGACCCCGACCCCTCGAGCCCCTGGCGCAGCTCGCGCGCGTTGACCAGGTTGCCGTTGTGGGCGAGGGCCAGCGGCCCGCCGCGGTACACCACCCGGAGCGGCTGGGTGTTCTCGAGCGTCAGGCTGCCGGTGGTCGAGTAGCGGTTGTGGCCGATGGCCATGGTCCCGGCGAGGCTTCTCAGGATGGTGTCGTCGTAGACGTCGGAGACCAGGCCGATCCCCTTGTGGCTGTGGAACTCGCCGCGCTCGTCGCACGAGACCAGCCCGGTGGACTCCTGGCCGCGATGCTGGAGCGCGTGCAGCCCCAACCCCACCACCTCCGCGGCGCGCGGCACGCCCACCGCCGCGAACACACCGCACTCCTCGCGCCAGCTCTTGTCCCCACTCCATCCCTGCATGGCCACCCTCCCGGGGTCGTCCATCCGCGTCACCGCGCGGTCACGATGCCACCGTCATCCACGGCAGCGGGATCTCCGCCGCCGCGAGGCGATGTTCCTGCGCGTGCGGATTGCAGAGTAGACCATGTCGGCGATCGCGGAGCACGGCGAGCTCCTCGACCGCGGCGGCCGCGTCCCGCACCGAGGGATCGATGCCCAGCACCCAGGCCACGCCCTCGCGGACCTCGATGGTCTTGCCGGTCTCGTGACGCCACCAGCGCTCGGCACCCTCCCGGCACTCCTCGCCTCGATCGAACACCAGCACGCCCCGTTCCCCGTCGCCGATCGGGGCGGGGTCCTCCGGGCTCGATCGCACGGTGCATCGCTCCTTGTGCGGATTGTAGAACTGGATCGAACGGTGCAACAGCGTCTCCATCTCGGCGCGCGCGGGCAGGAGCCCGCAGAGCTCGAACAACCGCACGCGACGGAGGCTCTTGAGCGCCCGCCCCGCCGGCAGGTGGGCGCGCGCCACGGCCAGCGCCGAGACCGCCTCGGGGTCGGCCGTCACCAG
>JBGPXY010000003.1:0-45979 GCA_041492985.1 Candidatus Eiseniibacteriota bacterium
CGGCGGTGTTGCCCGCCGTGTCGGTCGCCCGCACCGAGACCGTGTGCTCGCCCGGCTCCACATCGGGCACCCGCGCGTGGAACCCGAGTGTGCGCTCGTCCGCGAAGCCGCCGTCCGGCGTGACGGTCCGCCAGTCGCCGTTGTCGAGGGACACCTCGACCCTGGTCACCGTGCTGCTCGCATCCTCGACGCGGCCCGAGACCGCCACCGCTCCCGGCTGGGGCGAGGCCGCCAGCTCCGTCACGCTCGGCGGGGTGTTGTCGACGGTGAAGGGCGGGCTCACCGCTTCGCCGGTCAGCCCTTCGCTCACGGCGTTCACACCGGCGTCCGTGGCGGTCACCTTCACCCGGTAGCGGCCGTCGGGGAGGGCGTTCGTGTCCCAAGTGAAGCCGCTCGCCTCGAGATCGTCATCCACCTTGATCCAGGCCTGGGCGCCTTCGAGCTTCACCTGCACGGTGTAGCGGAGCGCGTCGCCATTGGGGTCGACGCCGCGCCACTGAAGCGTGCGCAGGCCGCGCGCGTACGTCGGCAGGTCGCGCAGGGCCTTAGGTGTGGTGGCCGACGGCAACGAGTACTCGACCTTCTGCCCGCCCGGCAGGACCTGCGTCACCGCCTCGGACCGCGGCGTCATCTCGCCTTCCTTGAACCCCTGCCCCTGTGGCGCCACCACGAGGTCCTCGATCCTGGGCGGCAGGTTCTGCTCGCGCCATGCCGCCTCCACGGTCTCGACATGCGGGGCGCCACCGGCCGCCGTCAGGCGCCACTGAAAGTAGCGCGCGGCCGGCGCGCCGCTGCGCGGGCGCTGGTCGGTGCCGCCGCGGCTCCAGCGGCTCCACGTCGAATCCAGCGGATCGGTGTTGCCGCTGCGGGTCCAGAGCTCGAGGGCGCTCCCTCCCGCCTCGCCGCGCCAGCGCACCGCGCCGAAGCGGGCGAAACGGCGGGCATCGAAGACCGGCGAGATCAACTCCCCATCCCTGGCTTTCTCGGGCCCGACCCGCCACAGGCCGGCCGGATTCGACGTGCCGGCGATCACGCGCCCGGCGTCGTCGGCCGCCAGCGCCGTGATCTGTCCCTGCGGTCCCTGCAGCCACTGCGTGCCGCCGATCCCGCGTTCCACCAGGTAGAGCCCGGCGCGGTTCCCGGTCGCCGCGACCACGCCCGCCGGCACCCGGGCGAGCCCGTACACGAACGGCTGCGGTGACGTCCAGACCGACGCCGCGACGCTGTCGGGCACGATGCGGTAGATCACCGCGCGGCCGCCGCTCACGGCGCTGCGGGCGGGGGCCGGCCGATCGCCCGGCTCGCCCGCGTCGTCCTCCACCGCCGAAGCGCTGAGTGCCGCGGCATAGAGCGCCCCGTCGGGTCCGATCGCGAGCGCGCGCACCTCGTCTTCGCTGGCGTCGAAGACCGTCCGCAGCTCGTGATCGTCGCCCACGCGGTAGATGCGGCCTTTCGAGTCGCCACCGGCGTAGACCGCGCCGTGTCCGTCCGCGACCAGCGAGACCAGATTGCTCTCCTCGGTGTCGAGCACCACCCGCACCTCCCCGCCGCGGATCCGCAGCAGGCGTCCCTTGGTCCCGGTCGCCGCGTACCATCCGCCGCCGGGCGCCGGCGCCAACCCCCACACGTAGCGCTCGCCGGTGCGCGCGACCAGTGCGGTATCCCCTCGGGCGCCGATGCGGTAGATCAACCCTTCGGGACCGGTTCCGGCCAGCACGCCATCCCCGTCGACGGCGAGCGCGAGCACCTGACCCACCGGCAGACGCGCGAGGACGCGGAATCCTCCGCTCTCGCTGAAGCTCAGGATCGTCCCGCGATCCCCTCCCACCGCCACCGTCCCGTCCTTCATCACCACCACGGACCAGAGGATGCTCAGGCTCTCGGGGGCGGCGGTGAAGCGGGCGGCCGGTCCCAGCTCGAGCGCCCCGTCCGGGCGCACCACCATCCCGTGCGCTTCCGACTTCGCGTAGTCATCGGGGCCGTCGCTGATCCACCACTGGGTCTCCGCCGAATGCGCCGGGGCCGAGGCGAGGACGAGCGCGATGGCGAGCGTGGCGGCGCGCGCGCTGCGTGCGATGGCGCGCTGGGGGCATGCGATCGGTCGGCGAAGTCTCAAGAGCCCTCCCCTGTGGTCGGGCCGCCGCGGCGCGCGATCACGGCGCCTTGGCGTCCACCTGGATCGACAGCAACAACTCGCCGCGGACCGGGCCGGCGAACGCGACACGACGCTCCTCGAGACGCGCGGCGTCGCCGCGACGGCCGACGTCGCCGGCACCCTGGGCACCCGCCAGCACGGCCAGCGCCGAGACCGGCAGCTCCGGGTAGTCACGCCCCTCGCGCGTCACTTCCGGCGCGTTCGCGAACAGCGCCGCGTAGAGCGCGTCGTTCGACCGGTTGTCGCCGATGCGCCGCCAGGCATCCTCGAGCGACGTCGGACGGTACCGCCCCGGGAGGCGCGCGGCCTCGTACCTTGAGAGTTCTGCTCCGCCTCCGAGCCACAGTACGTAGCGGCCGTCCGGCAACTCCTCGGGCGCGGTGACGCTCATCGTCACCCTCGAACGCCGGCCATGCCAGCGCTCGACCTCGCATTCGATCCGCACCGCGCTACCCGGCCGCACCGCAGCGTCCAGCACGCGCGCGGAACGCAGCGTCCACTGCTCGCGCGTCGGCGCGGCCTCGATGGCCACGGTGACGCTGTCCAGCCGCAGCGCGGCGAAGGGGTTGTTGAACAGGAAGCGCAGGGGTGCCGCGAGCGCGCCCAGGAGGTCCCCGGGCGGCGAGTCGCCCGCCACCACGTCGCGGAGCGTCAGCGTCGGCGCCCCGTGGCGCACCAGGCGCAGGGTCCAGCGCAGCGTCTGGTTCCCCGCGACGCCTCCCGATTCCAGGAGGCTGTTGAGCGCGGCGATGCCCACCAGCTGCGGCGCCATGGCGCGGTCTTCGATGCTGGCGAAATGGAAGCTCTGACGCGGATGGCCGACGCCATCGATCTCGACCGAGACCGGCAGGAGTCGCGGCGTGCTCCCCACGCGACCCGACATCGCCGCGCGGCGGTCCTGGGTGAGTGTGCCCACCGCCCGCCCGCGCACGCCGAGCTTGAACGAGGTGAGATCGCTGGCGACGATGGTCGCGATCTCGGCCGTGGCGAGCGGCAGTCGCACGTCGCCCGACTGGAAGAGCGGATGGCCGAAGATGAGCACCCGGTCGCCTTCACGCCAGGTGAGGGTGCCGATGGCGGCGAGCTGGAGGTCGCCGGTCATGATGTCGACCGCGACCGCGCCCCCGGGACGGAGCGAATCGGCCGGCGGGCCGCCCCCGGGCGCACGCCCCCCGGGCGTCACGGCGAGGCCGAGCGGCCCGAACAGCCGGCGCGCCTCGATCAGCGCCGCCGGATGGAGACCCCCGCAGATCAAGGGCAACGCGTTCGGCGTCGGTGCGGTCGAGAGCTCCGGAGACGGCGCGGGCTCACCGGAGGGCGCGGGAGGATCCTCCCAGCGGAACTCGCCGAAGCGCACCGCGCCACCTGGAGTCTCGACCCCGGTCGGGCCAGCGCTGCCGGCCGAATCGGGCCGCGAGGGCAGGTCGAGCACCGCGAGCATCTCCCCGATCGGCGTCACCCCGAACAGGGGCTCACGCGTGAACGACCATCCGCTCGAGAGCGCGCCGATCAGCCGGCCGTCGACATAGACCGGCGATCCGCTCATGCCCTGCGCCACGCCGGTCTTGATGACCCGCTCGCTGGTGGCCCGGGCGAGGATCAGGTCGCCCTCGGCGCGACCACCCTTGAGCACGCCGACGATCTCGGCCTCGAACTCTTCCACGCGGTCGCCGACGAATACGGTCTTCACCACCGCCTTCTGTCCGGGGCGGAGCTGGTCGGGAGCGAGGGTCGGGATGCCTGCGGGAGCGGCCGCGGCCGCCGATGCGGCCAGCAGGAGCAGCAGGGACAATCCAATCCGGCGGAGGCGCGGAGTCACGGGCGCGCACTATAGCAGCGCGGTTGGAGCCGGCCAATCGTCGCGACGGCCCGCCTTGCACGGCGCGCGCCGGAGGACCTACAGTGCCGCGCCTATGCCATCCCCTTTCCTGGACCGGCTCGCACAGGGTCCGCTGGTCGCCGACGGCGCCATGGGCACGTTGCTCTACCAGCGCGGCGTGCAGTTCTCCGAGTCCTTCGACGCGCTCAACCTCTCCAAGCCGACGCTGATCGAGTCGGTGCACCGCGACTACCTGGCCGCCGGGGCGGAGCTGGTCGAGACCAACACGTTCGGCGCCAACGCGGTACGCCTTGCCTCTCATGGACTGGAGGAGCAGGTGCGGGTGATCGCCCGGCAGGGCGTCAAGATCGCCCGCGCGGCGCGCGAGATCGTCGGCGTCAACGCGTTCGTGGCCGGCTCCATCGGCCCGCTCGGCAAACCGCTCGAGCCATTCGGCCACGTCACGGTGGCCGAGGCCGAGGCCTTCTACCGCGCCAGCGCCGAGGGACTGCTCGAGGGCGGCTGCGACTGCTTCATCCTCGAGACCTTTCAGGACCTCAACGAGATCCTCGCGGCGATGCGGGCGGTGCGCCGCGTGACACTCGACGTCCCGATCATCGCCCAGATGACCTACGGCACCGACGGCAAGACGCTCTACGGGCAGACGCCGACGCTGGCGGTGACGATGCTCAAGCAGGCGGGGGCGGCGGTGGTCGGGATCAACTGCGGCGTCGGGCCGCAGCCGACGCTCGAGGTGCTCGAGGAGATCGTCGCGGCGGCCGGGGGCACGCCGGTCTCGGCGATGCCCAACGCGGGACTCCCCCAGGTGGTCGACGGGCGGTATCTCTACCTGTCGAGCCCGGACTACTTCGCCGACTTCGCCGCCCGCGCCGTGGGCCTCGGCGTCCGCATCGTCGGCGGCTGCTGCGGCACGACCCCCGCGCACATCCAGGCCATGCGCGATCGACTGGCCTCGCACCTGCCGGCCGAGAAGCTGGCTCCGGGCGCGGAGGTGCGGGTGCTCGAGCACGCGCCGGCGCCGGTGGCTCCGCCTCGTGAGGCGACCGAGCCCTCCCTGCTGCGCAAGCTGCGCGAGAAGTTCGTGGTCAGCGTCGAGATCGACCCTCCGCGCGGCATCAACACCCAGAAGGTGATGGAGGCCGCGCGCATGATGGCGCAGCGGGGCGTGGACGCCATCAATATCGCCGACTCGCCGCTGGCGCGCATCCGCATGAGCGCGATGGCGCTCGCGTTCCAGATCCATCAGCACTTCCCGCGCGTGGAGGTCATCCTCCACTACACCACGCGCGACCGGAATCTCATGGGGCTCCAGAGCGACCTGCTCGGCGCGCACGCGCTGGGCCTGCGGAACATCCTCTGCCTCACCGGTGACCCGCCGAGCCTCGGCGACTATCCGAACGCGACCGCCGTGTTCGACACCGACGCGCCCGGACTCATGCGCATCGTCCACCGCATGAACCAGGGCACCGACCTGGCGGGGACCTCGATCGGAGCCGCGACCGGGTTCGCCATCGGCTGCGGCGTCAATCCCACCGCCGAGGACCTGGACGCCGAATTCGAGTACGTGAAGCGCAAGCTCGACGCCGGGCCGCAGTTCGTCATGACGCAGCCCGTCTACGAGCTGGACTGCTGGAAGCGCTTCATCGAACGCCTGGGCGGGCTCACGAAGATCCCGATCCTGATCGGCATCCTGCCGCTCCAGTCCTTCCGCCACGCCGAGTTCCTCCACAACGAGGTGCCGGGGATCCATGTGCCGGACTGGATCCGCGCCCGCATGCACGAGGCGGGCAACGAGGGTCAGAAGGTGGGCGTGGAGCTGGCGCGTGACCTGCTCGTGGCGTGCCGCGGGATGGCCAACGGGGTCTACCTCATGCCCTCGTTCGGCCGTTACGAGAACTGTCTCGACGTGCTCCAGGGCTCCCTGTGAGATCGCGGCGCCGCGACCGGGCGCGGTGGCGCCCACGCCGGTGAGCGACGGAAGCGGGGACACGGTCCCGCATCGGCTGACGGGCGCGATGCTGGCCGGAGCGCTGCTGGTCCCGCTGCTGACCGTCGGCCTCGCCGCGGCCCTCGCGTTCCCGGGCCTCTCCTCGAGCACGTCGCTGACGCGCCTGCTGCTCGCGCGCGCGCTCACCCCGACCGGATGGATCGGACTCCCGGTGATGGGCGCCGGCCTCGGGGCGCTGGCCTCGCTGGCCTGGGCGGGCTCGACCTCCCGCACGCTGCGCGTCCTGCTCCTGGCGATCGGCCTGTGCCTGGCGGGGGCGGCACTCGTCTCCCGCACACCCGGCATCCCTCCCACGCGCGGCGCTCCGCCGCGCAGCGCGCGGGGCAAGGCGCAGGAGATCCGCCGTGCCGCGTTCCGCTCGCCCTCGGCGATCGCCGGTATCCTCCACTACACGCGCGATCCCGACGCCGTGGTGCGCGAGCAGGCGGTGCTGGCACTGGGCGTCAACCTGGTGGTGGCCGGCATCGAGCACGCGACCACGGATCGTCCGTCCCCCTACCAGGGCCTGGCGCTGCGCGACAGCATCGGCGCCCGCCTGGACGCGGCGCTGCAGGATACCGACCAGGGCGTGCGGGCGGAAGCCGCCCGGGCGCTCTGGAATGCGCCGCGCAGCTTCGGCGCCAGGCCGGCCGCGGCGGAAACACTCGCGAACATCCTCGACCGCGGGCTTCGTCCGGGGGCGGTCGAGCGGCTCGCGTGGCTCGCGCTGGACGCGGCCGCGGGCGCACCCGACCCGGGATTGAAGGCCGCGGCGGCCCGCTTCGCGGCGGCGACCCCCGACAGCGATCTGGCCCGCGCCGCCCGTCTCGCCGCCCGACCCTGACGTCCCGTGGCCGGCGCCCTCGATCATCGAGGTGGCGCCGCGCTCCCCTTGGGGATATGAATTGGCGGGGCGAGTGCAGCCCCGAGGGAAGAGGAGGAGCCATGGGAGTCCGACGGAGCATCAGCGGAAACGTCACCGTGCTGAGAGTCGGTGGCGAGTTCTTCGGCGGCGACGAGACCGAACGGCTGAGGAAGGCGATCCTCGACGAGTCGGCGGGCGGCAACATGCGCCTGCTGCTCGATCTGTCCGAGTGCAGCAACATGAACTCGAGCGGGCTCGCCGTGATGGTGGAGGCGCACAAGCTCTATTCCGCCCGCCAGGGGGAGATCAAGCTGTGCGGTCTCCAGAAGAAGATGACCAGCCTGCTGGTGATGACCCGGCTGATCAACGTCTTCGGTCACTACCCGACCGAGGTCGAAGCGCTGGCCGCGTTCGCGGGCACACCGGCCGGCGCGTAGGGCCGCGCCTCAAGCGCGCGGAGCGCCCCACTCCCGCTTCCAGGCGGCGAGGAGGTTCAGCGCCTCGAGCGGCGTGAGCGTCTCGACCTCGAGCCCGCTCAGGCGCTCGGCGAGCGGATGCGTCGCCGCCGGGACCGGGAGTCCGGTCCCCGGCGCGACCGTCCTGCCGCCCGTGCTCGCTCCCGGGCGCCCATCGAGGTGCTCCACGGTGCGCTCGGCTTCGAGCTCGACCAGCACCTCGCGGGCACGCGCCAGCACCGGCTCCGGCAGCCCGGCCAGCCGGGCCACGTGGATCCCGTACGACCGGTCGGCCGCCCCCTCACCGATGCGGTGCAGGAACACCACCCCGTCTCCCCACTCCTTCACGGTCGCCTGCACGTTGGCGAGGCGCGGCAGGCGCTCGGCCAGCTGGGTGAGCTCGTGGTAGTGCGTGGCGAAGATGGTTCGAGGCCGAGGGCCGCCATCCTCGTGCAGGAACTCGGTCACGGCCCACGCCAGCGCCAGCCCATCGTAGGTCGCGGTCCCCCGCCCGACCTCGTCGAGCATCACGAGCGAGCGCGGGCTCGCCGAGCGCAGGATCTCGGCGGTCTCGCGCATCTCGACCATGAACGTGCTCTCCCCCGCGCCGAGCCGATCCGAGGCCCCGACGCGCGTGAACAGACGGTCGACCAGGCCCACCTCGGCGCGGGCCGCCGGCACCGATGAGCCCAACTGGGCGAGCAGCACGCACAGCGCCACCTGGCGGAGATAGGTGCTCTTGCCACCCATGTTGGGACCGGTGAGCAGCAGGATCTGCCGGCGGCTGCCGTCCAGCACGCAGTCGTTGGGCACGAACTCGCCCGGCGGCAGGAGGCGCTCCACCACCGGATGCCGCGCGCCATCCAGCGCCAGCCGGTCCGACTCGCCGAGTATCGGAGCGACCCAGCCGTAGCGGGCGGCGACCTCCGCGAGCGTCGCTTCGGCATCGAGCTGGCCCAGCGTCTCGGCGGCCCGCTGGAGCGCCGGCACCGAGCGTGCCGCCTCGGCGCGCAGCGCCACGAACAGCTCGTGCTCGCGCGCCTGGAGCTTGTCCTCGGCGCTCAGCACCTCGCTCTCCTTGGCCTTGAGCTCCGGCGTGACGAAGCGTTCGGCGCCGGTCAGCGTCTGGCGCCTCTCATAGTCGCTCGGCACCTTGTCGAGGTGGGTGCGCGTCACCTCGAGGTAGTAGCCGAACACCCGGTTGTAGCCGATCTTGAGGCTGTGGATCCCGGTGCGCGCCCGTTCCGAGGACTCGAGATCCGCGATCCAGCGCTTGCCCGAATGCGCGAGCTCGTGCAGCCGGTCGCGATGGGCATCGTGACCCGGGCGGATGATGCCGCCCTCGCGCGCGAGCGGCGGGGGCTCATCGACCAGGGCTTCCGCGAGTGATCGGTGCAACTCGGGCAGCCCGGCGAGCGCCGTGCCCACGGCCGGGCGGTTGGGTCCGCCCACCTCGCGCGATCGCGCGGCCAAGCCCGGCAGCCGTGCCAGGGCATCACGGAGAGCCCCCAGATCGCGGGGCGTGGCCCGCTCGCAGGCGAGCCGGCTCGCCAGGCGTTCGAGGTCGGGAAAACCCCGCAACGCCTCGCGGAACCCCCCACGCAAGGCGCCCGCCGCGCGCCATGCCTCGACCGCGGCCTGACGCGCGACCAGAGGCGGCAGATCCGCGAGCGGCCGCTCGAGCCAGGCCCGCAGTCGGCGCGAGCCGAGGGTGGTGGCACACAGGTTCAGGTGATGCCAGAGGGTATGGCGCACGTCCCCGCCGGGCTGCGGCTGGAACAGCTCGAGGTGGCGAGCGGTCGCGGCGTCGTAGCGCAGCGTGCGGTCCTCCACCCAGCGCTCCACGCGGCTGAGCTGGCGCGCCGGGCCTCCCTGCACACGGTCGAGATAGGCGATCGCGCCGGCGGCGGCCGCGCGCGCGGCAGGAAGGTCCCCGAGCCCGCGGGTGACGTCGGCGCCGAAACGGGCCGCGAGCGGTGCCTCGTCGAGGAAGGACGCGACGGGCACCGGGCTGGAGGCACCCGCGAGGCCCTGCACCACGAACGCCAGCCGGGCGCGGGTGGCGTCGTCGAGCGCGGCGGGCTCCGGGGTCACCCACTCGGCCACGCGTGTGCGTGAAAGGAACGCCGGGGCGTCGCTCCACGCGGGCTCGGCCAGCTTGACCTCGCCGGTGGACACATCGGCCAGGCACACGCCGAGGCGCTCAGGGGTCGGCCAGAGCGCGGCCAGGAAGTTGTTCGCGGCGGGCTCGAGGAACCCCTCGCCCACGACCGAGCCCGGGGTCAGCACCTCGGTCACGCCGCGCTGCACCAGGCCGCGGGTCTCGGCCGCGTCCTCGAGCTGGTCGCAGATCGCCACCTTGTGACCCAGCCGCAACAGCCGCGCCACGTAGGCGTCGCGCTGGTGCCACGGGATGCCGCACATCGGGATCGGTTCCGGGTCCTGCTTGTTGCGCGAGGTGAGCGTGAGGCCCAGCAGTGCGGCCCCCCGGACCGCGTCGTCGAAGAACATCTCGTAGAAGTCGCCGAGGCGGAAGAACAGGAACGCGTCGGGATGTTCCCGCTTGACTCGGGTGTACTGGTCCATCAACGGGGTGCGCGTCTCGGAGCGGCGCGTGGACCGGGATCGGGGCGCCGCCTCGGCGGGGTCTGTCGGCTCGCCGAACGGAAGCGACGATTGGGAGGCGCGCGTCGATCGGGGCAAGGCGCTATCGCGCGCGGATGGAGGCCGGAGCGGCGGTGGGGGGTCGCATGAGGTCCGCAAGGATACGGCCTGCTCACGGGCGTTGCCAGCCCGCGGGCGGACGGCCGAGCCCGGGGTCTCCCGGGTGTTCGCTAGCGGGTGTGGGTGAGCTCGAAGGCGACGCCCAGTGCCTGCGCCGCCTGCTCGCCCGCCTTGCGCGCTTCCGAGGAGCGTGGGTAGATCCCCAGCCGCACCGTGTGCACCGCGGCCAGGCCCTCACCGTGACTCACCACACGCGCGTCGACAAACCCCGCGGCGCGCGCCGCTGCCGCGAGCGAACGCGCCCGGCCCGGGTCCACGAACGAGCCGATCACCACCGCCACGGCGCCCGGGCGTGGCTCGACGGCCGTCCGGGCGTTGGCCGGCGCGAACACCGCGAGGCGGGCGGACGCCGCCTCCATGCTGCGCGGATAGCCGGCCAGCAGGCGTTCACGCATCCTGCGGGCCTGCTCCTCGCGGCCGTCGCGTTCCGCGAGTGCCGAGGCCCGCTCGAGCGCCGCCGCGCCGGCCTCGCCCGGGTCACCGGCGAGCAGAGCGGCGAGCGTCTCCGCGGCGCGATCCGGACGTCGCGCGACCTCCCAGGCCTGCGCCACGGCCAGCATCGCCGCGCCCCGACGCGGGCCCGCTCCATTCGCGACCTCTTCGAGTGCCGCGCGCGCCTGGTCGGGCTCCCCCAGGGCGAGCCATGAGAGTCCGGCGTTGTAGCGTGCGGCGGGCTTGCGGGCCGGGTCGAGCCGCGCCGCGGCGCGGGCGAATGTCTCCGCCGCGCGCCGGTATTCCCCGCGCGCGTACTCGAGCTCTCCCAGGAGCAGCGCGGCCTCGGCCGCCTCCGGGGATCGCGCGTGATCGGCTTCGTAGCGCCGCAGCGGGCGCGCGAGGCTGTCGGCCGGGGTCGTGGCGAGCAGGGCCCGCAGCTCCGGCGGCTGGACCTCGGCGCGCGCCTCACGCGGCAGGGCGGCGATCAGGGCGGCGACCGTGAGCGCGGCCCCGAGGAGCGAGGCTCCTCGGGGGCGGGATGGACCCGGTCGCGCGATTTGGTCGGTGGCGATCTCCATGCGGCGGGACCTTAGCACGGGGCTCAGGCGAGGCGTGCCAATCGGCGAAATGGATGGAGCCGGGCGGGAACGATCCCGCCCGGCTCCAGGATCACGTCCGGCGGGCACCCGCCCCGCCGGCGCCGCGGAGGTCCCGACGCTACTCCTCCGGAACCACCTCGGCCTTCTCCTTCATCTTGGGCTCGGCCGGCTCCTCGACCGGAGGATTGGCCGCGATCTTGGCCCGCACCTGATTACGGCGCGAGGTCCACTCGGCGAGCGCGATGTCGTCCTGGTCCGCCAGCCACGCCTTCACGCTCAGGATCAGGCGGTGGTTGGGGACGTCGACCCGCGTCACCTTCATGGTCAGCTGCTCGGCCGTCTCGAACGCGTCGTTCGGCCGCTTGAGATCGTCGATGCCCAGCTGCGAGAGGGGGACGAACCCCTCGATGCCGTTGCCGAGGTCCACGATCGCGCCCCGGTCGAACAGCCGGTTGATCGTGCCCGAGAGCTCCATGCCGGGCGGGAACTGCTCGGCGAGCTGCGGCCACGGATCCTCACTCACCTGCTTGAGACCGAGGCTGATGCGCCGGTGTTCCTTGTCGATCGACAGGATCACCACCTCGACCGTCTCGCCCTTCTTCAGCACCTCGCTGGGATGAGCGACCCGCTTGGTCCACGACATGTCCGACACGTGGACCAGTCCGTCGATGCCCTCCTCCAGCTCGACGAACGCGCCGAAGTTGGTCAGGTTGCGGACCTTGCCCTTGACCTTCATGCCGGGCGGGTACTTCTCGTCCAGCGTCAGCCACGGATCGGGCTCGATCTGCTTGAGGCCGAGCGAGATCTTCTCGTTGGCCTTGTCGACCTTGAGCACCACCGCCTCGATGATGTCGCCGATGTTGACCACCTTGGAGGGGTGGCGTACGTGCCGTGTCCAGGACATCTCGGAGACGTGGATCAGGCCCTCGACCCCGCGCTCGAGTTCGACGAACGCGCCGTAATCGGTGATCGAGACCACGCGGCCCTTGATGCGGTCGCCGATCTTGTACTTCTGGTCGACGCCCTCCCACGGGTAGGCATCGAGCTGCTTCAAGCCGAGCGAGATGCGCTCCTTCTCGGGGTCGAAGTTCAGCACCTTGACCCGCACCTTGTCGCCGATCTTCACCAGCTCCGAGGGGTGCGCCACGCGTCCCCACGACATGTCGGTGATGTGGAGGAGGCCATCGATGCCTCCGAGGTCGACGAACGCGCCGAAGTCGGTGATGTTCTTCACCACGCCCTCGCGGATCTGATCCTTCGCCAGGTCCTTGAGGATGGTCGCCTTCATGCGGTCGCGCTCCTGCTCGAGGACGGCGCGGCGCGAGACGACGATGTTCCGACGGCGCTTGTTGAGCTTGATGATCTTGACCGAGACGTTCTGGCCGAGCAGGTTGTCGACGTTCTGCACCTGGCGGAGCGCGATCTGCGAACCGGGCAGGAAGGCCTCCACCCCGTAGAGATCGACGACCACCCCGCCCTTGATCTTGCGGACCAGCCGTCCTTCGACCACCTCGCCGTTGTCGTGGGCTTCCTTCACCTTGTCCCAGACGCGCACGAAATCCGCGCGCTGCTTGGACAGCACGACCAGGCCGTCCTGGTTCTCCATCTTCTCGAGGAAGACGTCGATGACCAGGCCGACCTTGATGCTGCTGGGGTCCGGGAATTCCGAGAGCGCGATGACGCCTTCGCTCTTGAAGCCGACATCGACGAGCACTTCCTTGTCGTCCACGGCGAGCACCGTGCCGCGTACGATCTCGCCTTCGCCGAGCGAACGCAGCGACTCCTCGTAGTGGCCGAACATCTCGGCCCGTCGCTCGGGGGTGAGCTCCTCCTCCTCGTCGTAGTTGAGGGGGACGGCGGGGAAGCCCATGGCCCGTGGCGGCGCATCCGGCACGGGGTTGAGGGTCTGTTCAGACGTGTCCAGCATGAACGGGGTGCCTCCTTGTGTGTATCGAGATAGGGGACGCCGTCTAGGCCGCCCCGCGTGATGCCTCGGTGCGCTGACCGGTGCGGAGGATCGCGATCTCCTGCATCACCGCCTCGCCGACGCGCTGGTAGAGCGCGCGGCCCGGCGTGAGATCGGTCTCCCCTCCGGCCAGTTCCTGCCACGACCGCGCGGGGCCGAACCACAGCCGTACGCGCGTGCCGCGATACCACCACTCTCGCTGGCGATCGCTCCCCGAGATGAAGCACGGGACGATGGGGACGTCGGCGTGCACCGCCATCAGCCCCACCCCCGGACGCGCCGGGTGCAATGCCCCGTCCTGCATGCGGCCCCCTTCCGGGAACATCAGCAGGGCGGCACCAGCTTTCAGCCGTTCCACGGCCCGCGACAATCCGCTCAGGTCCGCCACTCCCCGACGGATCGGGATGGCGTTGACCGAACGCAGCAGCGGCCCCAGCACCGGCGAACGCAGGAGGTCTTCCCGGGTCAGGAAGCACAGCTCGCGCGGCACGGCGGCGCCGATCAGCGGAGGGTCTAAGAACGAGATGTGATTCGAGGCCACGATCACCCCGCCACTGCGGGGGATGTGATGACGGCCCCGTACCTCCCATCCCGTCAGGATCCGGCTGCAACCGCTGGCGAAAAGCCGGGCAGCACTATAATACGGACCCACGAAATCTCCTAGCCGGGACCGGCGCCGGCACCGGGGGTCCCGGACGCCCGGGGCGCCCCACCGACCGGACCGTGCGCGACACCGGCCGGGCAGGCCGGGTGCGCTCGGACCACGGCCAGCACCACCTGGATCTGCTCCTCGATGGTGAGCACCGAGGTGTTCACCACCCGGGCCCCCGCCGGGATCTGGAGCGGGCTGTCGGCGCGCCCGCGATCGCGCTCGTCCCGCCGGGCGAGTTCCTCGCGCACCTGATCGATCGCCACGGGGATGCCGAGGCGCCCCAGCTCGTCCGCCCGGCGGCTCGCGCGCGTGTCGAGGTCGGCATCCAGGTAAACCTTCACCTCCGCGTCCGGGAACACCACGGTGCCGAGATCCCGCCCCTCGGCCACCAGGGAGCCGCGCTCGCTCAGCGCACGCTGGATCTCCACCAGCCGTCGCCGGACCGGTGACTGCGCCGCCAGCCGCGAGGCCAGCTCGCTCACTTCGGGGGTGCGGATCGCCTCGCTCACCTCCGTGCCGTCGAGCCAGACGTGGGCGTGCTCCGGCGAGCCGGAGAGGGCCACCTGGGTCTCACGGGCGCAGCGCTCGACCGCGGCCGGATCGTCGGGGGGCACACCGCCGTTGCGCACCTTGAGGGCGAGCGCCCGGTAGAGTGCGCCGGTATCTACGTAGAGGAAGCCCAGCCGCGAGGCGACCGCGCGCGCGGTGGTGCTCTTCCCCGCCCCCGCCGGACCGTCGATGGTGACCACGAAGCTCATGGGATGCGCACCGTTGTTGCGCTCTCGATGTCGCCACCCAGCGCCGCGAGGTGGAGGACGAAGTCGGGATAGGAGGTCGGGATGCCCCCCGCGCCCGCCACCGTGATCGGTGCCGAGGCGCGCGCGCCCAGCGTGGCGAAGGCCATGGCGATGCGATGATCGTCGTCGGCCTCGACCGTGCCCCCGCCGACCGGTCCCCCGGTGATGGCGAGCCCCTCGGGGGCTTCCTCGACCCGTACACCCAGGCGGGCGAGATTCCCGACCAGGAGCGACAGCCGGTCGCTCTCCTTCACGCGGAGCTCGGCGGCGCCGCGGAGGTGCGAGGTGCCCCCCGCGACGCTGGCGGCGATCATCCAGGCCGGCACCTCGTCGATCAGGGACGGCACCTCGGCGGGCTCGATGTCGCAGGCGGCGAGTCGTGCCGGGCCGGTCACGGTGACATCGCCGACCGGCTCGCCGCCCTCCTCGCGCAGCCGCGAGCGTTCGATCCCGGCGCCCATCCGCTCGAGCACGGCGAGCAGACCGGTGCGGGTCGGGTTGAGATTCACATCGCGTGCCGTCACCCGGGCGTGCGGGGTCGCGGCCGCCGCGGCCAGGAAGAACGCGGCGGCGGAGAAGTCCCCGGGGATCCGCAGCCGGGTGCCGGTCGGCCGCGCCGGTCCCTCGACGGCGATCGCCACGCCGCCCGACCGGTCGGATCCGGGACGACCGGGGGTCACCGTCACCGGGATGCCGAACGCTCGCAGCATCCGCTCGGTGTGGTCGCGTGCCGGCGCCGGCAGCTCCACGACCGTGCGGCCGGACGCGAACAGGCCGGCGAGGAGTACGCACGAGGCGACCTGCGCGCTGGCGATCGGGAGTCGGTAGTCGATCGCCCGCAGCCGGGCGCCGCGGATGGCGAGCGGCGGCAGTCGGTCGCCGTCCCGTGCCCAGAGCTGGGCCCCCATGCGGCGCAAGGGCTCGATCACGCGCGCCACCGGGCGACGCCTCAGGGAGGCGTCGCCGGTCAGCACCGAGAAGAAGTCCTGTCCCGCCAGAGGGCCCGAGAGCAACCGCAGGGTGGTGCCGGAATTCCCACAGTCGAGCACGCGATCCGGCTCGCGCAGCTCCATGTCGCGGCCGGCGATGGTGACGGTGCCGTCGCGACGCGCGACCTGGGCTCCCAGGTGTTCCACGCAGGCGAGGGTCGCCTCCGCATCGGCGCCCGGGTTCGCGTTCTCCACCACCGTCTCCCCACGGGCCAGCAGCCCGAGCAGGTAGGCTCGATGGGTGATGGACTTGTCGCCCGGCGGGACGAAGGTCCCCGCGATCGGTCGGCCCGGCCGCACGGTGAGACGCGCGCCCGGCAGCGGCGCCATGGCTAGTGGACGGTGCGGCGCTTCCGCGTGCCGGCGCGGCGGGTCGCCGCGGACCCGGTCGCCGTGCCGGTGCGCGGGGTCC
This sequence comes from Candidatus Eiseniibacteriota bacterium, assembly GCA_041492985.1. Classification (GTDB taxonomy): domain Bacteria; phylum Eisenbacteria; class RBG-16-71-46; order RBG-16-71-46; family RBG-16-71-46; genus WS-11. Next base: position 15,937 of record JBGPXY010000003.1, read on the forward strand.
GCGTGGTGCGCGTCGTGCGGGCGGAGGGCGTGCGCCGTCTTGCGGACGGGCGCGCGGTGGTCCGCAGGGCCTGCAGATTGCGCCACACGACGTAGTCGTCGAGGATCTCCCGCGCCTGGGATTCCAGCCCGAGGAAGCTGCAGGCGAGCTCGTAGGCGCGGTCCCGCTTGGGCCCTTCACCCCCCTGGCAGCGCACCACCACGCCCTCGCACTTGACCAGCCGCTGCCGGGCGTTCCGGCCGGGGACCTCGGGAAGCACGATCGTCAACGCCACCTTGGAGAGCGGGGCGAGGTAGTGCGGCGAGAAGCAATACACGCCGCTCCCCGAGATGTTGCGGCTCTCGGTCACGATCGGCGTCAGCGCGCCGTCCGAGCTTCCGCCCTCGACCCGCATGCTCAGCTGCGCGTCGGCGCGTGACATCCGGCGCCGTTCCCTCCTGCGCACCGTCTTCTTCGGCGGCATCAACCCCTCCCGTGATGGCGGCGACGGCGTCGCCGCTCCGGAACCCAGAGCGCAAGGTCGCATTCCCGCGCCAGGACGTCCACCCGGGCGATGATCACCCGCACGGCATCGCCCAGGCTGAATCGGCGGCGCGTGTGGCGCCCCGTCATCCGGACCCCGGCGGGGTCCAGCATGAAACGGTCGTCGAGATACTCCGCGACCCTCACGAACCCTTCCGCCGGATCATCGTCGAGCTCGACGAAGAACCCCGCCGGAACGAACCCGGTGATGATACCCGATGCCTCCTCCCCGAGTCGCCCCTCGAGAAGTCTCAGGCTCTTCACCTTCACCGCCTCGCGCTCCGCCTCCGTTGCGTTCTGCTCGTTCCCGGTGCAACGCTCGGCGAGACCCTGCAGCGCGTGCGGATCCCAGGCGGCGTTTCGTCGCGCGCGGATCCACTCGCGCACACGGCGGTGGTTGTGGAGGTCGGGATAGCGGCGGATCGGCGAGGTGAAGTGACAGTACTCGCGGGTGGCGAGGCCGAAATGACCGCTGTCCCGTTCCAGGTAGCAGGCACGCATGAGCGTGCGCAGCACCAGGCGATGCAGCAACCGTCGCCGCGCCGGATCGAGAGGGGTGCGCAGCACGGCCTGCAGCGCCCGCGCCGGGTCCGAGAGGTCGCCGGGACGCGGGAGCCCCAGCGTCTTCAGCATGAGGTCCAGCTCGGAGAGCTTGCGCGCCGAGGGTGGCTCGTGGATCCGATAGAGCAGGCCGCTCCGCCGCTTCGCCCCTTCACCGCCGACGCAACGGTTGGCGAGCAGCATGAATTCCTCGATCAGCTCGTGGCTCTCGAGATGGGGCCGTCGTTCGAGCCGGACCACGCGTCCGTGCTCGTCCACCCACGCCTTCACCTCCGGGACGTCGAGATCGAGCGCGCCCGCCGCGAGCCGGCGTGAGCGCAGCGCCCGGGCGATCGTCACGAGCCGCTCCAGGGCCCGTTGGAGTTCGTCCGGCAGGATCACCCGCCCCTCGATCGCCTCCTGCACTTGCCCGTAGTGCAGGCGGTGACGGCTGCGGATGACGCTCTCCTCGAAGCGACACCCGTGCAAACCGCCGTGTCCATCGAGCGTGACGATGACCGAGAGGGCGAGCCGGTCGAGGTCGGGCCGCAGGGAGCACAGGTCGGCCGAGAGCCGCTCCGGCAGCATCGGTACCACTCCACCCGGCAGGTAGACGCTGGTGCCGCGCCGTTCCGCCTCGTGGTCGAGCGCCGAGCCGGCGGTGACGTAGTGCGAGACGTCGGCGATGTGGATGCCGACCTCCCACCGGTCACCACCCAGGCCGCGCACCGAGAGCGCGTCATCGTGGTCGCGGGCATCCTCGGGGTCGATCGTGAAGGCGAGCTGCTCGCGCAGGTCCAGTCGCCCGCGACGCTCCGCCGCCCCGGGCGGGCCGAACGCCGCGGCCTCGGCTTCGGCCGCGCGCGGGAATCGCGTCGGCAGCCGGTACTGGGACATGATGGTGTGATCGTCCCATTCCGGGCGGGCCTCCGCGCCCAGCACCTCGATCAGGTGCGCGGGCCCATCGTCGGGGACCTCGGCGATGCAGTAGTCGCCGTCCTCGGGCGCGTGCCGCCCGTGCCAGACCAGCTCGCGGCGCCCGCCTCGCCAGCGGCGCGCCGGGTCGAATGTCCAGCGGCCGCGCGCCAGGTGCGCGCGGCCGAGGAGACGCCTGACCGGTGGTTCGGATTCCCGGGGCGCCGGGTTAGCGGATGCGCTTCTTATGGCGATTCTTCCGGAGACGCTTCTTCCGTTTGTGGGTGGCGATCTTCTTCCGCTTCCGCTTCTTTCCGGAACCCATGGATTCTCCTCGTGGTGTCGGTCGCTACGACGCGACCGGCTCGGGGGTCGGCGTTTGGACCTCCGCCTCCCCCATGACCTGGGCCTTCAGCTCCTTGCTGGGCTTGTAGACCGGTACGAGCTTGGCGGGCACCATGACCTCGGAGCCGCTGCGCGGATTGCGCGCGCGCCGCGCCCGCCGCTCCCGCACCTTGAAGGTGCCGAAGCCGCGGATCTCGAGATGCTTGCCGTCGCTGAGCGCGCGGCAGACGGCATCCAGCATGCCGTCGACGATCACCGCCGTGTGATTCTTCGATACCCCCGTCTGAGCCGCGATCTCCTCCACCAGATCCGCTTTGGTCATGGTGACGCCTCCCGGTTGGAGCGTTGACAGGACCTCGATCCGCGCGGCTCGCGCACTCGGCGGAGCCGCTCCGCCGTGGCGTCGATACCTCGACCTGCGGCCTCTCCACGACCCGCGTGGAGGGCGGCCGTTCGGCCCGCGCGGCACCGCACCGGGGGACGTGCGGAGTCGCGCGATCGGCACGCGAGACCAGGGCCTCGAAACGTCCGCCGCCCGCTGCGCGGCGGAACGCGAACATCGGCATCGTTCAACATCGGATACGACGACCACCGGTAATCTAGCATGGGGCGGCCGAGTTCGTCGCCTGCTTCACGCCCGGACCCTCCCTCATCCCTTCGCCACCTCGTCCACCACCCCCACCACCACCGTCCGCACCGGCCCGCGCGGCCGTTCGAGCGCCTGCGCGGCGCCATTGCCTTCATCGATCACCAGCACGTGATCGCCGACGCCGGCGTCCACCACGTCGACCGCGATGGTCACGCGGCCGGTCGGGACACCTTCGCCGGTGAGGGGTTGCACCAGGAGCAGCTTGCGATTCTCCAGCGCCGGGTGCTTGACGGTCGCGACCACGTCCCCCACCACTCGGCCGAGGAACATCACTCGCTCCGGCCAGGCGCGGGTGCGCGCACGTCGTCGACGATCCCGACGATCGCGGCATCGGCGGGATTGTCCGGGTCGGGCAGCGCGTTCGCGGCCTCGCGGCCACGCACGTAGAAGACCCGCTGTCCGGGCGCGGCCGAGACCAGATCCACCGCCACGAGCGTGCGCCCCTGCGGCTCGCCATGCGGGTCGGTGGGCTGCATGAGCAGCAGCCGGTGACCACGCCACGACGGCACCTTGACCGTGCACACCACCGTGCCGATGACGCGCGCGAAGTGCACTAGAACACCCGATCCTTCATCTGCGGGTGGAGCCGTGGCACCACCACCGAGCGCACCAGCAATCCCTTCTGCAGCGCCTCTGCCCGACCCGCATCGACCGCCGCCTGCACGTCGCCGACCTCGCCCGAGAGGAAGACGAAGCCTTTGCCTCCGAGCCCATTGGCCAGCCGCACATCGCGCAGCGTGATCGCCGCCGCCTTGGCGGCGTGGTCGGCGGCGATGATCGCCGACGCCGCGGTCAGCGTCTCGATGACGCCCAGGGCGTCCTCATCGCGCGCCGGCACGGTGCCGCGCAGCGCCGGGATCACCATCGCGTGGATCTGCGGGATGAAGAGCGAGTCGAGCAGCGTGTCGGCCGCCACCTCGACGCCTCGTCCGAAGGCCGAGCGGACCGGTCCGACCTCGCCGCCGATCAGGACCCAGTACTTACCGGGCGAGAGCGTGCAGGCCTCGACCAGCGTCACCTCGGCCTGCTTCATCATGGCGTCGCCGACCACCGTGCCCTGCGCGATGCTGCTGGTCTCGACGGCGGCGATGGCGACGTGCATCACACGATCCGGAAGTAGTCGACGAGCGTGCAGCGCCGGAGCCGGGTGAAGCTGCGCGCCGTCGTCATGCCCTCGCCGGTCGGGCTGGCGATGGTGAAGCTGGTCGGACCCTCGCCGCCGTAGCCGAGCCCGGCGAAATTGGGGCCGTTCTTGACGAAGATCGAGCAGTCGCACAGCCGCGCCATGCGCGAGAGCTTCTCGATGTTGCGCGAGTGCATCGAGGCGGTGTGGTGGAAGCCGTGCTCGACCAGCAGCGCGTAGTCGATCGCCTCGTCCACGGTGCGCACGCGCACCATCGGCAGGATCGGCATCATCATCTCGGTCCAGACGAACGGATGATCCGCGTCCACCTCGCACAGGGCGAGCCGCTGGGTCGGGTCGCACGGGATGCCCGCCTCGCGCAGGATGACATCCACGTTCTTCCCCACGAACTTCCGGTTGATGATCGCGTACTTCCTCGGGCCCCGCTCCTCCTCGAGCACCAGCTTGCGCAGCTTCTCGATCTGGTGCGGAGGCAGGACGATGGCGCCCGAGCGGGCGAAGGCCTCCTTGAGGCGGTCGGCGATCACCGAGACGGCGATCACTTCCTTCTCGTCGGTGCAGACGATGTTGTTGTCGAGCGAGGCGCCGGCGACGATGTCGCGCGCGGCCTTCTCGAGATCGGCGGTCTCGTCGACGACCGATGGCGGGTTCCCCGGGCCCGCGGTGATCGCCTTCTTTCCGGCATCCAGCGCTTCGCGCACCACGCCCGGACCGCCGGTCACCACGTTCAGCCGCACGCCCGGATAGCGGAGCAGCCCCTTCGCCACCTCGAGCGTCGGCTGCTCGACCGAGTGGAGCAGCGGCAGCGGCGCCCCCGCGCGGCGGGCGGCGCGGTTGATCAGGTCGATGACGAGGTTCGAGACCTTGCGCGCGTTCGGATGGGGGCAGAACACGACCGTGTTCCCGCCGGCGATCATGGAGATGCCGTTGTTGATGATGGTCTCGGTGGGGTTCGTGACCGGCGTGATCGTGGCGATGACGCCGTACGGCGCGCGCTCGGCGAGCGTCAAGCCGTGGTCGCCCGTCCACGCCAGCGGCTGGAGGTCCTCGGTCCCGGGCGTGCGCTCGGTGACGATCCGGTTCTTGAGGATCTTGTCCTCGACCCGGCCGAGCCCGGTTTCCTCGACCGCCACCTCGGCGAGCGTGCGGTACTGCCCCGCGAGCGTCTCGCGGATGGAGGCGATGATGGCCTCGCGCGTCGCCAAAGTGACCTGGTCGTACGCCGCGAACGAGGCGCGGGCCGCCGCCACCGCCGCATCGAGGTCCGCGTGGACGCCGAGCGGCGCCGACGTGCCACCGGGCCGCGCGGGGGATTCGGCTTCCAGCCGCTCGAGCACCTCCGCGACGATGCCGCTGATGCGCCCCGGGTCGATCGCCATGCCGGTTCCGTCCCCCGGCGCGCTCAGCGCGCCGCCTCGGCCCGCTTCAGGTAGACGTCCTTGCCGCCGATCTCGACCGCATCGACGATGCCGACGATCACGGCATCGACCGGCTTGTCGCGCGAGACCTCCGTCATGCGCGCCGAGGACCCCTGCGCCAGGAGCACGACCTCGTCGGCGCCGGCGCCGACGGAGTCGGCGGCCACCACGTAGTTCCCGGTGGGCTTGAACGCCCCGTCGACCTCTCGCGTGAGCAGCAGCTTGAGGCCGAGCAAACCCCGGTCCTTGCGCGTCGCGACCACGGTCCCGAGGACCTGCGCGAGGAGCACGGGCAGCCTACTTCTTGGCGGCGGTTTCGGGACGGGTGATCGGCAGCACTTCTTCGAGCATGCCGTGCGGACGCGGGATGACGTGGACCGACACCACCTCACCGACCTTCGCGGCCGCCGCCGCGCCGGCCTCGGTGGCCGCGCGCACCGCGGCGACGTCGCCCCGCACGATGGTGGTCACATAGCCGCCACCGATCTTCTCGTAGTGGACCAGGCTCACGCGCGCGGCCTTCACCATGGCATCGGACGCCTCGACCATGGCGACGAAGCCGCGCGTCTCGATCAATCCCAGGGCTTCTTCCAGCATGGAGCCACCTCTCGGAATGAAGGTCAGAACGGATCAGGGGTCTGCGCTCGCCGGCCCCGCGATCGACTTCTCGAGTTGCGCTTCCGGTGCCGGGATCACGTGGGACGCGAGCACTTCACCGACCCGGGCAGCGGCCCCGACGCCCGCCGCGACCGCGGCTTCCACATCGGCGACCGGTCCCCGGACCAGCACCGTCACCAGCGCACCCTGGATCGACTCGTACCGCACCAGGCGGACGCGGGCGGTCTTGCACATCGCGTCGGCGGCCTCCACGGCCCCCACGAAGCCACGCGTCTCGACCAGGCCCAGCGCTTCTTTCGCCACCCTGTGGCCGGCTCTCCCAGTGCCTCGAAGGTCCTTGCGGCCACGGCGTTTGCCGAGTCGACCGCGGGCGGACGCTAACAGGGTTGCCGTGCAGGGTCAACGCGAACCGGGGGATCGCGAACCGGAGGTTCGAGCTGCGTGCGCTCGGAGAGGGCGATGTGGTCGCCGGAGCGCGTGCGTATCGGGATCAGAGGGGGCGTCGGACGGGGCTGCGCGGCGGGCAGCATCAAGGGCCCCGCCCGCGGATGGGGTATGCGGAGCAGTGTGGAGGTGCGCCGCGGAACGAGGCCCGAAAGAAGTTCCCCGTCTCGGCCGTGTACCGGTCCGTAAGACTCCTTCGCTCGCGATAGGGGGATCAGCCCACAGCCGGCCAATCACGAGCCGTACAGGGAACACATTGGATATTCGGTTTTGGTCCCGGACAACGGTGCCGGGCTCTGGTGGAGGGGTATCGCAACCCCGGTGCCGGGAGGCAGACGGGGGGCGGAAACGCCATGTCCCGGGGCCTCAATCGGAAGCCAGCGCCGGTCTTGTGGGCGCGGGGAGGCGAGGGTCGGACGGGATGCTCTCCCCCATGCAGCTCCCACGCATGGGGGGTTTGCCCCCGCCGGGCCGGGTCGATGGGGGAAAGGCCGCGAGGTCGCGCTCGGCGGGGCGGCCGCCGGGCCCTACAGCGTGGCGCTGGGGGTGTTCGCGACGTCCTCGGCGAAGTGACACGCGGACCAGTGACCCGGCCTCACCTCGCGAAGCAGCGGCTCCTCGCGCGAGCAGATCTCACGCGCCATGTAGCAGCGGGGGTGGAATCGGCAGCCCGACGGCGGATGCGCGGGGCTCGGCACGTCACCCTTGAGGACGATCCGCGACTTCTTGCGTCCCGGGTCGGGCACCGGGATCGCCGAGAGGAGCGAGACGGTGTACGGGTGTCGAGGCTCCCGGTAGAGCGACTCGCTGTCCGCGAGCTCGGCGATCCGGCCCAGGTACATCACCGCGACGCGATCGCTGATGTGCTCGACCACCGAGAGATCGTGCGCCACGAACAGGTACGTGAGCCCCATCTGCTTCTGGAGATCCCGCAGGAGGTTGATGATCTGCGCCTGGATGGAGACGTCGAGCGCCGAGACCGGCTCGTCGGCGACGATGAGCCGGGGGTTGACGGCCAGCGCTCGCGCCACGCCGATGCGTTGGCGCTGGCCGCCCGAGAATTCGTGCGGGTAGCGACGGGCGTGGTCGGGATGGAGCCCGACCAGCCGCAGCAGCTCGGCGACGCGATCGCGAGCCGCCTGGCCCCGGGCGAGGCGGTGGATGGTGAGCGCCTCCGTGAGCATGCTGCCGACGGTGAGTCGCGGATTGAGGCTGGAGTAGGGATCCTGGAAGACGATCTGCATCTCGCGTCGGATCGCGCGCAGCTCGCGCTTGCCCATGGCGGTGACCTCCCGCCCGTCGAACCAGACGTGCCCGGACGTCGGCTCGATCAGCCGCAGGATGCAGCGGCCGGTCGTGGTCTTGCCGCAGCCGCTCTCCCCCACCAGGCCCAGCACCTCACCGGCCTCGACGGTGAACGAGACGCCGTCCACGGCCCTCACATGTCCGACCGTGCGCGACATGATCCCGCGACGGATGGGGAAGTGCTTGGTCAGGCCCTCGACACGTAGCAGCGGATCAGCCACGAAGCGCTCCCGCGCCCTGGGCGGCGGGCGGCCCGGCCGGATCCAGCGTGCCGGCAGCGATCTCGTCCGCGCGCCAGCAACGCGACTGATGGGTGCCGTCGAAGGTGAGCACCGGGGGTTCCTGGCTGCGGCAGCGATCCTGCGCCACCGGGCAGCGCGGATGGAAGCGGCATCCCGGCGGGAAGCGCGCCGGGTTCGGGACGTTTCCGGGGATGACGCGGAGCGTGGCGCGCTTGTCTCCCAGGCGCGGCAGCGACGCCAGCAGACCGGCGGTGTAGGGGTGCAGCGTGCGATGGAAGGCCGCGTCGACATCGCAGTACTCGACCACCTGCCCGGCGTACATCACCGCCACGCGGTCGGCGGTCTCCGCGACCACGCCGAGGTCGTGGGTGATGAGCAGCACCGCCATGCCCAGCTCGGCCTGCAGGCGCTTGAGGAGCTCGAGGATCTGCGCCTGGATCGTCACGTCGAGCGCGGTCGTCGGCTCGTCGGCGATCAGGATCGCCGGGTGGCAGGCCAGCGCCATGGCGATCATCACGCGCTGGCGCATGCCGCCCGACATCTGGTGCGGGTACTCGTCCACCCGCTGCTCCGGCAGCGGGATGCCGACCAGCTTGAGCATCTCGATCGCCCGGACGCGCGCGGCCTTGCGATCGATCCGCTCGTGGAGCACCAGCGCCTCCATGATCTGCTCCCCGCAGCTGTAGACCGGGTTGAGCGAGGTCATGGGCTCCTGGAAGATCATCGAGATCTCCTTGCCGCGGATCTTTCGGATCTCGGGCCCCGAGAACGTGGCGAGGTCGCGCCCCTTGAAGAGGATCCGCCCGCCCACGATGCGCCCGGGAGGATCGGCGATCAGTCGCAGGATCGAGAGCGCGGTCACGCTCTTGCCGCTCCCCGACTCACCCACGACCGCCAGCGTCTCGCGCTCGCCCAGCTCGTAGGAGACCCCGTCCACGGCGCGCACCACGCCGTCGTCGGTGAAGAAGTGAGTCTTGAGATCCTGGATCTGGAGCAGCGGTGCGCTCATCCGGTCCTCCCTCCCATCACCTTGCGCGGGTCGAGCGCGTCACGCAGGCCGTCGCCGAGGAAGTTGAACGCCATCACCGTCACGAAGATCGCCGCACCGGGCGCGAACAGCAGCCACGGGAAGGAGGTGAGCACGCGCACGCTCCGGGCCAGGTTTAGCATGTTGCCCCAGGAGGCCGCCGGTTCCTGCACGCCCAGGCCGAGGAAGGAGAGCACCACCTCGCCGAGGATGAATCCGGGGATCGAGACCGTGGCGGCGACGATCACGAACGACATGGTGTTGGGCAGGATGTGGCGCGTGATGATGCGAAGGCGCCCCGCCCCGAGCGCCTCGGCCGCCGCCACGTACTCCTGGCGGCGGATGGACAGCACCATGCCGCGGATGACCCGCGCGAGGCCGGCCCAGCCGATGAACGAGAGCACGACGATGATCGCGAGATAGACCTGCTGGCTCGGCAGGTCGGCCGGGAAGACCCCGCGCAGGGTGATGAGCAGGTAGAGGCCCGGGATGGTGAGCAGCAGCTCGGTGGTGCGCATGATGAGCGAGTCCACCCATCCGCCGAAGTATCCCGAGATGCCACCCATCAGCAGCCCGATGCTGAACGAGATGGCGATGCCGAGCAGTCCCACGGTCAACGACACCTGGGCGCCAAACAGGAGCCGCGCCAGCACGTCGCGACCCGAGGGATCTGCCCCCAGCACGAAGAAGCGCGCGGGCGGGTCGACACCGAACAGGTGCCGGTCGCTCGCGACCACGCCGAACATCCGGTATGGGGCGCCATGCACGAACAGACGCAGCGGGACCACCTGAGTCCGATCCTCGTCGTAGCGGAACGACTCGCCGGCCACGGGCCGCGTCGGATGGATGAATGGCCACGGATGGAATCGCCCAGCCGCGTCCACCCAGCGGAGCCTCTGCGGCTGGTGGAAGAAACGGAAGCGGTCCATCTCCTCGGGCGGATAGGGCGCGATGAAGGGCGCGAGGAGCGCCAGGGTGTAGAGCACGATCAGGATCGCGCCGCCGCCGACCGCGATCTGGCTCCGGCGGAACTGGCGCCAGAAGAGCTGCGCGGGAGTGAGCGGGGTGCCGGCGATCTCCGAGCCACTGTCGTCGGGGACGACGCCGCGCCCGGTGTTCGCCGCGGCGTCAGTCATAGGCGATCCGTGGATCCGCCACCGCCAGCAGGATGTCGGCGAAGAGGTTGCCGGCGATGAGCATCAGCGACGCCACGAGCACCGCTCCCATCACCAGGTACTGGTCCTGTCCCAGGATCGCGTCCAGGGTGATCCGGCCGAGCCCCGGCCACGAGAAGATGATCTCGGCGACGAAGGCCCCCGAGAGCAGCGCGCCCAGTGTGAATCCGAACAGGGTGATGAGCGGGTTGACGGCGTTGCGCACCGCGTGCTTGAAGATCACCGTGCGCTCGTCGAGCCCCTTGGCCCGGGCCGTGATCACGTAGTCCAGCCGCAGCACGTCGAGCAGGTTGCCGCGCATCTGCCGCATGCGGCTCGCGAGCGGGATGAGACCCACCACCAGCGCGGGAAGGGCCAGATGGCGGAGCAGATCCCCCGCCTTCCCCCAGAAGTCCATGTACTCCCAGTCGAGCGAGTGCATCCCCCCGACCGGGAGGAGACCGGTCCGCGCCGCCACGAACAGGAGCAGCAGGCCCGAGAGCACCTCGGGGATGGAGAGCCACAGGAACGCCAGCAGCGAGAGCACCTTGTCCACCCAGGAGTACTGCCGCACCGCGGCCCACACGCCGAGCGGGATCGCGAGGCCCCAGGTGACGACCGCCGCGGCACCGGCGAGCAGCAGCGTGTTGAGCATCCCCTCGCGCAACACCGTGAACACCGGCTGATGGCGCGAGAACGACTGACCGAAGTTGAAGTGGAGGAAGATGTTCTTCAGATACAGGCCGTACTGCACCCACCACGGCCGGTCGAGGCCGAACTGGCGGGCCATCGCCTCGAGCGCCTCCTGCGAGACGTTCGGGTTCGCGCGCATGATGTTCAGGAAATCGCCCGGCGCCAGCTGGAGCAGGACAAACGTAAGCGCGGAGATCCCGAACAGCAGCGGGATGCTCTGCAGCACCCGCCGCAGGATGTAGGTGCGCATCGATCGGTCGGCGCCCGTCAGGCCCGGGCCGCTTTGGCTTTCTTCTGGTAGACCCGATCGATGTTCCAGAGGAGCCGGTGTGGAATCACGCTCGGCTGGACGTTGCCGAACCGGTTGCTGACCGGGAGCCGCATGATCTGCGTCGGCAGCCAGATGAAGTAACACTCCTTGTTGACGAGATCCTGCATCTCCCGGGAGACCCGCTTGCGCTCGACCATGTCGAGGGCGCGCAAGTTCGCGTCCATCAGCCGGTCGAGCGCCGCATCGCTCGCGCTCTCCGGGTGCTCCTGACGGATGTTCCAGTAGTGGGTAGGCCCACTCGATCGCCAGACGTTCTGCGACATGCCCGGGTCGGGCGGCACGCCGCTCTGGAGACCGCCCAGGATGCTCTCGTACTGAAAGTCCTCGCGGATGTTCGTGATCAGGGTGTTGAAGTCCATCCCGGTCGGGATGCACTTGATGCCGACCTTGGCGAGGTCGTCGCGGATGAAGTTGACCATCGCCATGCGCAGCGCATTGTCACCGTTCGTCTTCATGGTGAAGCTGACCGTGTGGCCCCGCGGGTCCTCGAGGATGCCGTCGCCGTCGCGATCCTTGTAGCCGAGGCTGGCGAGCAGCCGCTTCGCCCCCTCGGGATCGTAGTCGGCGCCGGTGACCTCGGGCGTGTACCAGACCTTGTTGCCCACCGTCATGGTGGACCAGTTCTTGACCCCGTCCCCGTAGAACGGCCCGCGGATGAGTCCCTCGCGGTCGATCGCCATCGAAACGGCGCGGCGGAACTCGCGGTCGCTGAACCAGGCGTACTTGACCTTGTCGAGCACCGGCTCTCCGACCCGCTTCCCCTTGACCGGTCGCTTCGCCTTGACGGTGTTGAGGTTGAACCAGAAGAAGCTCGAGCTCAGCGACGGACCGACGTCGTAGAGGGTGAAATCATCCGCCTTCGCCCGGTCCATGTAGGTCTTGTAGTCCTCCGGTTTCACGTTGTCGAGCCCGTCCAGGTCGCCGGCCAGGAACTGGAGCGCGGCGGTGTTCTGATCGGGCACGATCCGGAACACCAGCTCGTCGAGATAAGGCAGCCGGCGGCCCTTGGGATCGACGCCGAACCAGTACGGGTTGCGCTCGAGGACGGTCTTCTCCCCCGGGACGTACTGCTTCAGACGCCAGGGTCCACTGGTGACGAGGCTCTCCGGTGGCGTGCTCACGCTGTAGGCCGAGCCGAAGCTGCCGTTGAGGAAGGCGCCCTCGAGGATGTGCTTCGGCATGATGCGGATCGAGCCGATGATCTGCCGCAACATCGCTGAAGGGACCGCCGTCTTCACCACGATGGTGTAGGAGTCGGGGGCCGAGAACTCGAACGGCTTGCCTTCGGCCTTCAATAGATCCTGCATCGAGGGGTGCAGCGCCGGGTCGTTGATCACCCGCACCGCGAACATGAAGTCGTCGGCGGTCATCGGGTGACCGTCCGAGAAGCAGGCGCCGCGGCGCAGGTGAAAGGTCGTCGTCAGCCCATCCGGGGTCTGCTCCCAGGATTTCGCGAACACGGCGATGTCCTGCTGCGTCCCGTTGTCGTAGTCGACCACGCTGGTGAAGAGCCTGCCGTCGGTGAGGTCGGTGGACGAACTCTCGTTGGCGAGGAGGGCGTTGAACGTCCGTGGCGGAGTGGTCTGCCCGAGGACGAAGCGGCCGCCGTAGCGGCCCACCTCTGGCATATCGACCGTCATGGTGTCCACCGGCAGCGGATTCTTGTCCACGAAGGCGGAACCGGCGAGCCCGGCACTTCCGCCGCATCCTGCCAATGTCCACGCGGCCCCGAGCAACGCCGCGACCAGCCCGAACCACTCCCTGCGACTCGACATGGACCTCTCCCCCCGACGCGTTGTCAGCGTGCGATTTAGACCGCGGGCGCAGTATAGGAATCGCTTGTCGGACCGGTCAACAGAAAGGCTCCCGCCGCGGCATCCACCCGCCGCGACCGCGGGCCCAGCTCGGCGGCGAGTGAATCGGCCCAGCGTTCGAGCGCCGGCTCGAGTCCGATCCAGGGCGCCGCACCCGCCGTGGCGGACGCGAGCGCCCCTCGCACGCGCTCACGGCGGGACTCGCTCAACGGGAGGTAGTCGGCCAGCCGCAGGTGCCCGGCCCCCAACAGCACGCTTCCCTGCTGGAGCAGGGCCCGGGCGGTCCGCCGCTGGGCGCTGCCGACCAGCTTGCGACCGCCGAGCACCACCTCGTGGCGCGCCGTGGAGGCGAAGCAGGGCGCGGCCGGGGCGATCCGGCCGCGTCCGCCCGGAGCGTCGGAGCTTTCCGATCCGTCACGCGGCGCGAACGCCGCCGGCACGCCGAGGCGCAGGAGCGAGCGGACGATCAGCGCACTGGCGCGGGCATACGCCTCGCTCAGGCCGCCTCCCCAGTCCCGGTCGTCGAGCGACGCCGCCAGCGAGTACGTCCACTCCTCGGCGTGGAAGATGGCCCGTCCGCCAGTGGGGCGCGACGCCCAGGAAATATCGTCCGATGCGCAGCGCGCGAGATCCAGCTCGCGCGCGGGCTCCTGGTTGAGCCCCAGGGTGATGCCGTGCGGCACGAATCGGAACAGGCGCAGAACCGGCTCGGCCCCCGCCTCGGCGGCCGCGAGGAGTGCCGTGTCGCGGCGCATGTTCTCGCCCGGATCATGGGCACCGTCGCACCAGAGGATCACGACCGCCTCGAGACTCCGGAGACCGCGAACCCCCGGCTGCGTGTCGCCGGGGGCGGGAGCCGCGACATGGGTCCTTACCGAAGTCCGAGCCAGTCCTCGAGCAGGAACTGGAACCGGCCGATCAGGAGCGAGATGCGCGACATCACCGTGTACCCGTAGCCGGCGCCGAAAGACACCATCAGGAAGAAGATGCCCAGCTTGGAGGCCACCGCAAGCCCACCCTTGTGCTCGCGGCTGTAGAAGAAGTAGAGCAGCGAGGTGATGAGGCCGACCGCGAACACCATGGCATTGAGGCTGGCGCCCAGGTCGCCGGAGATCCACAGCGGCTGCAGGCTCCCCTGGACCTGAGCCACGAAGTCGGCCTGCGCCGCTCCGGTGGTGCGGATGCCGGCGTAGACGCCGATGATGACGGCGAGCGCCCAGCGCGAAAGCCAGCCGATCTTCCCGAACAGGCGGGTGAAGAGCAGCAGTCCGAGGATGCCGGGCACCACCAGGAAGATGCGGTAGTCGCCGAGACGTGGCAGGAAGAGCGATTGCAGGCCGGCCGGACCGGACGTGTTCACGAACGTATGGCTCAGGGGCTCCAGGAGATTCGGGACGATGACCGTCCAGAAGTTGAGGACGATGTAGTAGCCGGCCGAGACGCCGACGAACAGGTGTTCGGCGAACCGGTAGAACGGGTTGTCCTTGTACAGGAAGCTGAAGATGCAGAGCGTGAGGAAGGCCCCCAGCCAGACGCTCAGATCGGGGCTCACATGGAAGCTCACGCCGGCTCCCGCTTCTTCACCCGTTGGATGATGTTGCCGAGGACGATACAGAACGCCACGAAGATGTGGGCGAGCGACTGGGCATCCATGCCCTTGGTCGCCGTGCCCTTCTCGCCGCGCGCCTTCTCGTACTCCGCCGCCCCCGCCATGCCACCCAGCAGCCCGCGCAGCTGCCCCGACTGGAGATAGGGGTAGTATTCGGGCGCGCTCACCGCGGTGACCCCCGCGACCATGGGAAGATGGAACCGCGAGTTCACCTGCTGGACCCATTCCTTGGTGCCGGGGAATCCGGCCGAGATGTTCACGAGCAGCGGGAAGCTCGAGTAGTCACGCACCCCCATCATCAGCGGCAGCGTGTTGGTCTCGTTGCCGCGGTAGTCGCGCGGGAACGCGTTCTTGATCCCCTGCCCCATCAGCACCATGACCGCGTCATCCCCGGCCTTGTAGCCGAGATTGACCCAGTCCACGCCATAGCGCTTGTTCGGAAACTCGCGCGCGACGTCGTTGAGCGTCGCCTCGACCAGCCCCGGCCCGGCGTTCCACAGCACCGTCACCACCACCTTGCAGTCCTTGCGCAGGAGCTGGCGGAACGCGGTGCGATTCATCGGCACCATCTCGGGCCTGGCACTCGGGTCGTAGTCGCACGACATGAGCACGGTCGAGCCGTTGGGGAGGGCCTCGATCGCGTCGTTGAAGGCCTGGACCGGCGGCGAGACCTTGAGCGGCAGGCCGGCCGGGAAGATGAGCGGACCGGCGACCAGGAGTCCCATGACCAGGAACAGCCAGCGCCGGTCGAGCGTTTCGAGCCCGGTGGTCCACGACATCGTCTAGTCCTCCCCGCTCAGGTAGGAACGCTCGATGCCGAGGATGACCCGCAGGCCGGTGGCCATCACCCCGAGTGCGGCGCCGATCAGGATGGCGCGCTTCGCGGTGTTCTGCGGGACCGACATGATCCACTCCTGGATGGTGCTCAGATGCAGCGTGTGCGGCACGCCGGGCAGCCACTTGGCCTGGAACAGCCAGTCGCTCAGCAGGTCGCCGAGCGGCACACGGCCCAGCATGACGATCAGCGCCGCGACCGCCAGCAACCCTGCCTCGACGGTCCGGATGCGGAAGGCGCGGAACGCCGCGGAGGCGATGAAGAAGGCGAGCAGCGCGAACATGGTGGACGACATCGGCGAGTACACCCAGTCGTAGATCCACTTCGAGCGCATGGTCGGATTGAGGAACCCCTTCCCCTCGATCAGGCCGATGACCACCGTCGCCAGCAGCGAGACCACCAGGACGATCTTGTACGGCCAGCCCGGCTTCTTCTTGTAGATCGCGTCGAAGTTCACCCGCAGCGCGTTCGCCCCGCCCAGCACGTAGCCGAACCCCACCAGGATGACCGCGCTCGCCTGCAGGAAGTCCGCCGGGACGCTCACCCACTCGTGCGGCACGAAGAACGACAGGATCATGAACAGCCCGATCACCGCCGTGATGAAGAGAGGGACTTCGCGTTTCACCGACCGCCTCCTACTGGGTCATCATCCACTTCGTGAAGCCGTGCAGGTTGAGGGTCTCGAGGATGCACCCCACGATCACCGAGGCGATGATGATGATCTTCATGAGGTCGGTGCCCTTGAGCCCGCCCACCAGCTTGGGCTCACCGGACAAGTAGGCGCTCGCTGCGTATAGCTCTTCGCCGATGAGCGTGTAGTCGCAGGCGACCACGAAGAACGGCAGCTGGTGCACGTTCGCCGTGCCGGCCACCTGGATCGCCCCGGTCGCGAACCCGGTCTCGGCGAGCAGCAGCGACTCGGCGAAGAACGACCCCATGAAGATGTGGGCCGCCGGCCGATCGCGGAGCATGATGCCGGTGACCGCCGCCACGTAGGCGAACTGCTCCGGCGAAACGAAGCGCACGCTGTCCGGGTCGTACGCCTCGGGCCGGCCGGCGTGCAGATAGCCGGCCTTCACCATCTCCTCGGCGATGGTGAACGGGATCGGATAGGTCACCGGGACGGTGATCGGCGTCTCGTAGCGCGCGGTCAGCTTGGCGACGCTCTCGAGGATCACCAGCGAGGCCACGGTCTGGATGTCGCTGATGTCCTGGATGCCGGGCACGTAGAGCACCGAGCGGCCCATCTCGGTGGCGCGGCCGATCGCTTCCTCGATCGCGTCGATGCCCGGGATGCGGCGGACGAACGGCTTCTTCCCCGCCTGCGCGCTGGCGATGTAGTAGAGGACGAAACCGAAGAACAGGATCGTGCCCACCAGGACGCTGCCGCGGGTCTGGTTGACCCACTGCGAGGTCGCCCGCACCGGGCCGGTCACGCTGCCGGCCAGCGTCAGCCCCCCGGGCCCCTGGGCGTCGATGCGGTAGAAGTACTCGGCGCCACGCGCCACGCCCTGGTCCATCTTGGAGATGGTGCCGGCCGCGACCGAATCCACCACGACCCACGGACCGCCCGGGCTCTCGGCGCGCGCCACGTAGTACTGGGTGACGACGAGGCTCTTGGGGACGTCGTCGGGGGACGCTTTCCAGTCGAGCTGGATGCCGCGTCCCGCGTCGTTGGCGACATCGAGGGCGACCAGCCCCGAGGCGGGTCGGGGCGTGGGCATGGTTGTGGCCGCGATCGAATCCCGGTGGGTGGTCTGGGCCGCGGCGCTGGCGGCGAGGAGGAAGGCGGACGCGAGCGCGATGGCCCAGCCGGTGCCCGGCGCATCGCAGCGTGGCCTTCGTGGCACCGGTACCTCCTTGCCCTGGACACCGCGGGTCCGGCCAGCGGTCGGCGTCGCCCCCTCGTCCATCGCGTGAACCGGCGCGAACCTAGCAACCGGCCGCGAACGGTGTCAACGCAAATGGGCGGGATGGCGTGGGTCCCCGAGCGGTCCTCAGTCCTCGATCAGCTCCACGTTCGCGCGCGGCACCACCGCCCGCGAGCGGTCGTCGGCGAACTCGACCGTCATGACCCGGACCCGCGCTTCGGTCTCCAGCGGCTGGAGCTCCGGCGGCAGCTCGACCACGCGCGCGATGCGACCGAAGTACGGTTCGCGGATGACGCGCAGCACCGAGCCGATCTCCAGTCCCAGGGTCGCCGCCACGGCGCGCTGTCCGCCGGGCTGGCCGACGGCGCGCGGGATCACGATCTCGGGACGCATGACGCCGGCCCGGATCTGCGTCGCGCCGCTCACCGACGCCTGATGCCCTTCGTGGGATCCCAGGAGCTTCCACGTGCGCTCGGCCATCCGGATGCGGCCGAAGCCCTCGGTGAGCACGAGCGTGAAGCCCAGATCCTCCGCGCCGGTGATCGCGACGCCGAGATCGCGACCCAGCAGCTGGCGCAGGTCGCGGTCGTCGAATCCTCCCACGACCACCGCCGCGATCTCGAGCTCGCGCGCGCGCATGAGCGTGGCGTGCGAGACGTAGGAGCCGCCCACGACCACACAGCCCTTGTGGGCGCTGGTGAGCTTCGCGGCGGACAGCTCCTCGTCGGGCGAGCCGGCCACCACGCGCAGCGCGCCGAAGGTCTCGCCGCCGACGCCGAAGATGCCCTGCATCAAGGCACCCTCGGCCTCGACGATGACGCCCTCCTCGGGGAGCACTTCGGCCACGCGCCCCTGCACGTACGCCTCGATCTGCACGGGGATGGGCGGCTCGCGCAGGATGAGCTGCCCGGTGATGGGCGAGACGCTCTCGATCGTGCCGTCGGCGGGAGCCGTGGCCTTCTGACGGACCAGCCCGAACAGGCTCTTGCCCTCGGCGATCACCGCGCTCTTGCGGATGGGCGCGCCGACCGGCACGGTGAGCGCGTCGGGCACGCGCGCGGGATCGATCGCCAGCTTGGCGGCGATGTTGACCGTCTGGACGTTGCCGGGCAGCTGGGTGCGTGCGACCACGGTGTCGGCCGACACCTGGTCGCCGACCGCGACCAGCACCTCGCCCTTGAGCGGCAGCCGGCGTTCGCGTCGCAGCACCGCGTGGTCGGTGACCCGGAGACCCGGCGTGTAGGCGTGCGCCATCACACCTCCCGCGGGTAGAGGTCGAGCGCCTGGTTCCACGCCCGCAGCCGCGCGATGCGCTCGTGCGGAACGGCGGGCAGCGTGAACGGCCGCCGTCCGCGCGCATCGACGATGAGCCCCACCACACCCCCGGTGACATCCGCCTCGAGCGGCTTCCCCTTGCCGGCGCCGAGATCAAAGCCGCGCTCGGGGAAGGCGGTGAGGCGCACGAGCCCCTGCTCGGGCAGCGGGAGCAGCGCCAGGTCCCCGAACGCCACGCGCTTCGCCACCGGCGGACCGCCCTGCGGGGTCAGCTCGATGGTCATGCACGGCTGCCCGACCTTGGCGCTGCCGATCGGCGCCAGCACCGCGCCCAGCCGGACCAGGCAATCGCGTTCGAACACCTGGGTCGCGGCTTCCTCGTGCACGGTCGAGAGCACGCCGAGTTGGGGGGCCATGAAGATGCTGTCGACCGCGAGGTGGGTGAGCCCTTCGGGCAGGAACGCGTCCACCATCATGAGCGCGGCCTGGACGCGCCGTGGCGCGTGCGAGAGCACGCCTCCCGATCCGACCAGGAGCCCCAGGTCGCCCAGATTCACCAGGGTGGCGCCGCTCTCGGTCTGCGACATGATGTCCGAGATGGTGCGCTCGGTCTGCACACCCTTGAGCCCGACGGCCAGCGCCTTGTGCTGCTCGAAGGCGAGCCGGAGCGCTTCGCGGGCGATCGCCTGCTCGATGACCAGATCCTCGAGACTCTGGGGGATGGTCGTCGGCCGGATCATCTTGTTCTTCACCCGGTTCCTCAGGTCGACCTCGTCCACCGCGAAGGGCACCCAGCGGAGGATGTTCTCGATGCCGGCCTCGGCCATGACGTTCGAGACCGAGTAGCTCATGCCGAGGTTGGCGGAGACCGTGCGGTTGAAGACGCCCTGAAACACCGAGAACACGTCGGTGGTCGCCCCGCCGATGTCCACGCCCACCACCGCGAGCTGGTCGCGTTTGGCGATCGCCTCGATGATGATGCCGACCGCCCCCGGCGTCGGCATGATCGGCACCGGCGACCAGGTCATGAGCTTCTTGTATCCGGGCGCATGCGCCATGACGTGCTCCATGAAGAGCTCGTGGATGGCGTCGCGCGCGGGCCCGAGGTTCTCGCGCTCCATCGCCGGGCGCAGGTTCGGCACCACGCTCAGCGCGGTGCGTTCGCCGAGCGTCTCGCGCACCACGCCGGCGGCGTCCTTGTTGCCGGCGTAGATGACCGGCAGCCGGTAGCCGGCGCCCAGCCGCGCCTTGGGATCGGCGGCGAGCAGGATCTCGGCCATCTCGGCGACACGGCGCACGTCCCCGCCGTCCGTGCCCCCGGAGAGCAGGATCATGTCGGGCCGCAGCTGGCGCAGTCGGCGGATCTTCTCGTGCGGACGCCGTCCGTCGTTGAGGGCGATGACGTCCATCACGATCGCCCCCGCCCCCAGCGCCGCGCGTTGCGCGCTCTCGCCCGTCATCTGCAGCACCAGCCCCGAGACCATCATCTGCAGCCCGCCGCCGGCACTCGAGGTGGATACGTAGAGATCGACGCCCTCCTCGCCCGCCTGCGGGGTGATGATGCGCTCGCCGTCGAGGATGCGGCGTCCGGCCAGTTCCTCCACCTCGCGCACCGCGTTCAGCACGCCGCGCGTGACGTCTTCGAAGGGCGCCTCGACGGTGGTCGGCGCCTCGCCACGCACGATCAGGCGGTAGCCGTCGCCGCGCTTCTCGATCAGGATCGCCTTGGTGGTCGTGGACCCGCAATCGGTGGCGAGGATGGAACGGATGGATGCGGGGTCGATCGGGCTGGCCTCCATGGTCTCCGGCGTCACCCCTTGCCGCGGGCCGCGCGCTTGAGACGCGCCGCGTCCTCCCCCGCCTCGATGCGGAGGATGAGCGCTTCGATCGCGTCCCGTCGCTCGAGCAGGGCGGTGACGCGCTGGTAGTCGGTGAAGCGGAACAGGGACTGGATCATCGGCTCGAAGAAGATGAGCGCCTGGCTGGCGATCACCGACAGCGGCTTGGCGGTCTCGAGGGTGAGGATCGCCGGCACCGACATGTGCAGCTCGACCACGCGGGTGGCGACCCGCTCGATCAACGCCTGGTCGGCGGCGGACAGCGACGGGGCGTCAGAGGCCATGGTCGTGGAGTCGCGCCGCGAGATCGGCGAGCAGGGCGTCACGGTCGCGCGAGGGCAATGGCAGGAGCAGGCCGCGGTAGGGATCGAGCCAGTGCGGTCGCGCGTAGGGCGAGACCAGCACGCCCGCGGGGCGGGTCGCCGCCCGTCGCAGCGTCGCCCACGGCCGGCGGACGGTGCCGAGCGGGCCGCGTCGCTCGACGCCTTCCTCGTCCACCCGGCAGCGCGCCGGCGAGAGCACCGGCGACAGGGTCCCCAGCACCGCCAGGCCGAGCACCACCCGGACCGCCAGCGGTTCGCTCAGGCTGGCCACCACCAGGCAGATCCCCAGCGTCATGAGCGCGCCCGCGCCCGCCGCCAGCGGCCGGTCGCGCCACGGGTTGAAGGACCATTCGAGCGCGGCCGCGCTCATGCGGGACTCGGGGTCTCGGGGACCGGGGCCGGGCTCACCCGTCCCGGGCTGCGCCAGTGCAGCACCAGCTCGCGGGCGGCGCGGCCCTCGTCGAGGCGGCTGACCGGCGTGGTGAGCGGGGCCTCGAGCAGGAGCTTCGGGTTCTCGCGCGCCTCCTGGGCGATGCGCTCCATCGCCGCCGCGAAGTGGTCGAGACGGTCGAGGGTCTCGGTCTCGGTGGGCTCGATCATGAGGGCCTCTTCGACGATGAGCGGGAAGTAGACCGTCGGCGCGTGCACGCCGAAGTCCAGCAGCCGCTTCGCCACGTCGAGCGTCTTGACGCCGTGCTTGCGCAGCGCGCGCCCGGAGAGCACGAACTCGTGCATGCAGTGCTCGGGGTGCGGAAGCTCGTAGGTCTTCGCCAGCCGCCGCATGAGGTAGTTCGCGTTGAGGATCGCGGTGCGGCTGGTCTCGCGCAGCCCCTCGGGGCCGAGCGTCGAGAGATAGACGAGCGCGCGCACGAGCATGCCGAAGTTGCCGTGGAACGAATGCACCCGCCCGATCGAGTGCGGGCGGTCGTGGCTGAGACGGAGCATGCCCTCCCGTTCCACCACCACCGGCACCGGGAGGAAGGGCTCGAGGTGGGCGGCGACCGCGACCGGTCCGGCCCCCGGGCCGCCGCCTCCGTGCGGGGTCGAGAAGGTCTTGTGCAGGTTGATGTGCATGACGTCGAAGCCGAGGTCCCCGGGTCGGACCAGCCCGATCAGCGCGTTCAGGTTCGCGCCGTCCATGTAGACCTGCGCGCCGGCCTCGTGCGCGATCCTCGTGATCTCCCGCACCCGGGACTCGAACAGCCCGAGCGTGTTGGGAACCGTCAGCATCACCGCGGCGGTCCGGTCATCGAGGGCCTTGCGCAGCACCTCGAGGTCGACGGTGGCGTGCTCCTCCGAGGCGATCGTGACCGCCTCGTAGCCCACCAGGTTCACGCTCGCGGGATTGGTCCCGTGGGCCGAGTCGGGAACGATCACCCGTCGGCGGCGGTCCCCCTCGCCGCGCGAGCGGTGCCACGCGCGGATCATGAGCAGGCCGGTGATCTCGCCCTGGGCGCCCGCGGCCGGCTGCGTGCCAACCGCCGCGAACCCGGTGATCTCGGCGAGGGCCAATTGCAGATCTCGGATCACCCGCAGCGCTCCCTGGTTCGCTTCGTCGGGCGCCAGGGGATGCGCGAGTGCCAGACCCGCGAGGGCGGCAATCTCGTCGTTGATCTTGGGATTGTGCTTCATGGTGCAGGAGCCCAGCGGGTAGAAGCCGCGGTCGATGTGGTGGTTGAGGGTCGAGAGCTCGACGAAATGGCGCACCACCTCGGGCTCGCTCACCTGGGGCAGCCGAAGCTCCGCGCGCAGGCGGGCGCCGGGCAGGCGATCGGCGAGCGGCCGCACCGGGACGTCGCACGCCGGCAGCGCCGGGCCCCGGTGCCCGGGGCCACCCTGCTCGATGAGGAGACGGCGCGGCATCGTCATCGCCCGCCCCCGGCTCGCTTCAACACGTCGATCCATCGCTCGATCTCGGCCAGGCTGCGTTGCTCGGTGACCGCGACCAGCAGCCACCGCCGCCATTCGGGGCGGAACTGCCCGAGGGCGACCCCCGGGAGCACGCCGACCTGCCGGCCCACCCGCACGACCTCGTCGGCATCGACCGGGCACTCGAGCACGAACTCCCGGAAGAACGTGCCTGCGTGCGCCTGGGCGTAGCCCGGCAGCGCCGCGGCGAGCGCGGCCGCATGGTGCGTCTTCTGCACGCACGACTCCGCCACCTCGGTGAGCCCGAGCTTCCCCAGCAGGCCGAGATAGATGGTGGCGCGCAGGGCGAGCAGGCCCTGGTTGGTGCAGATGTTCGAGGTCGCCTTCTCGCGCCGGATGTGCTGCTCGCGGGTCTGGAGCGTCAGCACGAAGCCGCGCCGGCCATGACGATCGACGGTCTGCGCCGCGATCCGCCCCGGCATGCGCCGGACCAGCCCCTGGGCGCACGCGAAGAAGCCGAGCAGTGGACCACCGAAGGAGGGCGGGTTCCCGAGGCACTGCCCCTCGCCGACGACGATGTCGGCGCCCGTAGCGCCCGGCGGCTCCAGCAGCGCGAGCGCGATCGGATCGCAGACCGCGATCGCGAGGGCTCCCGCCTGATGGGCGAGCGCGTGGATCGCCTGCGGGTTCTCGAGCAGGCCGAAGAAGTTCGGGTGCTGGTAGAGGACGGCCGCCACGTCGGGCCCGACGGCGGCGGTGAGATCCTCGAGGGCACAGATCCCCGCACGATCCGCCACCACGACGACGTCGCGCTCCAGATAGGTGCGCAGGACCTCGAGATAGTTCGGGTGGAGGGCTCCGGCGACGACGATACGCGCGCGCCCGGTCTGGTGTCGGGCCAGCAGGGCCGCTTCCACCGCCGCGGTGGCGCCATCGTAGAGCGAGGCGTTCGCGACGTCGGTCCCGGTCAGCTCGACGATCATGCTCTGGAACTCGAACATCGCCGTGAGCGACCCCTGCGCCACCTCGGGCTGGTAGGGCGTGTAGGCGGTCGCGAACTCCGAGCGCATGGCGATGGCGTTCAGCGCGGCGGGGATGTAGTGGTCGTACAGCCCCCCACCCATGAAGGACGCCGTGTGGTCGGCATCGTTCATGCGCGCCCAGGCGCCGAAGCGGCGTCGGACCTCGATCTCCGAGAGCGGTCCCGGCACCTCGAGCGCGCGCTTCAGGCGCACCTCTTCGGGCACCGAGGCGATGAGGTCCTCGAAGCGCGGCACGCCGATGGCGGCCAGCATACGCTCCTCCTCGCCGCGCGAGAGGCCGATGAAGCTCACGCGTGGTCCTGATCGACGAGCTGATCGTATTCGTCGGCGTCGAGGAGCTTCTTGATGTCGTCGGCGTGATCCGGCCTGATCCGGATTATCCAGCCCTCGGCGAACGGCGACTCGTTGACGAGCCCCGGGTTGTCCGCCAGCGCGTCGTTGACCGCCACCACCTGGCCGGCGACCGGGGCGTACAGGTCGCTCACCGTCTTCACCGCCTCGACCACGCCGAAGGGCTTCTTGGCGTCGAGCCGACGGCCGATCTCCGGAAGCTCCACGAACACCACGTCCCCCAGCTGGTCGGTGGCATAGCTGGTGATGCCGACGGTGATCACGCCGCCCTCCAACCGCGCCCACTCGTGCTCGGCGGTGTATCGCACATCCTCTGGGTACGACACGGATCCTCCCTGGTCACGCCGCCTCAGCGGCGCGAGCCCCGCGTGTAGAACGGCCGCTTCACGACGCGTGTGGCGATGCGACTGGGACCGGCGAGCACGTCGAGCGGCGTGTCGAGCGCGCTCACGCCGGTCTCGACGTAGGCCATGGCGATGGCGCACTCGAGGCTGGGACTGAACGTCCCACTCGTGACCCGCCCCACCGGACGCCCTCCGGACTCGACCGTCATCCCGTGCCGCGGGACGCGACGGCCTTCCGCCTCCAACCCGACCAGCTTCCGGGTCAGACCCTGCTCCTTCTGCTTCGCGAGCGCGTCGCGCCCGGAAAAGGCGCCCTTGCTCAGCTTCACCGTCCAGCCGAGCCCCGCCTCGAGCGGCGTGGTCGTCTCGTCGATGTCGTTCCCGTAGAGCATGTAGGCCATCTCGAGGCGCAGGGTATCGCGGGCGCCCAGCCCGACCGGCTCGATCCCCAGCGGCTGTCCCGCGCCCATCGCCCCGGCCCAGACGGCCGCCGCGTCGCCGCCCTTCATGTAGAGCTCGAAGCCGTCCTCTCCCGTGTACCCGGTCCGGGCGATCACCGCCGGGACCCCGAACAAGGGTCCCTCGACGAACCGGTTCGAAGGCATGAGGAGTGCCTCGTCGGGGACGTGGCCCCGGAGCACCTCGGCGGCCTTCGGCCCCTGGATGGCGAGCAGGGCGGTCTCCTCCGAGCGATCGGTCAGCTCGACCCCGGCCGGGCACTGCGCCTTCAGCCAGGCGAGATCCTTGGCGATGTTGGATGCGTTCACAACCAGCATGAACTCATCGGCGGAACGGTAGACGTAGAGGTCGTCGACGATGCCCCCGTCGGGCCGGCACATGACGCTGTACATGGCCTGCCCGACCTCCATCCCCGCCACGTCATTGGCGAGCGCCCCGTCGAGGAACCGCGTCGCCCCGGCACCCCGTACCTTGAACTCGCCCATGTGGGAGATGTCGAACAGCCCGACACCGGTCCGAACCACCTGATGCTCGCGCACGTCGCCCGTGTACCGCAGGGGCATCTCGAAGCCCGCGAAGTCCACGAGCCTGGCGCCGGCGGCCTTGTGAAATGCATGGAACGGCGTGTGTTTGAGGGTGGAAACGGACACGAGGGAAGACTCCGGGGTGGCGAAACGGACGGAAGTTATCGGAAGGCGTGGGGGCGGTCAAGGCGAGCGGACCCGCGAGCGTCCCCGCGGAGTGACGCCGGCGAGCGATGGGCTACCGGGCGGCTCCCTTCAGCACCCCCAGCTCCTGTCCCACGCGGGTGAACGCATCCACCGCGCGGTCGATGTGCTGCGGCTCGTGCGCCGCGGAGAGCTGCACACGGATCCGCGCCTGGCCCTTCGCCACCACCGGGAACGAGAAGCCGATGACGTAGATCCCGTGCTCGAGGAGACGACGGGCCATCTCGTGCGCGAGACGCTCGTCGTAGAGCATGATGGGCACGATCGGGTGCCCCCCGGGCTTGATCTCGAAGCCCGCCGCCGTCATCCCGTCTCGGAACCGCCTGGTGTTCGCTTCGAGCCGGTCGCGCAGCGCGGTCGAGCGCGAGAGCAGGTCGAACACCGCGATGCTCGCGCCGACCACTGCCGGCGGGAGCGAGTTCGAGAACAGGTACGGCCGCGACCGCTGGCGCAACAGCTCGATGATCTCGCGCCGACCGGTGGTGAACCCGCCCAGCGCGCCACCCAGCGCCTTCCCGAGCGTCCCGGTGATGATGTCGACCCGGCCCATCACGCCCCGGTATTCGGTGCTCCCGCGTCCGGTCGCGCCCAGGAAACCGGTGCCGTGGCAGTCGTCCACCATCACCAGCGCCCGGTAGCGGTCGGCGAGATCGCAGATGGCCTTCAGATCGGCGACCGTCCCGTCCATGCTGAACGCGCCGTCGGTGACGATGAGCTTGTGGCGGCAGCCCTTCGCCTCGGCCTCCTTGAGGCAGCGCTCGAGGTCTCCCATCTCGTCGTTCGCGTAGCGCCAGCGCTGCGCCTTGCACAGCCGCACCCCATCGATGATCGAGGCGTGGTTGAGCGCGTCCGAGATGACCGCGTCCTCCTCACCCAGCAGGGGCTCGAACACGCCGCCGTTGGCGTCGAAGCAGGCCGCGTAGAGGAGGGTGTCGTCGGTGTGGAGGAACTCGGCGATCTTCCGCTCGAGGGTCTTGTGCAGGTCCTGGGTCCCGCAGATGAACCGGACCGAGGAGAGCCCGAACCCGCGCTCGTCGAGTGCCTTGTGGGCGGCGGCGATCACCTCCGGATGGCTCGACAGCCCGAGGTAATTATTGGCGCAGAACACCAGCACCTCGCGCCCATCCGCGAGCCGGACCGCCGGGCCCTGCGCCGAGATCAGCACGCGCTCGTCCTTCCACAGCCCCGCGTCGCGGATCGCCTTCAGCTCGGCCTGCAGTTGCGGTCGCAGCGTCTCGTACACGCTCGATCCTCCCCTATGCGTTCTCGCCCCAGGGCACCAGGACCACCTTGCCCGCCTGGCCCGACCGCAGGAGCGCGATCGCGGCGTCGAACTCCCGCATCGGCATGACGTGCGTGATGGCCGGGCGGACGTCCAGTCGGCCGGAGCCGAGGAGGTTGTCCATCTGGTACCAGGTCTCGTACATCCGTCGTCCGATGATCCCGTGGATGGTGATGCCCTTGAAGATGACGAGCCGGTTCCAGTCCAGCTCGAAGGACTCCTTGGGCAGCCCCAGCAGCGAGAGCCGCCCGCCGTTGCGCAGCGCCGCGAGCCCGTCTCGCACCGCGCTCGGATTGCCCGACATCTCGAGCACGCCGTCGAGCCCGCGGCCGCCCGTGAGCTGCTGGATGCGGGCGACGAAATCCTCCTTCGTCGGGTCGATCACGGCGTCGGCCTGCATGCGGCGGGCGAGATCCAGCCGGTAGGGCGACACGTCGCTCGCGAACACGCGCGCCGCGCCGGCCGCGCGCGCGACACCGACGGCGAACAGGCCGATGGGCCCGCAGCCGGTGACGGCGATGTTGCATCCCGAGAGCGGTCCCGAGAACGCGGTGTGCACCGCGTTGCCGAGCGGCTCCATCACGGCCGCCACGTCGATGGTGATGTTGGCCGGTGTGCGCCAGGCGTTGACCGCGGGCACCGCGACGAACTCCGCGAAGCCCCCGTTCACGTCGACGCCGAGGATGCGCGTGTTCTCGCACACGTGCCCGTTGCCGGTGCGGCAGGCGAGACACGCGCCGCAGACGACGTGGCTCTCGCACGAGACCCGATCCCCGGGCTGGTAGCGGGTGACGCCCGCGCCCACCTCGATCACGTCGCCGACGAACTCGTGGCCGAGGGTGACCGGGGGCTTGAGGCGCCCCTGGGACCAGCGGTCCCACTCGTAGATGTGCAGGTCGGTGCCGCAGACCCCGGCGCGCCGGACGCGCAGCAGCAGCTCGCCGGGTCCGCAGGCCGGCACCGCGACCTCGCGGATCTCGGCCCCCGGACCGGCCTGCGCCTTGACGACCGCGTGCATGGTCGCGGCGCGCGGTCGGGAGGTCGTTCGCGGGCTCCCGCTCGCCGCCGGGGTCGTCGAGGTCATGACGGGCGTCCTTCCGCTGAGGGAGCCAGACTGGTCGAGGATGACCCGGGAGGTTCCGCGGACGTGCGGGCGTCGACGCCCCCGGTGCGCGTCACAGGATGCCGTTTCCCACGACGGAAGTCACGGGCGCGCGCTTCGCGCCGGATGGCGCCCCCGATCACCTGTCGAACGTAGACATACACGATCACCGGCGCGACCAGGACGAGCTGCAGCACGACGAGCCCGACGTCGCGCGGGCGAGGCGGTCGGCGGCTCATGATCGCAGCACGTCGCGCAGCGCCCGTCCGGTGTACGAACCGCGCACGCGTGCCACCGCCTCGGGAGTGCCGGTAGCGACGATGGTGCCCCCCTGATCGCCACCCTCCGGACCCAGGTCGAGCAGCCAGTCGGCGCTCTTGATGACGTCGAGCTGGTGCTCGATGACGATCACGGTGTTCCCACGGTCCACCAGGGCCTGCAGCACCTCCAGCAGGACCCGCACGTCCTCGAAGTGAAGCCCCGTGGTGGGCTCATCCAGGACATAGAGGGTTCGCCCGGTCGCCACCCGGGACAGCTCGGTGGCGAGCTTGACCCGTTGCGCCTCGCCCCCCGAGAGCGTGGTCGCGGACTGGCCGACGTGGATGTAACCGAGACCCACCTCGAACAGCGTATCGAGCTTGCGGCGCAGCGGCGGGATCGCGCCCAGGAAATCCCGCGCCTCCTCCACCGTCATCTCGAGCACGTCGGCGATCGAGCGTCCCTTGTGCATGACCTCGAGGGTCTCCCGGTTGTAGCGCCTTCCGTGACACACATCGCAGCGCACGAAGACATCGGGCAGGAAATGCATCTCGATCTTCATCAGACCATCGCCCTGACAGTTCTCGCAGCGGCCTCCCTTGACGTTGAACGAGAACCGGCCGGGACCATAGCCGCGCACCTTGGCCTCGGGAAGCTTCGCGAACAGGTCCCGCACGAAGCCGAACGCCCCCGTGTAGGTGGCGGGATTGGACCGCGGGGTGCGGCCGATCGGACTCTGGTCGATGTCCACCACCTTGTCGATGTGCTCGAGTCCGCGCAGGGCGCGGTGCGCTCCCGGAAGCGCGCCGGCGCCTCCGAAGTGGCGCTGGAGTGCGGCCAGCAGGATGTCGTTGACGAGGGTGCTCTTCCCCGAGCCCGAGACCCCCGTGACGCACACCAGGCACCCGAGCGGGAAGCGCGCGTCCAGCTCACGCAGGTTGTGAGCCCGTGCGCCCATCACCTCCAGCGCCAGGCCGTTGCCCGGACGACGCCGCTCCGGCACCGGGATGGACCGCTCGCCGGCGAGGTAGCGCCCGGTGAGCGAGGCGGGATTCGCCGCCACTTCGGCCGGCGTGCCGGCGGCCACCAGACGACCCCCATGGCGGCCCGCCGCCGGGCCCAGGTCCACCAGGTAGTCGGCGGCGGCCATCGTGTCCCGGTCGTGCTCGACCACCACCACCGTGTTGCCGAGATCGCGCAGGCGCAGCAGGGTCGCGAGCAGCCGGCGGTTGTCGCGATGATGGAGGCCGATCGAGGGCTCATCGAGGATGTAGAGCACCCCGGTGAGCTGGGAGCCGATCTGCGTGGCGAGCCGGATGCGCTACGCCTCGCCCCCCGCCAGGGTCGCCGCGGAGCGGTCGAGCGTCAGGTAGCCCAGCCCCACGTCGTCGAGGAAGCCGAGCCGGTTCGCGATCTCCTTGACGATCGGGCTCGCGATCGTGGCCCGCGCCCCGCTGAACTCGAGGGCCGCGACCGCCGCCCGCGCCCCACTCACCGGCATCGCGACCCACTGGGCGATGTCGCGCCCCTCGAGACGCACCGCCAGGCTCTCGGGCCGGAGCCGCCGGCCGCCGCAGTCCGGGCACGGCGTCGGATTCATGAGCGCATGGATGTTGCGCCGCGCCGCCTCGCTGCTGGTGGTGCGATAGCGGCGCTCGAGGCTCGGGATCACGCCCTCGTAGGAGGCGTGCTGGA
>JBGPXY010000015.1:0-24428 GCA_041492985.1 Candidatus Eiseniibacteriota bacterium
CCGGATGTCCAGGCGACGGTCCCGTTCGCGCGCACGAGCTTCAGGCGCAGTTCGCCCGCCGGCGGCGAGACATCGAGGAGCACCGGCTGGAGGATCTGGCCGGATCGGAGCCGCAGGGTTGGCACGGGTCCGGCGGCGCGCGCGGCGCCCTGCAGCACGAGTGCTGCCACGCCTCCGCCGCGGGCAGCGTGGTTCGACTCGCTCGCGAGTCTCTCCGCCCTGTCCTCGGCGCGCACGCGCGCGGCGTCCGTGTCGTGGAGCCGCCGCTCGGCGGCGACCCGCTCGCGGGGCAGCTCGACCAGGCCACGCCACGCCGGAAACGCGAGCAGCAACGCGCAGACGGCCAGCGCAGGCTGGAGCCAGCGGGCTGTCGAGCCGGGCGCGTCCCAGGTAGCGCGGATCGCGCGCCACCATGCCGGCCGGCTGGCCCCGCGCATGAGCGTTACGTCTTCCTGGCACGGGTCGCACCCGCGCACATGGGCACCGACGCGCGCCAGCGTGGCGATCGAGGCGGCTTCCGGCTCGGAGACGTACTGGGCGAGGGCGTCCGGCGACGGATGGGGTGAAGGTGTCCGCGCGAGGCGTGCGGCCTCTGCTTGGAGGCCACCGGCGGCCTCGGCGGCCGCCTGGCACTCGCCGCAGACGCGGACGTGCTCCTCGACCGCGCGCGCTCGGTCGGCGTCGAGCGCACCGCGGGCCCAGTCCGAGACCAGCGGCACCGCTTCTTCGTGGGTCAACGCCCCTCCACTCCGCGCATGCGGCAGCCCCCCGGCGCGGGCAGGCTCCCGCCAGCCTATGGCCGCGGTGACAATCATGTCGCGCGGCCCGACGCGGCGTTTATACTCCATCGGCGACGCCTTGTCTTCGGTCGCCCTTTCATCATCCTCGGAGGCCGCTTGGACTCCCCCTCCCTGCCGCTCGAGGCCGATCAAGGGCTGCTCCGCCGCTTCGCGGCGGGCGAGTCCACCGCCTGCCGCACCGTCGAGCGATGGGCCCGCGAGATCGTGCTCTACCAGCGCTTGGGGCTCACCCGCGAGGACCGCGAGGACATCGTGCAGGAGGTGGTGAGCGCGGTCTGGAGCGCCGCCTCGCGGCCGGACTTCGCCGTGCGCCGCACCCTGCGCGCGTTCGTGCGCACGGTCACCCTCGCACGCGCGATCGATCGTTTCCGCCGGCGCCGCCGGCTGGTTCCCGCCGAGGACACTCTGCCGGATCCCGGCCCCGGCCCCAGCGAGGGCGCGGAGTCGAGCGAGGCGTCGTCACGCCTCTACGTGGCGCTGGACACGCTGGATCCGCCGTGTCGCGAGATCATCCGGCTCCACTATTTCGAGGACTGGCCCTACGCGCGGATCGCGACCCAGGAGGGCCGCAGCGAGGCCACCATGCGCGTGCGGATGTTCAACTGCATCCGCACGCTCCGCTCACGGCTCGCAAGCGGCTGAGGCGGGCGCGAACGGTCGGGGCCGGCGGCATGGTCGCCGGTTGCGGCGCCTCGGGTTCAGCGTCCCGTCTTCCGCTTCTCACGCAACCGCGCCACGGCCTGCTTCCGCAGCGGATCCAAGAAGCCCTCCGGCATCCCCAATCGTTTCGGCGGGAGTCGCTGTTCGAGGAACCGAAGGGTCGCGAGGCATCGTTCCGGGTCGTCCCGGGACAGCTCGCGGATGGCTAGAATCTGGAGCGACGCCACGTAGTTGGCGCACATCGGCTTCGAGACCGAGTCCAAGGGGATCGTCGAATCGGCGACGCCGGCATAGTGGACTAGCTCCATCAGCACTTTCCGAAGGCGAGGGAGATCTTCGACGGCGGGATCCGCGGACGGCACGATACGATAGGACATGCCCTCCAGGCGCGCGTAGGGCCAGAGCCACGTCACACCGTCCCGCGACACGGTGCACGCTAGCAGCACGGGCCGCCGCCAGCGGTTGAGCTGAAGGAGGTCCATGACCACGCGATCGGATCCATAGAATTCTCCGCCAATCCGAATCGCGATCGATTCGGGCAGGATGACCGAATCGGGCAGTCCGAGAGCGCCCTGCGGGTCGACGGGAATGGTCACGACGGAATCGGGCAAGGTCACCGGGCGGAGAATGCCGACGCCGCGTTCGCGCGAGAGCAGTTGTGACAGGTACGGATCGTGTCGCCGCAGGTGCCCGAGGTACGTGCCCATGTTCGTCGATGGAAGATTGATGACGGTCACGTCGCGACGGATTCCCTCCACCTGTTGCAAGTACCAGAGAGGGAACGAGTCGTTGTCGCCATTCGTCAGAAGAATGGCGTCTTGCGGCAGCGTCTCCAGCACGTCGCGCGAGTACGTCTCGGCGAAACGCACACGCGAGTAGTCGCACGCGCCCCGGTTCACTGCCCACTCGCCCGCGGGCACGAGCAGGAGCACTGCGCCCAGCCCGAGCGCGAGCCGCTCGCGCATGGCCCCTCCCGTGCCGCCGACGAGGCGCAACAGGGTCGCCACGCCCAGGCCGATGAGCGGAACGAACACGACCAGCGAGGGCAGGTAATGCCGATCCATGTTGCGGAAGTAGTGCGCGGGGAGATTGAAGTAAACCACCGCACCGAGGCTGGCGCAGACGAAGAACACCAGCATGCCCAGGGCGCGACGCGGGGTGCCGCGGAGCGCAGAGAACCAGCCGAACAGCCCGAGCAGCAGGGGCAGCGCGCCCACGGGCGAGGAGACGGTTGGCCAGAGGTTGCGCCTCATGACACCGACGTAGTCGCCAAGCTGCACGCGAAAGAAGTCGGCCTTGCGCGGGAACAGTTGGATCAGGAATCCGCCGCCCACTCGATCGAGCGAGATGTACGACCAGAGGCTCCTGAGGTCTCGCGGATCATCGATGTTGAAGAGCGGATCCCGCCGCGCGATCGGGATCGTGAGGAGCTGAAACGCCAGGCCGAGCGCCAGACCCGCGACCGCCGCGGTCCACGGCGCCGCTCGACGCCCGAGCGACGGGCGGCCGAGCGTGACCCAGACCAGCGCCGCCGGCAGCAGCAGCAGGTTGGTGCGATGGACGCTGAAGTCGAGCCCGAACAGCAGGAAGAGGGCGAACAACCAGCTCGCGGCATCCGAGGTCGCGGCGCGACGCCACCATTCCAGGGCCACGGTGAGGATGAGGCCGGTGAACAACGCCGTGAGCACGTACGGCGTGAACTGGACCGCATACGACCAGACGCTCACGCTGAAGGCGAGCGTGAGCCCGGCCACCCCACCGGCGATGAGCTCGCGCGGGCCCGGGGGCCGACCTTCGGGCGTCGCCAGCACGATGGACAACCGGGTCACGAGACCGACCAGACATGCGGCCATGAGCCCGGCGAACAGATTGAGCTGGAACGCGACCGGATGAACGAGCGGCACGCGCGTCGCCAGCCAACCGAGCAGGGTCAGCAGGAGCGAGCCGGGCGCGCCCGTGATGCCGAGCGTGCACGCGGCGAGCGGGTAGCTGCTCCCGTCCCACCAGGTGATCGTGCGCGAGGCGGTGACCGCATAGGCGGCGAAGGCGACAACCGCCGAGGCGAGGGACACCCAGAACGTCATCACGGCCCGCCGAGTCTAGCAGGCGGGCCGGGGCGTACTCAGGCCGACTTGAGACCCACCTTGGTGAGTGCCCGCCGCACCAGCTCGAGCCCCTCGTCCAGCTCGGCGAGGGTCACATCGAGCGGGGTGCGGAACCGCAGGCTGCGCACGCCGCAGCCGAGGATGACCGCACCCAGCTCGTAGATCTCCTGGGCGACCGCGTCGCGGGTGGGCCCGTCGGGGAGGTCGATGGCGCACATGAGCCCGAGGCCGCGGGCATTGCTGACTGTGTCGGGCCGCTCGGCCTGCAGACGCTGGAGGCCGGCCAACAGATGGGCGCCCGCCGTCGCCGAATGCTCGACCAGTTTCTCCTCGGCCATGATCTCGAGGTAGCGCTGGCAGCGCACCATGTCGGTGAGGTTGCCGCCCCAGGTCGAGTTCACCCGGCTCGGGATGCGGAACACGTTCTCGGGCTCCACGTCGAGCCGTGGACCGGCCATCACGCCGCACACCTGGGTCTTCTTGCCGAAGGCGAGCAGGTCGGGCTTCACGTCCCAGTGCTGGTGCGCCCACATGCGCCCGGTGAGCCCCATGCCGGTCTGCACCTCGTCGAAGATGAGCAGGGCCTCCTGCTCGTCGGCCACCTGGCGCAGCGCGCGTAGGAACTCGGGGCGGAAGTGATTGTCGCCGCCCTCGGCCTGGATGGGCTCGATGATCAGGCAGGCGATCTCGTCCTTGCGCTCGGCGAACGCGTTGCGGATGGCGTCGAGCACCAGATTCTCCTCACGGCGCACGCGGTCGATCTCGGCGTCGTCGATCGGGAAGCGCAGCTTGGGGCTCGCCACCCGGGGCCAATCGAAGCGCGGGAAGTACTGGTACTTCCTCGGGTCGGCGGTGTTGGTCAGCGAGAGCGCGTAGCCCGAGCGCCCGTGGAAGGACTCGCGGAAATGGAGCACCTGGTGCCCCTTCTCCTCGCGGTAGCCCTTTCGGAAGTTGCGTCGCACCTTCCAGTCGAACGCCGCCTTGAGCGCGTTCTCCACGCCCAGCGTGCCGCCCGCGACCAGGAACAGGTGGGGCAGCCAGGCCGGCATCGCGTGGCGACCGAAAGCGTCGACGAACTCCGCCAGCTCGACGGTGTAGATGTCCGAGTTGGCGGGGTTGGTCCGCGCCGCGCGCAGCAGCTTGGCCTCGAAGGCGGGCTCGCGCATCTTCGGATGGTTGAGCCCCACCGGCAGCGTGGCGAAGCACGAGAACAAGTCCAGGTACCAGCGCTCGCCGCGCGCGTCCCAGAGCCTGCGGCCCTGGCTCTTCTCGAGGTCGAGCACGAGGTCGTAGCCGTCCACGAGCAAGTGCTTGGCGAGCACGCCGTGGACGTCGGAGGCGGCAAGGTGCGGGGCGCGGACGGGCATCGCGGTCACCGGGTCTCTCCTTCCGCGCCGGTCGGGACGTAGCTCTCTTCCTTGGAGGTCGAGAGCGCGATCACGGTGCGGGTCTGACGAACGCCCTCGAGGGCGTTGAGGTGGTGGATGAGCAGCTGCTGAAACGCTTCCATGCCGGAGACGCGAAGCTTGAGCAGGAGCGAGAACTCGCCGGTGACGTGATGGACCTCCTGGACCTCGTCCATCGAGCGCACCTTGGCGATGAACGCCGGCTCGAAGCGCGGGTGCTCGATGAAGACCTCGACGAAGGCGGTCACCGACGCCCCGACCGCGTGCGGGTCCACCACCGCCACGTATCGGCGGATGACCCCCGCGTTCTCGAGCTTCTTCAGCCGCTCGTTGACCGCGGCAGCCGAGAGCCCCACCCGCCTGGCGATCTCCGCCTGAGGGAGCTTCCCGTCGCGCTGAACGAGGGCCAGGATCTTGCGGTCCTTGCCGTCGAGCGTCTGTGAAATGTTCGCTGTGATGACCATATGCCAGAATAATAATCGGCCAGACTAGGTCTGCACAAGAGGTGATTCTGTCTGGCAAGGCTGAGGCCCGACCGAGCCAAGCAAGGGCCCCGCAGGACCAGCAACGGCCTGCCCACATCCCGGCGGCCTGTGGCCTTGTACGCTTGCCGTACAGCGACTAGGGTGACTCCCGAACGAGAGGGGTCGCAGCCATGCGCCCCGCCCCTGAAGACCCGGGCGGTGAGCGCATGACTGGTGAGGACGCTGAGGGGATCATTCGGAGGATCCTGGACGGCTCGATGAAGTGCCGGCGTCCCGACCACTTCTGGAAAGCGCTCCACGACGAACGATTCATCGCCCAGGACATCAACCCGATCCTTCGCTCCCACATCTTGCGGGGAGCGCCGGAATGGATCGAAGTAAGGCATGCTTTTCGCGTTCGCCTCGTCGGCAAGTGTTTGAGGGGTCGTCCATCACTCCTTGTTGTCGACCTTCGCGTTGATGGGCCGTGCACTTTGGTGAGCATCATGGTGGACAACGCTTCCCCGAAGCAGCGGAGGGCACGATGACCATGGTCATTTGTCCGGGCTGCGGTAGGCCAACCGCCTCTGAGCGGGTCCTTCCGGAGTACCACTATCAGGAGTCGGGGCTGGAGAATCTCTGGCTAGCTGGTGGCGTCACAGAGACGACGTGCCCCGAGTGTGGGGAGACGTTCATCGGAATCTCGAAGGAGTGGCAACTCCTTCAGGTCATTGCGGTGGGCCTGCTCACGGAACCGTATCCACTCAAGGGATCGGAGCTGCGGTTTCTTCGGCAGTCATGCGAGTTGAGCCAGAGCGGGCTTGCGGCGGTGCTGGACTGTCGGCGGGAAACAATTGCGGAAAGAGAAGCAAGGCGGGCTCCGGGGCTGAGCTTTGCGGAAGAGACCGGATTGCGATTGATTCTGCTCAAGTCGTTGCGGGCACACTTGGCCAAGCCTGGGAATCGCTTCCTGGCACCCAGCCAGTTCAGGCAGCTCCGCGATCTCGCCGGGTTCCTCGATCGACTCGCCACGAAGACAGAGTCGAATCGAGGGCGCAACAGGATCGATGCCGAGCTGAAGCAGGAGCTCTGGATGTGGAAAGAAACAGGGCGAGCAGCCTAGCTCGAAGCATCGGGGCCTCAGTGGAAGAACCCCGAGGGCGTCTCCTGCTTGGCACCCCTGGTTGCGTCGTTCCTGGCGACGATCAGGTACGCACCGCCGAGCATCGCCACGATCAGCACCGCCACGATCATCCGAGTGACTCTGGTGGTGTTCATATCTCCCTCCCCGTAGAGCCCCGTGTTGGCTGCGGAGCCATTCAATTGATCAGTTCGGGCTTGCCGTTCTTGATCATCCACACCGCCGGGGCGGACTTGAAATTCCCGCTGCCGGTGCTCTTCACGAGCACGTCTGCCGTCCCATCGTAGGTCGCCAGGTTTCTGAGATAGACGGCCGGGTTCTCGCCTCGCTCGAATGCCTGCACGATCATGTGAAAAGAGTCGTACGCGTACGGCATCATGTGCGTCGCGAATTGCGTGCCGGGGTACTTATCTTCGAAGCGCTTCCTGAAGCCGATGTCGCGAAGGTTGCTATCCGTATACCAGACCCCTTCGAAGAGCTCGGGCTGCGTGCTGAGCGAAGGCGCCACGACCGAGGACAGGTTGCGGATCTTCGCGTCCAGGAGCTGTTGCCCGAGCAGCTCGAGCCGCGGATTGAGCGCTTCGAGGTAGTAGACGTCGGGCTGAGAGGCCTTCGCCGCCGCGATCGTGCCGCGGAACTCGGTCACGGATGCGTCGAAGTGGGTCTCGTAGGTGATCGTGAGGCCGACCCGCGCCACCTCGGCCTTGAGCGCCTTGACGTGGTTGTTGATGCTCGGATAGTCCTGCGAAATGATCGCGATCCTTGCGATGCCCCGCTTCCGAGCCTCCTCGACCCACCGAACCGCTTCCGCTTCCGGCGTGGGGATGTTCGTGAAGTTGTAGACGCCGTCGCCGATCGACGTGACCGTGCAGACGCAGGTGTGCGGGATCCGCGCCTCAGTCGCGAGAGGCTGGGTGACCTGCCCGATCAGCGAGACGCCCCCAACGATGGCGTCGACCTTGTCGTCCTGGATGACCTTCCGGATGACCACCTTGGCTGCTGCCGGATCCGGGCCACTGTCGCGGATCACGAGCTCGTAGCGGTACCTGGTGTGCTTGAGGTCGTCGCGCGCCATCTGGACGGCCTTGACGAACGACGTGCCGAGCAGCGCATACGGCCCTTCCGTGGGCACGATGACCCCGATCTTGACCACGCCGTTGGAAGGCGCAGTCCATCGGTCCTGGTCGCTGTAAACGTAGGCGCCCACGGTGGCCGCCAGAGCGATCACACCGGTGACCGCGAACACCGCGATCCTGCGCGCCGGAACCGGTCGCGGCGCTGCACCACGTCGCTCGGCGCGGTACGCCTGGATCAGCCTCGCCGCGTAGTAGAGGACGAACAGGCTGCCGATGAAGCTGAGCAGGCCGCTCGCCTCGAACGCGTAGCTCCCGATCAGGGGTCTTGGGTACGAGGTCGAGAGCGAGGACAGCAGCGTGCCGAGGAACAGCCGAAGGGTGCCATCCCACAGGCCGTTGATCAGCCCGAACCCGACGATGATCCAGAGATTCAGCAGCAGATAGCCCGCGAGCGCGACCCGGCTCTTCGTCGCGGTGAACCACCACATCAGGACCACCGGAAGCACCACGAGTACCGCGCCCAGCGCATATGCGGCAGGACCCAGCGTGAAGACATGGTTGACCGTGATGAACACCGCGGTCAGGACGACGCTGACGATCGAGAGGCGTGCGTAGGGCTGCATGGTCGTACCTCCTTTCTGAACGCTCCGTTTTTTTCTGGACTCTATGTCCGCTGTTGAACATACTGTTCGATAGTCGCGTGAGTTACCGACATCTGGGTAGCGCCCGTCCGTTTCGGGACAAGCGGGCACCGAACGTCCAGACGATCTCGAGGGGAGGTCTCGTGCCGGAGGTGAGGGAAGACCGGCGGATCCAGCGGACGCGCGAGCTGTTGAGATCCGCGATGGTGTCATTGATCAAGGAGCAGGGCTTCGAAGCGTTGACCGTGCAGCACATCATCGATCGCGCCAATGTGGGGCGCTCGACGTTCTACTCACATTTCAGGAGCAAGGACGACCTGATGAAGGGCAGCGTCGAGATGCTCCGCTCGTCGCTCAAGCGACTTCAGCTTCGCGGTCGATCGGGCGCGGCCGATGCGGATGGGCGGCTCTTCGCGTTCAGCCGCGAGTTGTTCGCCCATGCGGATCAGCACCGAGACACGTTCGCGGCCATGGTGGGCAAGCGGAGCGGCACCGTGTTCAAGCAACACCTGCATCGGATGCTGGTCGAGCTGGTGCGAGAAGACATCGACGCGCTCGGCTCACGGAAGAACCGCGACGCGATGCGCGTCGAAGCGGTGGTGCAGTTCGTGGCGGGAGGCCTGATCGAGCTGGTGGTCTCCCTGGTGGACGAGACCCGGCAACTCTCCGCCGACGAGATCGACGCCCTCTTCCGCCGGATGGCGATCCCCGCCGTGGAGGCGGGGCTACGGTGAAGCCGAGGTGGTGTGCTTCAATGCGCGCATGAAGACCTCCCCCTCGCGTTTCGCGCTCTCGCGCCCGGTGCTGGCTTCACTGGCCGCCGCACTCCTGTTCGGAGCCTCCACGCCGCTGGCGAAGGCCCTCCTCTCGTCGATCGCTCCACTGACGCTTGCCGGACTGCTCTACCTGGGCGGTGCGATCGGGGCGCTGCCCTTCGCGTTTCGAGGCGGCTCGAGTGCGCTCCGGCGTGATCCTCGCCAGCGCCGCCTGCTGAGCTTCGCAGTCATCTTTGGCGGCGGGCTGGCGCCGGTGCTATTGCTGTTGGGACTGCGAGCGGCGCCGGCCGCCTCGGTCTCGTTGTGGCTCAATCTCGAGATCGTGGCCACGGCGCTTCTGGCGTGGACGCTCTTTCGCGAGAATCTCGATCGCCGCACGTTGCTGGCCGCCGGCCTCGTCCTGCTGGGCGGCGGCCTCCTCGCCGCACCCGAGGGAGCGGCCGGCTGGAAAGCCGGGGCGCTGGTCGCCGGCGCATGCGTGTGCTGGGGGCTGGACAACAACCTCACGGCACTCGTGAGTGGGTTCACGCCGGCACAGACGACGGTGGCCAAGGGCCTGATCGCTGGCACCGTCAATCTGGTGCTCGGCATCTCCCTCGGCCAGCACTTCCCTGGGATCACACGTCTCGGGGCGGCGCTCGGGGTCGGGGCTGTCAGCTACGGGCTCTCCATCATGCTCTACATCTTCAGTGCCCAGCATCTCGGTGCCACCCGCTCCCAATTGTTGTTCGCGACGTCGCCGTTCCTTGGCGTGATCCTCGCCTGGACTGTCTTTGGCGAGCGCATCCAGCCGGCGCAGCTCGTGGCTGCGCCCTGCGTAGCCGCCGGGCTCTACTTCATGCTGTCCGCGCGCCACGAACACGAGCACACGCACGAAGCCATGGCCCACACGCACAGCCATCGCCACGATGATGGGCATCACACCCACGTCCATCCCGGGCTGCCGCCGTGGGTGAGGCACACGCATCCGCATGAGCACGAGCCGCTCACCCACACCCACCCGCACGCGCCCGACCTCCACCATCGGCATCGGCACTGAGGCTCGCCTTGCCGAAGGGGCCTTCGACTCTGGCGACGCCCTCGGTAGGACCCCGAGGTTCGTCGGCGATGTTCGAAAGCGGACGCCGTGCTATGGTCCCCGCCTCATGATCTTCGCGATCGACCTCGAAGGCGTGCTGGCACCCGAGATCTGGCCCCTGCTGGGGGTCCATTTCGAGCTGCCGGAGCTGAACCTCACCACCCGTGAGGTGGGTGACTTCGAGGCGCTGATGCACCGCCGGGTCGCGGCGCTGCGGTCGCGCGGGTTGACCCTCAAGCAGCTCCAGGAGGTCGCTCACGGGGTCAAGCCGTACCTCGGGGCACGGGAGTTCCTGTCGCGGCTGCGGGCCATGGGCCAGGTGCTCATCATCTCCGACACCTTCCACGAGTTCTCGGAGCCGCTGCTCCAGGAGCTGGGTGGGCACAGCCTGTTCGCCAACCACTTCGAGCTGGATGGCGGCGGCACCATCGCCGGATTCAAGCTGCGCATCCGCGGGCAGAAGGAACGGATCGTCTCGGGGCTCAAGAGCGCCGGGTTCATGGTGGCGGCGATGGGCGACAGCCTCAACGACCTCTCGCTGCTCAAGAGCAGCGACCACCGCGTGCTCTACCGGCCGGTTGATGCGCTGCGCGCCGCGTTCCCCGACGCGCCGCTCGCGAATAATCTCGACGAGGCTCTCCCCTTCATGGAGGCCGCGGCTCGCGCCGAGGCGCTGCGCTCGGGGCAATAGCCGCCGCACCGGGCGCAAACGCTCGCGGCCGGCGGCCGACCTCCCCCGCTACGGCTCCGGCAGGATGAGGCCCCGCTTCACGCGCATCCGGATCCGGCTCACGTTCTCGAAATCGGCGAGCGGATCGCCGTCGAGCACGAGGAAGCTCGCCTCGTATCCGTCCACGAGCCAGCCGATCCTCCGGGCGGGGAAGATGGTCGCGACCGTGGTCTCGCACCACATCTTGAGCAGCGTGAGCTCGTCGAACACCCCGAGCCGGTGGAGGGCCATCGCCTCGGCGGTCGAGGTCGAGCGGAAGCGGTCGCTGCCCAGGGCGATCGCGACCCCATGCCGATGCAGCGTGCGCAGGTTGCCCACGATCATGGCCCGCACCACCCGCACGTTCGCGCGGTTGGCGGCGCTGGAGTCGGCGGCGAGGATCTCGAGCACCTCGCTCACCGTGGTGACGACCACGACCTTGCGCTTGGCGGCCGCGACCGCGTCGGCGTCGGTCAGGACGTAGCGACTGAGGCGAGCGTAGCCCGGGAGCGCGTCGCGCTCCGGGCGAAAGCCGGGCAGATGGTTGATCTCGTCCACCCCCGCCGCCACCCCCGCGCGGAAATCGGCCACAGTCTCGACGTGCGTGGACACGCGCAGCCCCGCCGCGTGCGCCTTGTCGACGATGTACGGAAGGAGCTTTGGGTCGAGTCCCTTCCACGCGAAGTAAGTGGTGTCCGCGCGCCGCCGGTCGTACTCCTCGGAGAAGAGCAGGAACGTCTTGATGAAGTCGGGTCTCCCGGCGAGGATCGCGGGCCACTTGCGGTCCACGTCGTCGTGCGTCTCGAGCGTGAAGTAGAACGCCCCCTCGCCGTCCGCCTCCGTCATGGCGCCGCGGGCGATGTTCCGGCGCACCAGCCCGAGCGGGTGACCGCCGGGCGCGGTCAGCCCACCGTTGGCGAAGACCACGTCGATGCTGCCGCGCACGTTGACCTCGGGCGGTGCCGCGCGCTGCGCCGGCAGGTTGCAGGGGTTCTTCACGTAGAAGATGCCCTCGCGCAGATAGCGAGCGGTCACCGCGCCCGAGCCGATCATCCCGGCGTTGTGATTGTGGGCCTCACCGAAGGGCGGGACGACGTAGCGCCCGCCAAGGTCCACGGTGGAATCCACGCGGCCGGGGCTGTTCGCGGAGAGCTCGCCCTGCGCCGAGAAGACGGTCCGCTCGACGAACGCGCGGCCATCGAACCAGCGTCCGTTGATGAACGCATAGCTGGGCGGCGCGTCCTCGGCCCGCGGCGCGGGGACCAGGGCGATCGCGCCGATGAGCAGGGCAAGGCTCGCGCGCAAGATCGTTCGCATGCTCAGCTTAGTTCCGGCAGGGCCCTCGCCCAGTCGAGGCATGCGGAGACATCGGACAGGTCATCGAGCAAGAGGTCCGGCCGGAACGCCGCCAGCGTCGCGCGGTCGCGGACGCCGGTGGCTACCGCCACCACATGCGCCCCTGCCGCCCGTGCGCAGGCGATGTCGTGCTCGGTGTCGCCCACCACGACACAGCGTTCGGGCGGCGCGCCGTAGCGATCGAACGCCCGCGCGACCGCGACGCGCGCCAGGGCGTTGCGGTCGGCCGCTTCCTCGCCGAAGGCGCCGAAGGCGAAGCGCTCCGCGATGCCGAAATGCCCGAGCTTGATGCGGGCCATGCCGGTCGTGTTCCCGGTGAGGAGCGCGGAGACCCATTCCGGCTCCTGATCCACCTCGGCGAGGAGTGTGCTCACGCCCGGGAGCAGCCGCCCGCGGCCCGGGGTGAGCAGCACATCCATGCGCTCGTAGGTCGCCGTCCAGAATCGCGCCTCGTCGCCGTCCCGGAAGACGCGGCCGTGCTTGCCCAGGATGTCGCGCAGGATCAACGGGTCGGTGCGCCCGGCGAAGGCGATGTCCCGCAGGTCGTCCTCCACGCCGAGCGACTCCTGGAGCGCGAAGGAGAACGCCTCGCGCGCGGCCCCGTCGGTGAGCAGCAACGTGCCGTCGATGTCGAACAACCAGACCAGGCGGTGGGCGTTGGGCATGCCGGGCCGCATGGTATCATCGTGCGCGTCCCGGACTCCCACCCTCAGGAGAGACGTTGATGCCCAGCCGGCGCTCGGCCCTGCTCCTCTGCCTCGGTCTCGTCATCGCCGTCCCCGCTGTCGCTCAGGACTCCGTCCCGTCACCGCGCCTGATCGAGTTCGAGCTGGCGCCGAACGTGCCCTTCTCGACCCTGCAGGAAGCCGGTCTCGACATCGTCGAGGTGCGCGGCACGCGCCGGGTGCGCCTGCTCGAATGGCCGGGCGATGAGGTCACCCTCCAGCGCCTCGGCGGCCGCGTCACCCTGGTGGACGCCGATCCCGCGCGCAGCGCCGCCGAGCGCGCCGCGACCGAGCTGGCCGGCCGCCCCACGCCGCCGGGCCAGCGGGTGCGCAGCGCCGCGCGGCCCGACGGGATCTTCCGCACCGAGGTGCTGCCGCCCTTCGGCTCGGGCAGCATGGGGGGCTACTGGACGCTGGCCGAGGTCAAGATGAAGCTCGACGAGCTGGTGGCCAACGACACGCAGGGCCTGGTCGCCGACAAGATCGACACCATCGGCACCTCGGGCAAGGGTCGCCCGATCTGGGGGCTCAGGATCGCCAGGACGGTGACCGGCCCCGATACGCGCCCGGTCGTCTTCTACAACGCCCTCACTCACGCGCGCGAGCCCGAGGGGATGCAGGCGCTCCTCTACTTCGTGGACGATCTGCTCGCCAGGTACGGGACCGATCCCGAGACCACCTACCTGCTCGAGAATCGCG
Source organism: Candidatus Eiseniibacteriota bacterium (assembly GCA_041492985.1). GTDB lineage: Bacteria > Eisenbacteria > RBG-16-71-46 > RBG-16-71-46 > RBG-16-71-46 > WS-11. The sequence goes on from JBGPXY010000015.1 coordinate 13,637, forward strand.
TCATCTACATCGTGCCGGTGGTGAATCCGGACGGCTACGTCCAGAACCAGACTTCGAACCCGGGCGGTGGCGGGCTGTGGCGGAAGAACCTCCGCGACAACGACGGCAGCCTCACGGTGAACAGCGGGGATGGCGTCGACATCAATCGCAACTACCCGTACTTCTGGGGCTTCGACAACGCTGGCTCGAGTCCCTCGCCCTCGTCGGACACCTACCGCGGGCCAAGCGCCGGATCCGAGTCGGAGACCCAGGCGCAGCGCAGCATCGTCATCGCCCTGCAGCCCAAGACGGGTCTCTCCTTCCACACCTACAGCGATCTGCTCCTGCACCCGTGGGGATACACCACCACCGCCCCGCCCGACTCGAACAAGTTCTACGAGTGGGAGGACGACATGTCGCTCGGGAACGGCTACCTGACCGGGCAGGTGATCCGCGCGCTCTACGGGACCAACGGCGACTTCAATGACTGGGCCTACGGCGACGTGGTCAACAAACCGCGCGCGTTCACCTGGACGCCCGAGGTGGGCGGCCCCAACGACGGCTTCTGGCCGCCCCCTTCGCGCATCGTGCCGCTCGCCGAGGAGAACCTGCGTCTCGCCCGGTACACCGCCATGATCGCAGGGCCCTACGCACGCGTGGAGCGCGCCGACGTGGTGAGTGGTCCCCTCGCGGCCGGCTCCAGCCACTACGTCACCCTGCGCGCCCGCAACAAGGGCGTGAGCGGGGCCGCGGGTCCGGGACTGATCGCCACGATGTCGTCGCTCTCGGCCGGCGCCTCGGTGTTCCCCGGAGCGATCCCCTATGCCACGCTCGCCCCGCTCACCAGCGCCGATGCCGCGAGCGGCAACGGGCTCCTGGTCGCCGTGGACGACACCGTCACCGCGGGGCGGGTGCTGCGCTTCCGCGTGGACTTCACCGCTCCGGGCGGCACCTTCTCGCGCGACACCGTCGAGCTGGTGTGCGGCGTGCCGACGCTCATCGCCAGCGACGATGCCTCATCGGGCCTGGCTCAGTGGACCACCGGGAGCTGGGGGATCGTCACCGGGGATCCGGGCCATCCCAGCCGCTACTTCGCGGACAGCCCGAATGTGGCCTACGCGGACGACGCCGACAACCCGCTCACCCACATCGCCACGCTCGACCTCTCGGCAGGTGTCCACGCCTACGCCCTCTTCGATGCGCGCTGGCAGTTCGAGTCGGACTACGACTGCGGCGTGATCGAGGCCAGCCTCACGGGCACCACCTGGACGCAGGTCGCCTCGACCGGGACCACGCTCGGCAGCTCCGGAGGCGTGCAGCCGGTCGGCATGCCGGTCTACGGCGGGGCGCGCTACCTGTGGCGGGCCGAACGCGCCGACCTCTCGCCCTTCACCGGCCCCGCGGGGACCGCGGTGCGCCTGCGCTACCGCGTGCTCTCGGATACCGGCTCGCGATTGTCCGGCCTCGACTTCGACTCGCTGCGCGTCCTGCTCTACGACCCGGCGGCGCAGCCCTCGCCGGTCGCGGTGGGCGACGCTCCGGCACTCGCGCGGCTCGAGCTCGCCTCTCCCGCGCCCGATCCGGTGCGCGGCCCGGCGCGCTTCTCGTTCGCCCTCCCGGTCACCGGCACGGTGCGGCTCGAGCTGTTCGATCTGCAGGGCCGTCGGATCGCCACACTCGTCGATCAGGTCCTCCCCGCCGGACGGCATGCGCATTCATGGGACGGGCGCGACGACGGGGGACGCTCGGCCCCCGCGGGGGTCTACCTCGCGCGGTTGAGCGGGGCGGCGGGCACGACCACGCGGCGCTTCGTCGTCCTGCATTGAGCGCGGCCACGCTCGCCGCCTCCCCCACGGCAGCGCCCCGGCTGCTCGAGGCCGCGCTCCGGCTGCACGCCAACCTCGAAGCGCGCCACCTGCATGCCGCCCGTCTCGAAGGCGACGACCAGGGCGTGCGCTGGAACATCCGGCTGTGGCGCTTCTGGAAGAGCTACCTCCCGGCCCTCTCGCCTCGCGAACGCCACTTCTTCCTGCAGGGCCAGGCCTACTGGGCGCTGGCCAACTGGACGCTCCACGATCTCACCGGGGAGGCGCGATTTCGCGAGCGCGCCCGCGACGCCACCGAGGCGGTGGATGCGGCACAGCGCCCCGACGGCGCCTGGAGCTATCCGTTGCGCGAGCGCCGTCACCTGGTGGCGACGGTCGAGGGGGATTTCGCGGCGGTGACGCTGCTGGAGGCGCACCGGCGCGGGCTCGGCCAGCACTTCCTCGAGGCGGCGCAGCGCTGGCACGACTTCGTCGAGCTGAGCATCGGCTACCAGGAACACGAGGGCGGGCTCGCCGTGAACTACTTCGATCATCCCCGTGGCCTGGTGCCCAACAACACGGCCGAGTGGGTGTGGGTGCTGGGCCGTCTCGCGAGCGAGACCGGCGAGGCGCGCTACCTCGCGCGCGTGCCGGCGCTGCTCGGGTTCCTCGAGGCAGTCCAGCTCCCGAGCGGCGAGCTGCCGTACGAGATCGGCGGACGCTTCCAGCCGCGTACGCGAGTGCACTACCTCTGCTACCAGTACAACGCCTTCCAGTGCATGAAGCTGGCGTGGCACGCCGAGGCGCACGGCGACGCGCGCGCGCGCGCGCTGGCGACGCGCATCGCGGCGTTCCTGGCGGGCGGCGTCACCGCCTCGGGGTCGGTGCGCGCCTCGTGCGACGCGGTGCTGCCCGAGGTGGTCTACTACGCTGACGCGGTGGGCATGGCGCTCCACACCGTCACGCGACTGGGCTGGGCCGATCATGGAGCACTCGCCGACCGCACATTCGACTGGGTGCTCTCGCGCCAGCGCCCGGACGGCGGCTTCACCTTCTCGCGTGGCGATTATGGCCTGCTCTCCGACCGCAACGCCTATCCGCGCTACCTGGCGATGACGCTCTTCCACCTGGCCGAACGCGCACGGCCCCGGGTCCCGACCGCATGAAGGTTCTCGTCGTCACCAACATGTATCCATCGCCCGAGCGGCCTCACTGGGGCGCGTTCGTCCGCTCCCAGGTGGAATCGCTGACGGCGCTCGGAGTGGAAAACGTCATCGTCGAGATCGAAGGGTGGAAGAGCGTCGCCCGCTACGCCCACGCGCTGCGTTCGCTGCCCGAGATGGCGCGCCGCGAGGGCGTCGACCTGGTGCATGCGCATTACGGGCTCTCGGGCGCCGCCGCGGCGGGCGTGCGGGCGGTGCCGTTGGTGGTGTCGTTCTGCGGTGACGACCTGCTCGGACGCCCCGACGACAAGGGGCGCATCACCTCGAAGAGCCGCTGGCTGGTGAGCGTCTCGCGTCTCGCCGCCCGCCGGGCCGAGGGGATCATCGTCAAGACCGAGGAGATGCGACGCAAGATCCCCGAGCGGACCGACGTCGAGGTGATCCCCAACGGCGTCGACCTGGCGCGCTTCACGCCGTTGCCGCGTGCCGAGGCGAGGACGCGTCTGGGATGGCCGGCCGAGGGGCAGGTGATGCTGTTCGCCGGGGCGCCGACCGAGCCCCGCAAGAACTGGGCGCTCGCGCAGGCGGTCGAGTCCCGGCTCAAGGTCGGCAGTCATCCGGCGCGCCTCGTGGCGTTCCATGACCGGCCGCAGGAGGAGTTGGTGCTGGCGATGTGTGCCGCCGACGTGCTGGTGCTGCCCTCGTTCCACGAGGGATCTCCCAACGTGGTCAAGGAGGCGATGGCCGTGAACCTGCCTGTGGTAGCGGCCCCGGTCGGCGATTGCGCCGAGCGCCTCGCCGGGGTCTCGCCCGGCGGCATCGCGAACCCGGAGCCGGTGGCGTTCGGAGCCGCCGTGGAGGCCGTGCTGCGCGCCGGCACGCGCTCGAACGGTCGCGAGAAGGTGGCCCCGCTCGAGCTGTCGGCGGTGGCGAAGCGTGTGCTGGCGGTGTACGAACGCGTGCTGGCCGACCACCGGCGTGCACAGGAAGAGCGGAGCCCCGAGTAGATGTGCGGCATCTGCGGCTGGTACCGGCGCGACGGCACCGCCGTCGAGGCCGCGGTGCTCGAGGCCCAGTGCGCCACCATCGTCCACCGCGGTCCCGACGACCAGGGCATCTTCGTCGACCGCGACCTGGGCCTGGGGATGCGGCGGCTCAGTATCATCGACGTCGCGGGTGGCCACCAGCCGATGACCAGCGACGACGGCCGCTACACGCTGGTCTTCAACGGCGAGATCTTCAACTTCCCCGCCCTGCGCCGCGACCTCGAGGCCGCGGGTCAACGCTTCACGACCCACTCCGACACCGAAGCGATCCTGCGTGGGTTCGTGCAATGGAACGCCGATGTCTGGAGGCGTCTGGAAGGTATGTTCGCGGTCGCGCTCTGGGACCGGCAGACACGCACGCTCCACCTGGCCCGCGACCCGCTCGGCATCAAGCCGCTCTACTACACCGCACAGGGCCGCGGTCTCGCGTTCGGCTCGGAGTTGAAGGCGCTGGCGCCGGTGCCGGGCCTGGCCTTCACGCCCCGTGCCGCCTCGATCGACGCGTTCTTCGCCTTCGGCCACACGCTCGCCCCGCACTCGATCTACGAGGAGGTGCTGAAGCTCGAGCCGGGCTGCGTGCTCACCCTCGGCCCCGATGGCCCGCCCAGGATCGAGCACTTCTGGAGCTTCGCCTACCGCCCCGCCCCGGCGGCCAGCGAGGCCGAATGGATCGAGCGGTTCCGGTCCACATTCACGGCGACCGTGCAGCGTCACCTGCTCTCGGACGTGCCGCTGGGTGCCTTCCTCTCGGGCGGGGTGGATTCATCCGCCGTGGTGGCGGCAATGACGCGGGCGAGCCACGAGCCGGTGCGCACGTTCACCATCGGTTTCGACGATCCCCGCTACGACGAGTCACGGCACGCGGCGCGGATCGCGGCCCATCTCGGCTGCCGTCATACCGAGCGCCGGGTGGAGCTCGAAGAGGCGGCGAAGGTGCTGCCGCAGTTGGCGCGCTGTTACGACGAGCCGTTCGCCGACCCCTCGGCCATCCCGACCTGGTACGTGTCGCGGCTGGCGCGCGAGCAGGTGACGGTGGCGCTCTCGGGCGATGGTGGCGACGAGCTGTTCGCGGGCTACGAGCGGCACCTGAACGAGCGGCTGGTCGAGCGCTTCGCGCGCACGCCGGCCCCGCTGCGCGCGCTCACGGCGGCGGTGCGCGCGCTGCCGCCGCTGCCGCTGGCGCGCTGGAACTATCTGCGCCAGCGCCTGAGGAAGGTGCACGACGACGCGCTGCTGCCCGACACCTTCCAGCGCTTCTTCTCGAAGTACCAGCTCGCACCGCGGGCGGTGCGCGCGCGGCTCTACCACCCGGACTTCGCGGCGCGGCTCGAGACCGGTGACGAGCTGGAGCGCCTGGCCGCGGCCTATTTCCCGCGGCCGGTCTCGCGCGACCCGGTCGAGAACCTACTCTACGCCGACACCGTGGTGCGGCTTCCCGACGACATGCTGACCAAGGTGGACCGGGCGAGCATGGCGCACTCGCTCGAGGTGCGCGTCCCGTTCCTGGCCCACACCTTCGTGGACTGGGCCGCGACCGTGCCGGTGGACCTCAAGCTCCGCGGCGCCACCGGGAAGTACCTGGTCCGTCGCGCCATCGCCGAGTGGCTGCCACCGCGATCGCTCGACCGGCCCAAGCAGGGCTTCTCGATACCGCTCAGCGGCTGGGTGCGCGGTGACCTGGGGCGCTACGCCGAGTCGGTGTGGCACGACTCGAGCGCGGAGCGCGCCCGGGTGCTCGACGCGGGCGCCGTCGCGGCGTTGTTCGCCGAGCACCGCGCGGGCCGCGCCGACCGCTCGCAGATGCTCTACGCCCTGGCGATGTTCGCCCTCTGGTGGACGGAGCGGCCGGGGCGATAGCTGGCGCTATCGCCTGTCCACGCGGTCGAGGAACTCTCGGAGCACCTGGATGTACCGTTCCGGTTGATCGTGCATGGTCAGGTGGCCGCTGTCCTCGATGACGGCCAGCTCGGAGCCGGGAACGAGCGAGTGGTAGTACTGCACGATGTCCGGCGCGACCTCGTCATACTGCCCGACGGTGAAGAGCGTCGGAACGCGGAGCTCACCGAGGCGACCCGTCTGGTCGTAGTCCTTGAGCGTGCCGGTGATGGTGAACTGACTCGGTCCCTGCATGTAGACGGAGATCTCGCGATTGGCCACGGCGAACGCCGTGTCCATGTCCGCCGACCAGGGCTGGCGTCTCGCGAAGTAGCGCAGGAAGAACATCCCCATCGCCGCCCGGTACTCGGGCGCCCCGAACGTCCCCGCGGCCTCGTTACGGACGATCGCCGCCCGCGCCTCGTCCGGTAGCGTCCGCAGCAGGCTGTCGGCACCACGGCTTGTAAGCGGGAAGCTGATGATCGGGCTCGCAAGGGTGAGGCTCTTGACCCCCGCGGGCTTCGTGAGCATGTACTCGAACGCCGGGATGCTCCCCCCCGAGTGGCTGTAGAGATGCACTTCACGCAGGTGGAGGTCCTCGCGGACGCGAGCGATCTCCTCGACGAAGCGGTCCACGCGCCACAGTGTCGAGTCGCTGGGACGGTCCGACCGGCCGCCGCCCAACTGGTCGTAGAACACCACGGGGCGGTCCGAGGAGAGCGCGGCCAGGGACTTGAGGTAGTAGTGGGAGCCGCCCGGTCCGCCGTGAATGACGAGCAACGGCGTCCTGCTTCCGCTGCCCACGACGCGATACCAGACCCGGCCACCCGGCACGTCGACGAATCCTCCGCCCGGTCGCAGCTCCATCTCCTGACATCCGGCCGTCCCGGCGATCAGCAGTGCCACGACCATCGCTGGCAAACATCCCCTCGGCATCATCGGTCACCTCCCATGCTCCCGGGCGCGCTCTGGTCGGGTGGCGCCCCGTGATAGAACCGGTTGGGCTTTCCCTGCTCCCACGGCCGGTAGTCGAGCACGAAGCGGATGCGCTCCATGAGCGGCGGGTGCGTGTACTGGAAGAACGTGACCCACGGCGATGGCTCGGGGTTGGAGCGATTCTGCGAGCCCAGCTTGAGGAACGACCGGGCTCCGGCATCGTTGTCACGCGTCAGCTCGACGGCGAACACGTCGGCCTCGTGCTCGATCCGGCGCGTGTATCCATTGACTGCCGGTTGCGCGATCAGCGTGAGCAGGCTCAGGGTGGCGCTCAGCAGCGGCATCGAGGCGACGTCCGCCAGCTCGCTGAATCCCCAGCGGTGACCGAACCTCCTCACCGCCCACGCCGTGATCCGCGAGGCCAGGAAAAACATCAGGAAGCTGAGCAGCGAGAACACCGCGATCCCCTTCCAGATGTGATCGAGCTTGTAGTGCCCCATCTCGTGCCCCATCACGAACAGGATCTCGTCCTCCTTCATCCCCTTGAGCGTCGTGTCCCAGAGGACGATGCGCTGTGAGGAGCCGAAGCCGTTGACGTACGCGTTGTACTTGACGGTCTGAGCGCTCTTGTCCACCTCGTACACGTTCCGGCCCGGGATCTCCGCGCGCGCGGCCAGCTCGAGGATGCGTGCCTCGAGGTGCTGGTCGCGCAGCGGCGTGAACTTGTTGTAGAGCGGGTCGATGATGAGCGGCTGGATGAGCGCGCCGGCGACGATCAGCGGCAGCGTCCCGAGCGCCATCGCCAGCCACCATCGACGGGGCCACTGGCGCAGCGCGCGGTAGGCGAGCGCCAGGATCGGCACCGCGCCGAAGAAGACTATCCCGACCATGGCGCTCTTGCCCTGCTCGGCGAACCAGGCGCCGAAGCTCTGCGTCGAGAGCCCGTACTGGTGCTCGAGCGCGAATCCCTGGTACCAGGTGAGCGGAAAGCCCAGCACGAAATCGGCGATGGTGTAGAGGATGAGGAATACCAGCACGCGCACGTAGAGCCGTCGACCGAGGTCATGGGCGACGTCGCGCATCTTGGCGGCGAGGCCGGAGAACAGCACGATGAGCGAGATCAGGAGGCCGTAGAGCGGCGCGACGAAATCGAGCACGGTGAGGGTGCCGGAATAGGCGCGGTTCTCGGGCGTGAAATTCGCGCGCGCCTCGGCGATGTAGTCGCGAGGCGGAGGTGCCGGCGCGGCGGCAACGGTGTCGGCCGCGGTGGAGTCGGCGGAGGTGGAGTCCGAGCTCGCGAGGGTCGGATCCGCTGAGGCCCCTCCCGTACGTGGGGCTGCGGGCGCCGGCGGCGGGGTCGCGGGCTTTGCCGCGGGTCGGGCCGCGGACGCCGTGGTCCTGGCGGCGTGCCCCCTCGGTCGCCGTGCCGCGAGAACCGACCCGGCCACGCACAGTGCGATCAACGCGAGCCCCACGGGGCCGATCCAGCGCATGGTCCTCGGCGTCCACCAGATCACGGTGGCATCTCCTCGGGTGGGCTTGCGTGCGAGTCGAGCGGGACCATACGGGGCCGTCCGTCCGCCTGCAAATCCCTCTCACCATGGCCGGTCGAGGAGCTCGCCTGCGGCCCATCGCTGGTGGATGCCCCGTCATGCACGACGCATCGGAAGACAAGGCGAGGTGCATCAAGGTGGTCGGATGGCCGGCCGATACCTCCAGGGACTCAGACCGCGGGGCGCACTGCTCCGTCCTTTCGTTGCGCACAGAGGCCAGCCGGGCCTTGCGTCTCCATTTTGGCCCCGGCTGTCCGAAGGAATTGATGCGTCTCTCGACCGAAGCGAAGATCAGAGCGGGATTCGGCGTCGCGTTCCTCACGCTGACCGGGCTCGGCATCGTGGCCTACCAGAGCACGACCCAACTGCTGTCGACGATGCGGTGGGTGGCTCACACCCACACGGTGATCGAGGGCGTCCAGACCGTGCTCGCCGACGTGATCCGCATCAGGGCCGACATGCGCGGGTACGTGATCGTCGGCGACGACGAGCTCATCGCGGGATTGCAGGGGCGGATGGAGCAGGTCCGGCGCGACGTTCACGGCCTTCGCACTCTGACCGCCGACAATGCAAATCAGCAGCATCGCCTCGACGCACTGGATGCATTGCTCGGCCTCAGGTTCGCGTTCACGGATGAGGTGATCGCGGCGTATCGGACCAAGGGCGCGGCCGCTGCCGCAGCTCTGGTCCGGTCTCGGCGGGGGATCGAGCTGAGCGCGTCGATCGAACAGGTCATCCGCCAGATCGTGGATGAGGAACACGCGCTCCTGAGGCGACGCGACGCCGAGGTCTCCCGGGACGCCCGCTGGACCATCCTCACCGTGCTCATCGGCACGGTGCTCACGTCTCTCCTGCTCGGTGCCGCCGCCACGCTCATCCATCGCGACATGACCCAGCGCCAGCACGCGGAGGTGGCGCTACGGGAGAGCGAGGCGCGTCTCCAGGCTGTGATGGATAACACCAGCGCGATCATCCATCTCAAGGACCCGCAGGGCCGGATCATGCTCGCGAACCGCAGCTTCCTCGAGGTGATCGGTCGCGAGGCGAGTCAGGTGGTGGGCAGGCCCGATCACGAGGCACTCCCTCCGGAGCGGCTCGGTCTGTTCCGTGAGCACGACCAGGCAGTGCTCGCCGCGGACGGTCCCCTCTCGTTCGATGTCATCGCCCCGGGGGCCGATGGTCCGCGCGCCTACGTCGCGGTGAAGTGCGCATTGCGCGACGCCTCCGGCGTCCCGTACGCCATCTGCACCGTCGCGACGGACATCACCGACCGGATGCACGCGGAAGAGGAAGCGGACCGACTGCGCCGGTTCCTCGACTCGATCATCGAGAATATCCCCAACATGGTGTTCGTGAAGGATGCCGAGGCCCTGCGATTCGTGCGTCTCAACCGCGCCGGCGAGGAGCTGCTTGGATACTCGCGGGACGATCTCATCGGCAAGAACGACTACGACTTCTTCCCGCGTGAGCAGGCCGACTCGTTCACCGCCAAGGATCGTGCGGTGCTCGAGGGCCAGGCGCCGGTCGATATCCCCGAGGAGAGCATCGCCACCCGGGTGCGGGGCGAACGCATCCTCCACACGAAGAAGGTGCCGATCCTCGATCGCGACGGGACACCCCGGTTCCTGCTGGGGATCTCCGAAGACGTCACGGAGCGCAAGCGCTCGGAGCGCGAGGTGGCGGACCTCAACGAGCGACTGAGGGCGCACGCCGAGCAGCTCGCGACCTCGAACCAGGAGCTCGAAGCGTTCAGCTATTCCGTCTCCCACGATCTGCGCGCGCCGCTCCGGCATATCGTCGGGTTCACCGATCTGCTCCAGCGCCACGCGGCTGCGACGTTCGACGACCAGGCGCGACGCTACCTCGACACGATCACGCGCTCGGCCGGCAGCATGGCGGCGCTCATCGACGACCTGCTGGCCTTTTCACGCATGGGCCGCGCGGAGATGCGAAAGACCCGCATCAACCTGGGTCAGATGGTGGCCGAGGTCATCGCCGAGTGCGAAGCCGGGGTCGATGGGCGCCGCATCGTGTGGCAGCTCGGCGAGATGCCGGCGGTCGAGGCCGATCCACCGATGTTGCGCCTGGCGCTCGCCAATCTGATCGCGAACGCCATCAAGTACACCGGGACGCGCGAGACGGCGAAAATCGAAGTCGGCGCCGAGACGCGCGACGGCGAACTGGTGGTCTCCGTGCGCGACAACGGCGTGGGCTTCGACATGGAGTACCGGGACAAGCTGTTCGGTGTGTTCCAGCGGCTTCACACCGCCGAGGAGTTCGAGGGCACGGGCATCGGGCTCGCCAACGTCCGGCGCATCGTTCAGCGACATGGCGGCAGGACCTGGGCCGAAGGGGCCATCGATCGGGGTGCGGCGTTCTTCTTCACGCTCCCCCACTACAAGGAGGCTGCATGAGCGGCGAACTGAAGCGCATCC
>JBGPXY010000006.1:0-36024 GCA_041492985.1 Candidatus Eiseniibacteriota bacterium
ATGCCGAGAAGTTGTCTGCGCTGCAATCGGCGGCTCCGGGGACCCTGGGCTACCTGGCCGCCACGCCGAGCAGGTACGGCCAGAGGACCAGGGCGAGCACCGCCTTCCAGTGCGACAGCCCCACGAAGCCCGGCGTGAACATCCAGCCCACGAGCCACATCGGTCCGATCAGCCCGCCGAAGTCGGCCGGCCTGAATCCCTTCCTGGCGTCATCGTTCATGACGAATCTCCCTCATGGCCGGAGTCGGTCCATCGCCACGGGTCGGATTCCAATGGGCCGCACCCCGGGGGAGCGACGCTCCCTCACTTCAGCTCCGCCAGCCGATAGAGCCGGTCCACGTTCGCATGCACCCAGCCGCGCAACCGCGCGACGTCGTCTTCACGGCCGCGCTTCACCACCGGTCGGCCGGTCAGCGGATCGCGCCCCACCAGGTGCGCGAAGCGGCGCTGCGCGGCGAGGAAGTCCTCGATGGGCGGGCGCTCGGCCATCTCCCGCGCGCAGTCCTTCACCGAGCCGCCGTGACCGCGCTCCCAGACGAAGGCCGGGAAGATGCCGCAGCGCGCCCCGAGCAGCGCCAGCTCGACCGTCATGCCGTCCTCGAACTTCCATCCGCTGATGCACGGCGAGGGCACGAACAGGACCGCGGTCCCCGCGCACTCGAGCGCGCGCTCCACCGTCTTCACGAACAGCTTGCCGTGCGCGGGGCTCACCTGGGTCACCAGGTCGGCACCGGCCGCGATCGCCAGGTGCAGATAGTCGAGCGGCGGCTCCAGGTTGCCGGCCGCCTCGGCCCCGCCCGGCGTGGTGCTGGTGTCGGCGTAGGGCATGGTCGCGGGACTGTACTGGAAGCCGGTGTTGGCGAAGATCTCGTTCACCAGCACCATGATGGTGATGCGCGATCGGCGATGGATGGTGTGGAGCAGCGCGCGCAGACCGATGGCCAGCGCGCCGCCGTCGCCGCTGGTCGCGATCACCTGCACTGGCGTCTCGAGCGCACCGCACTCCGTGAGCACATCGGCCACGTCCCGCACGGCCTCGCCGAGCGTGGGCGCCGACTCGAACACGTTGTGGAGGATGGCGAAGCTGCGGGCAAAATCGTCCGGCGGCGCGTCGCCGCGGCCCCACGCCACCACGTTCGGGAATGCCAGCGTCGAGACTTCGGCGCACGAGGTGCCGATGGTGAAGATGGTCTTGACGCCGTTGTCCGACACGCGCCCGACGTTCTGGAACGCGATCGCCTCCATGCAACCCGGGCACAGCGACGACCCGGGGTGGAAGCAGCTCTCCTTGAGCGCGGTCTCCTTGTAGCCGCTCACAGTGCCGCTCCTTCGTGGTAGACGCGCGGCGATCCGGGGGCGCGACCGCAGGCGACCGCCCGCGCCTCGTCGAGCATCGCCTCCCAGGTGGCCTCGGACACGTCGGCGCCTCCCAGTCCCGCGAAGGCGCTCACCACCCGCGGGGGCGCGGGGAGATCCGAGAGCGCATCCACGACATCGAGCGTCAGGTGTCCCCGTCCCCAGTGGTGCGCCTGGTTCACCACCAGCACCACCTGCGCGCGGGCGAGCCGGTCGCGCACCGCCTCGCGCGGGAAGGGCGTGAGCAGCCGCATGGCGACGCCCGCGATCTCGAGGCCGTGTGCCGCCCGATACCGTTCTCGCAGCGCCTCGAAGGTGCCGAAGTCGGGCCCCATCCCCACGACCGCGATGTCGGCCCCACCGCCGTTCTGCCAGCCGACCTCGTCGAAGAACGAGAGTCCCGGGCGGCCGAAGTGCCGCTCGAAATCGGCGCCGATGCGCGGCAGCCATTCGAACACCCGCTCCAGGCGGCGCTTCTGCGCGACCTTGAAACCCTGGAAGTGGCGCGAGGTGACGCAATTGCCCATCGCGGTGTCGCCATTGATCAGCCCGGGGAGCCCGCACGGCTCGATCCACGCGTCCTGGAACGCGTGGATGGCCGTGTCCGGCTCGACCACGAGGCGTGCGCTGCGGTGGCTGTCCTTGATGCCGTAGAAGCCCGGCATGGTGGGCGTCAGGATCTCCGGGTGCATGCCGAGGCACGGGGCCTGCAGCACCGTGTCGTAGATCTGCTGCTTGCCGCGCGCGCACAGCTGGATGAAGCCGTCGTCGCGGTGCGCGAGCGTGTCGGACGGGTCGCCCTCGATGCAGAGCGGGAAGTTGGCGGTCGCCCGGTAGACGTCGATGATCATCACATTGCCGAGCCCGCTCGCCCCCAACGAGCGGGTGGTCTCGGTCATGTGATCGAGTCCCACCGAGCTGGTGGCGGTCGGGAAGATCAGGTCCCGGCATGCCGCCGCCGCGCCGACCATGTAGTCCGCCACCGCGTGCTCGGCCTCGAGAAGTTTCACACGCTTGGGCCCACCGGGATGCGCGGCGAGGTGCGCGGCGACGGTCTCGATCCACTTGGTGGAGGGCGTGATCGGGAAACCCGCATAGAGCACGGCCCGCCACATCTGCAGCGTGGCGATGGCCGCCGCGGTGTTCCCGTCGGCCGTGAGGGCCTCACGCGTCGTGTAGAGCGCCCGATGGGCGTCGCGCACGCGTCCGAGATCGATGACGTCCTCATAGCGTTCGCCGGCCTGCGTCGCGGTGTGCGGCCGCGGGAACGCCATCGCCGCTCGGGACGGTGCCGTGCTCATGACACCACCTCCGTCCCCCGGGTCTCTTCCCAGACATCCTGGAAGGGGATCTCCTTGAACAGGTGCTCGGGGCACACGGCGATGCACTCGCCGCACAGCTTGCAGAAGTTCGACACGTCCACGCCGGTCACCAGCAGGCCGCGCTCGGGGTCGGGGTGGAAACGGATGATCCCTTCCGGGCAGTTCGTGATGCAGTGGGCACAGCCGGTGCAGGCGGTCGAGGGATCTTCGAAGCGCAGCCGGAATCCGCTGCGGGCGTAGTCGGCCGTGCGGTTGGCGCGTGCCAGCCGCAGCGGCGTCTGAGCGCCCGGCGGCAGCTCGCCGTAGCCGGCGAAGCCGACCATGGCGTGGTCACCGTTGCGCGCCTCGTCGAAGGTGCCGCTGCGGATCGCCTGGTCGCTCGCCTCGAGGGCTTCGCGGTTGCTCGCGATCAGCGACGCGGGGATGCGCCGCTTGGCCAGCATGCCCAGGAACGAGTCGATGACCACCCCGCGCTCGAACCCGCCGATCGCCCGCGCCATCGCCACGTAGGTGGAGACATTGCCGATCGGATGTTTGAGGAAGCGCGCGCCGAGGTCGTCGCCCGGCACCGTGATGACGCGGCCCGAGAGGTGGTAGTGGCGTGCGCACTCCTCGGGCTCGCGGCGCGTGTTGAGCACGAAGGTGCCGCCGCGCGTCACGCCCTGGGCGAAGTCCACGGAACGCCCGGCCGCCTCGTCCATCAGCAGGGCGATGGTCGGCCGTGTGATCTCGCACGCCAGCCCGATCGGCATCGTGCTGATGCGCAGGAACGAGCGGATGTTGGCGCCCCGGCGGGCCGAGCTGAAGAACGGCCACTCCTGCACGTGCAGCCCTGCGTCGCGCAGCGCCAGCGCCGCCAGGCTCTGAAATGCCAGCACCAGCCCGCCGCCGGCCTTCCCGTCGCCGCGGATCTCGAGCACCGAGTCGCGCATGACCGCGCGGGGGTCGAGTGGCTTCATCGGCCGCTCACTTGCGCCACAGGATCGCGTGACCCGGACATTCTGTCATTATCTTCTGCAGACTTGGCAGGTGGGATTCGTCCAGATCCACGTTGTAGACCTCCGCGACTTCCTCGTCTTCGACCTTCCGAAACGCCATCGGCATGGCCTTGATGCAGTCGTTGCATTCCGTGCAAAGGTCTGGGTCTACATAGAATTCAGGGACTTTGCCCATCCGTACTCCCCCCCTCGCAGGGGTCCGGGGGACGCGATCGCGCCCCTGACGCCCTGTCCGTGTCACTCGCATAAGTTATGCAACGACGTCCGGGCATCGCGCGCGCCCGGGGCAACGCGACGGCGGACCAGTCCATCCCCGGGGCTGGAGGTGAGATCCGCCATGTCGCGTCCCGGCGACCGCTTGCGAGTGATGGCCCCGAACGCACCCTCGCGAGGCTTCACTCGCCGGCGCTTCCTCGCCGGCCTGGGCGTGCTCGCGGCTGGCGCGATGTGCCCGCCCCTGCTCAACCGTGTACGCATGGGGCACGTCACCAGCGTCGAGGTCGAGCGACCGGGCCTCGGCACCTGGATCCGCGTCGTTGCGCGCCACGACGACCCCGCGCGCTCCGAGCGCGCGATCGAGCGCGCCTTCGCCGCCATCACCCGGGTCGACCGGCAGATGAGCGTGCATCGCGCCGACAGCCAGCTGGCGCGGGTGAATCGCGCAGCGGGCGTGAGCGCGGTCGCGGTGGACGCGGCGGTGATCGACGTGGTGGAGCGTGCCCGGCAGGGCGCCGCGCGCTCGGGCGGTGTCTACGATCCCACCGTGCTGCCGCTCATGCGGCTCTACGGATTCTACGGCGCGACGCGCGAGCGTTACCCCTCCGAGCGTGAGATCGCCCGGGTGCTCGATGCGGTCGGCTGGGAGCACGTGCTCCTCGACCGCGCGGCGGGCACGCTCGGGCTCACGCGGCGCGGCGCCGGGCTCGACCTCGGCTCGATCGGCAAGGGCTGGGCGGTGGACCGCGCCGTGGAGGCTCTGCGCGCCGAGGGCATCGCCTCGGGCCTGGTGGATGTCGGCCGCAACGTGTACGGGCTCGGCGCCCCTGGCGACCGCGCGGACGGCTGGCCGGTCGGCGCGATCCATCCGGTGACCGGCGCGGTCGAGCGCGTGTTCGTGCTCCGCGACGCGGCCGTCGCCACCAGCGGCAACGCCGAGCAACATCACCGGGTCGGCGGCGTGACCGTCGGCCATCTGCTCGATGCGCGGCGAGGCCGGCCCGCGGGTGGCCCGCTGAGCGCCACCGTCCTGGCCCGCTCCGGGGTGGACGCCGACGAGCTCTCGACCGTCGCCTTCCTGCTCGGGGAGGATGTCCTCCGCGGGTGGCCCGAAGCGCTGGCCAGCCACTTCATCGGGTGAGTGCCATGGCGGCCCTGAGACTCCGGACGTTCGGGCGCGGGGGCATCCATCCCGACCCTCAGAAGTACGCCACCTCGTGGCGACCCATCGAGCGACTGCCCACGCCCCCGGAGGTGCGTCTGCCGCTGCTCCAGCACATCGGCGCCCCGGCGGTACCGCTGGTCAAGAAGGGCGACCGCGTCCGGCGCGGCCAGAAGATCGCAGCGGCCGAAGATTCCGGCGCCCCCATCCACGCGACCATCTCCGGCAAGGTCAAGCCGATCGAGAACCAGCCGCACCCCACCCTGGCGGTGGCTCCGGCGATCGTCATCGCCCGCACCGACGACGCCGAGTGCGAGCTGGAGTTCCCCGAGGACCCCGACTGGCGCCGATGTCCCAGCGACGAGGCGCTGAATCGCATCCGCGAGGCGGGAGTCGTCGGGCTCGGCGGCGCAGCCTTCCCGACCTGGCGCAAGCTCACGTTGCCACCCCGTACCGAGGTGGACGTCCTGGTGGTGAACGGCGCCGAGTGCGAGCCGTACCTCACCGCCGATTTCCGCGTGATGGTGGAGCACGCGCGCGAGGTCGTGGAGGGCGGGCTCATCATGGCACGCATCGTCGGCGCGGCGCGCGTCCTGCTCGGCGTCGAGGCCGACAAGCCGCTCGCGATCCTGGCGCTCCAGAACGCGCTCGTCGATCAGCCACGCTCGATCCCGATCCACCTGGTGCCGTGCGAGGCGCGCTACCCGCAGGGCGCCGAACGTCAGCTGGTGGCGGCGGTCACCGGCCGCACCGTGCCGCCGCGGGCGCTCCCTTCCACCGTGGGCGTCCTGGTGCAGAACGTGGCGACGGCGGTCGCCGTACACGACGCCGTGCGCTCCCGCCGTCCGCTGCTCGACCGCGTGCTGACCGTCACCGGCCCGGGCGTGGTCACGCCGCGCAACGTGCGGGTCCCGATCGGCACGCTGCTGGGCGAGGTGCTGGCCTTCTGCGGCGGGCTGACGGACGACGCCCACCGGATCGTGGCCGGCGGCCCGATGATGGGACGCACGCTGCCACGGCTCGACGTGCCCATCATCAAGGGCATGAACGGGCTGGTGGTGCTCGAGGGGCGCGGGCCGTTCGAGGACGGCTACGGGCCGTGCATCCGCTGCGGGCGCTGCCTCGAGGCGTGCCCGCTCGGACTCGAGCCCGACCAGGTCTCGGTCCGCGTCGAGGCGGGACGGGCGCTCGAGACCGAACGCCACGGCACCCTGGAGTGTTACGAGTGCGGGTGCTGCACCTATGTGTGTCCCGCCCACCGTCCACTCGTCCAGTTCATGCAGGTGGCCAAATCGGCGCTGCGCCGCGCCGAGGCCGTGAAGGCGTGATGACCGCCGCGACCGCAAGCGCCCCGAGCCCCCCGCGCACGCTGGTGCTGACGCCGGGGCCGCACCTGCACGCGACCCAGGATACGGCCAGCATCATGTGGTGGGTGAACGGCGCGCTGGCCCCGGTCGTCGCCTGGGGCACGTTCGTGTTCGGCTGGCGCGCGCTGGTGGTGGTGGCGGCGGCGATCGCCGGCGCGACCGCCGCCGAGTGGGGGGCGCTGCGTGCGCTGCGCCGTCGCGCCACGGTCACCGATGGCAGTGCCGTCTGCACCGGGTTGCTGCTCGCGCTCACGCTGCCGCCGCTGGTGCCGCCGTGGATGGCGCTGCTGGGCGGCGTGTTCGCGATCCTGATCGGCAAGATGATCTTCGGTGGGCTGGGCTACAACCTCTTCAACCCCGCGCTGGTCGGGCGCGCCTTCATGATGGCGAGCTTTCCGCTGGCGATGACGGCCGGCTGGGCGAGCCCGCGCGCGGGGATGGGCGAGCCCCTGGCGGCGGTGACGACCGCGACCCCGCTCGGGTTGCTCAAAGAGCAGGGCGTCGAGGCGGCCCTGCGGGTGGTCCCGGGCAACAGCTGGGCCGGATTGGCGCTTGGCTTCCGTCCCGGGTCGATCGGCGAGGTCTCGCTGGTGCTGGTGGCGTTCGGCGCCGCGCTGTTGGTGGCGCGCGGGATCATCCGGCTCACCATCCCGTTGAGCGTGGTCGTCGGCACGTTCCTCACCACCGCGTTCACCGGCGCCCCGCTGCTGCACCTGATGAGCGGCGGACTCTGGCTCGGGGCCTTCTTCATGGCGACCGACTACGTGACCTCCCCCAGCGCACGCGGTGGCCAGATCGCCTTCGGGCTCACCATCGGAGCGCTCACCGGCATGATCCGGGTGTTCGGCGGCTACCCGGAGGGGATCTGCTACGCGATCCTGATCGCCAACGCGCTGGCACCGGCCTTCGATCTCTGGTTCCCGACGCGCCGGACCGGGTTGGTGGGAGCGCCGTCGTGAACGCGAACCGCCGGGAGATCCTGCGCATCGCCGCCACCATGACGATGGTGTGCGCGCTCGCCGGCGCGCTGCTCGGCGGCGCGTTCGTGGCGACCCACCGTTATCGCGAGGTGTCGGGCCGGCGCGCCGAGCAGCGCGCCATCCTCGGTCTGCTGCAATTGGATTCGTCGGCCACCGTCCTCGAGGTCCGCCAGTATCTGTCGCCGGCGCGGAGCGAGGTGGTCTATCGCGCGGGTCCCTATGGTGAGCCGCCGGCGCACGAGGTGGTGTTCTCCCTCGACGGGCGTCGCGTCGCCGCCGGCGAGGCCACGATCCCGCGGGACGCGCACGCCGAACGCGGGCTGGTGCCGCTCGGCCGCGTCTTCGTGGCCACGCGCTCCGGCGCGGTGGCGGGGTTCGTGATCGAGGGCGAATCGCGCGGCTACAAGAACCGCATCCGCTTCTTCGTGGGCCTCTCCCCCGCATTCGAGATCGCCGGCGTGCGCGTGCTCGAGCACGAGGAGGATCCCGGGCTCGGCGCCGAGATCGCCACGCCCGTCTTCCAGGGTCAGTTCCTGGGCCGTGCGGCGGCCGGCCTGGCCTCGCTGGCCGTCACCCGCGATCCGATGCCCGAGGACTGGCGCGCGGCACTCGCCACCGTCGCCGGCACCCCGGTGGCGCGGTGGCGCGAGCGCCACGCCGCGCTCCTCGCCCGCGAACGCACCCGGCCGATCTACGCGGTCACCGGCGCCACCATCTCGAGCCGCGCGTTGACCGATGGGGTGCGCGAGACGGTGGACCACTTCCAGCGGCGCTGGGCGCTGCTCGGTCCCTCCCTCGGCGGTCGGTCATGAACGCCGCCCTCCATCCCGGTCCGGCGCCGCGAGCACGGGATCTCATCCTCAATGGCATCTTCGGTGAGAACCCGGTGTTCCGCCTGGCGCTCAGCCTGTGCCCGGCGGTGGCAGTGACCACCACGGTGATGAATGGCGTGCTGCTCGGCGTGGCGGTGCTGGCGGTGCAGGTGCTGTCGAGCGTGACCGTGACGCTCACCCGCCGGTGGATCCATCCGCGGGTGCGCATCCCGATCTACACCATCATCATCGCGGTGTGGGTGAGCATCATCGACATGTTGCTCGCCGCCTTCACCCCCGCCCTCTACGCACAGGTCAGACTCTACGTGAAGCTGATCGTCGCCTTCGCCATCATCATCTCGCGGCTCGAGGTGTTCGCCTCGCGCCAGCCGCTCACACCTTCGTTCTTCGACGGGCTCGGGATGGGGCTCGGGTTCCTGCTGGCGCTGGTCGTGATCGGCGCCATGCGAGAGCTGCTCGGCAACGGTTCCCTGGCCGGCATCCCGCTCGCGCCCGGCAAGCCGCTCCTGTTCTTCGCGCTCCCGGCCGGCGGCTTCTTCTCGATCGCCCTGCTGATGGCGCTCTTCAACCGGATCGAGCGCGCCGTCGCGGACTCGTCCAGGCGGTCGACGTCGGGAGCGCATCATGCCTAGGATCCTCCAGTTGTTCCTCGCCGCCCTGGTCGCCGCGGCCCTGGCGGCGATGATCACGCTGTTGCTGGGCTCGTTCGCGCCCGCGCACGGCGATGTCGCGTCGGTGACGGCGGCAGGCCTGCGCATCCGGAGCGCCCGCGTCGATCGGCCCGGCCAGCTGCGGCTGCGCTTCTCGGGCCCGCTCGTGAACACCGACCCGGCCAACTTCCGCCTCACGGACGCGCGCGCGCCGGACATCGCCCTCGTGGTGCGCGCCGTGCGCGCCGCGGCCGACGGCCGCGTCGTGCTCGAGACCGTCCGCCCGCTGCGCGCCACCGAGACCTATCGCCTCGTGATCACCGACCCACCGCTCACCCGCACCGTGCGGCCTTCGCGCTGGTCACTGCTCTTCGCCGTGCTCATCTCGTCGGCGCTCATCAACAACTTCGTCTTCACCCGCTACCTGGGCCTGTGCATCTTCTTCGGCATCACCCGCAGGCGCGACGCTGCGGTCGGTATGGGGGTGACCTTCACCCTGGTGATGGTCACCACCGGCACGCTCTCCTGGCTCCTCTACCGTTACGTGCTCCAGCCGCTGCAGCTCTCGTTCCTCCAGATCCTGGTGTTCATCGGCGTGGTGGCATTCCTGGTGCAGATGCTCGACACGGTGCTCAAGAAGACGCACGCGGGCCTGCACAAGAAGTTCGGCATCTACCTGATGCTCATCACCACCAACTGCATCATCCTCGCCGTGCCGCTGCTCAACGCGGCCGCGGGCGCCGGCGCACTCGAGTCGTTCGCGCTGGCGTTGGGGTCGGGATTGGGATTCGCGCTGGCGCTGTTCCTGATGTCGTGCGCCCGCGAGCGCGTCGAGCTGGCGCGGGTGCCGGCGAGCTTCGAAGGTCTTCCCATCGCCTTCGCGCTCGCGGGACTCTTCGCCCTCGCGTTCATGGGTTTCTCCGGGCTGGACTTCTTCCGGTAGGCGCGCCATGGCAGACCCCGCACTCGGCATCGCACTCTGGGGCCTGGCGGTGTTCACGCTGCTGGGGTTGGTGTTCGGGTTCGCCCTCGCCGCGGCGGCGATCCGCTTCTACGTGCCCACCAATCCGCTGGTCGATCGCGTGCGCGAGGTGCTGCCGGCCGCCAACTGCGGGGCGTGCGGGTTCGCCGGCTGCCAGGTCTACGCCAAGGCGGTGGTGGAGCGCCCCGACGTGGCCCCCAGCCTGTGCGTGCCGGGGCGGCGTCCGGTCGCGGAGCTGGTGGCCTCGCTGACGCACAAGGCCGTGGGCACGGTCGCCGATCGGATCGTCGTGCTGCGCTGCCACGGCACCACCGCCTTCGCGCGCGACGAAGCCGAGTACGCCGGCATCGCCACCTGCGCCGCGGCGACGCTGGTGTTCGCGGGCCCCAAGGCGTGCAAGAACGGCTGCCTCGGCCTCGGCGACTGCGTGCGCGTCTGCCCGTTCGACGCGCTGCACCTGGGTGGCGCCGGCATCGTCGAGGTGGATGCCGAACGCTGCACCGGCTGCGGTCTGTGCATCCCCGCGTGCCCGAAGGACCTGTTCTCGCTCTACCCGCGCGGCCACCGCATCGAGCTGGCCTGCGTCGCCCGCGACAAGCAGGCCACGGTGCGCGCCTCGTGCCTGGTGGGCTGCACGCTGTGCCGCAAGTGCGTGGCCCGGTGCCCCGCCCAGGCCATCACCTGGGACGGTCGCACCATCCTGATCGATCACGAGAAGTGCCTCGCCTACGGACCCTCGTGTGGCGAGGTGTGTGTCGATGTCTGCCCGAGCGTCATCCTGCATCGCCTGGGGCAGGCGCCCCGGCCCGAGCCGGTCGAGACGGCAGTCCCCGCGGAGGTCTGACCCGATGGACGACACGATCACCACACCCACCCCCTCGCCCACCGGCACGGTCGAGACGCGCACCACCGAATCCCTGGTCATCGCCATTGTCGGCAGCGGCGGCGACGGTGTCGCCCTGCTCGGCGACCTGCTGCTGCGCATGGCGGCACAGAGCGGCCTCTACGGCATCCTGGTCCAGTCCTACGGACCGCAGATCCGCGGCGGTGAGTCGGCGGTGGTGTTGCGCATCGCCCGCGAGGAGACACACTACGAGGGCGACGAGACCGACCTGCTGCTCTGCTTCCGGCTGGCCGACCTGCGTCGCTTCCAGGGCTCGGTCCGGCTGCACCCGGGCAGCATCGTGATGCTGGAGACGGCCGACACCTCGGAGCCGCCCGAGTGGCTCGGCCGCTCCGAGCTCAAGCCCTACCGATACGACTTCGCCACCCTCGAGAACGGGCAGGAGGTGCCGGGCGATCCCAAGAACATGAAGGGACTGGCCCTGCTGTGCCGCGCCCTCGGCTGGTCCGCGGATCTGGCGCGCCAGACGGTCCAGCGCCGCTTCGCGCATCGCCCACAAGTGCTGGCCCGCAATCTCGAGACCTTCGAGCATGCCTGGCTGGCCGCGCACGTGCCGGCCCTCCCACCGCTGCACGGCCACGGCGTCCCTCTGCACGTCGAGACCGGCAACGAGGCCGTGGCGCGCGGGGCGATCGCCGCCGGATGCCGGTTCTTCGCCGGCTACCCGATCACACCCTCCTCCGAGATCATGGAGACGCTCATCGAGGAGCTGCCGGGGGTGGGCGGCCGCGTCGTGCAGGCCGAGGACGAGATCGCGGCACTCGGCATGGTGATCGGCGCCAGCTTCGGCGGCGTGCCCGCGATGACGGCCACCAGCGGCCCCGGCTTATCTCTCATGACCGAGATGCTGGGCCTCTCGAGCATGGCCGAGATCCCCACGGTGATCGTGGACTGCCAGCGGGTCGGCCCCGCGACCGGCATCCCGTCGCGCACCGAACAGAGCGACCTCTTCCACGCGGTCTACGGCGGGCACGGCGACTTCCCGCGCGCCGTGCTGGGCGTGTTCGACACCGTCCACGCCCGCGACGTGATGTTCAAGGCGTTCCATCTGGCCGAGAGCTACCAGCTCCCGGTGCTCGTGCTCTCGGACGCGTACGTGGCGCAGCGGCGAGAGATCCGCGACCCGGAGACCGGCCGTGCCGAACAGCCGCGGCGGCGGGTCTGGGCGCCGGGGGACGCCGCGCCGCGCTTCGACCTGACCGGGGAGCACGGGGTCGGCGCGTTCCACGTCCCGGGCACCGAGGGCGGCACGTACCTGGCCGCGGGGATCGAGCACACGCCCGAGGGCTCTCCCACCTCCGACACGGGCACCCACCATGCGATGAACGCCAAACGGTTCCGGAAGCTCGACGGGATCGCCGGTGAGACCGCGGACTGGTACCGCACGCTCGGGCTCGCCGACGCGCCGCTCGGCATCATCGCGTGGGGGAGCATGCACGGGATCCTGATCGAGTGGGTGCGCGAGCATCCGGAGTTCCGCGTGTTCCTGCCCGAGATCCTCCATCCGTTCCCTCTCGCCGCCTTCGAGCGGTGGCGGACGGGCCTCGGCCGGGCGTGGACGCTGGAGCTGAGCTTCCAGCATCAGTTCCACCGCTACCTCGGGGGCCTGACCGACCTGCGAGGGGTCCTCAGTGCTGCCCGCAGCGGCGGGCTCCCGCTCTCCACCCCCGAACTCTCCCGGCTGCTCTCGGAGGCATCGTCATGAAAGCCAAGGACTATCGCACCACGCTCGAGCCCGTCTGGTGCACGGGCTGCGGCGATTTCGGCGTGCTCAAGGGTCTCACCCAGGCGCTGAGCGACCTCGAGGTCCCGGTCGAGAAGCTGGCCGTGATCTCGGGCATCGGCTGCTCGAGCCGGCTGCCGGGCTACGTCCGCTCGTACGCGTTCAACTCGGTGCATGGGCGCGCGCTGCCGATCGCGACCGGCCTCAAGGTGTCGCGCCCCGAGCTCACCACGGTGGTCGTGGGGGGCGACGGCGACGGCTTCAGCATCGGCCTGGGGCACATCCCGCACTGCGTGCGCCGCGACGTGGACCTCACGTACGCGGTGCTCGACAACGGGATCTATGGGCTCACGAAGGGGCAGGCCTCGCCGACCACCGACCCCGACCTCAAGCGCGAGCTGGGGCTCGCGGGCGCCTCCGAGCGTCCCCTCAACCCGGTGCTCATGCTGCTCGGGTCGGGTTGCGGATTCGTCGCCCGGACGCATGCCGGGAATCTGCCGCATGTCCGCGCGATGTTCCGCGAGGCGATCCGCTACCCGGGCTTCGCGTTCGTGCATGTGCTGGCGGCTTGCGTGACCTACCAGCCCGGCAGCTACGCCGAGGCCCTCTGGAAGCGGTGCTCGATGCTGGCGGACGAGTACGATCCGTCGAGCTTCGACGCCGCGGTCGAAGCCGCGCGTGCGGAGCGGTTCATGCTGGGCGTAATCTACCGGCGCCCGATCGACCGGGCCTCGGCCACGACCGGGCCCGAGAGACTCGAGAGCGCCGGGATCTGGCCGCCCGTGGGGGCGACCTCGGGGTCCACGTATCCCGGGTGACCGGAGCGGTGCGGAGGGATGACGTGATGGCTCGCCGGGCGGGGACGATCGTCGCGGCCCTGCTGGCGGCGAGCGCGGTCATCGGCTTCGGATCCGCGTATGCCGCGCCCGCGGCCAACGAGGACTGCCTCACCTGCCACTCGCAGCCGGAGCTGACCCGCAGCGACCCGGCGCGCTCCGGCTCGCTCCGCGTCGATCCCGCGACGCTGGCGGGCTCACCCCACGCCGACCTGGCGTGCGCGGCGTGCCACACCGGAGCCGTCGGCACGCCCCACCCCTCGGCGCTGCGGGCGGTGCGCTGCGCCTCGTGCCACGCGAACGCCGCGAAGACCGTGGCGGCGAGCATCCACGGAGGCGCGGCGCGAGCCTCCGCATCCGCCGCTCACACCAGCCCCGTCGAGGCAGCATGTCGCGGCTGCCACGGAACACACGATGTGCGACCCGCGACACGGAGCGCGCCGGAGACGTGCGCCGCCTGCCACGGCCAGGAGGTGCGCGAGTACCAGGGCAGTGTGCACGGGGTGGCGCTCGCCGGGGGCGACCCCGAGGCGTCCACCTGCCGGGGCTGCCACGGTCCGGCCCACGGGTTGCTGTCCCACCGTGACGCGGCGGCGACGGTGAGCCGCGGGCATCTGGCCGAGACCTGCGCCCACTGTCATGCCGACCGCGAGCTGACCACCCGGCGAAAGATCACCATCCCCACCGCCTACGCCCTATATAAGGAGAGCGTCCACGGACGGTCCAAGGACCCCCAAGCCGCCACCTGCAATGATTGCCACGAGAGCCACCGGCTGCGGCGGGCGGTCGACCCGACCTCCTCGATCTTCCGGGCCAACCTCGCGACCACCTGCGGGCGATGCCACGCGCAGGCGGCCGAGGACTACCGCGAGAGCGTGCACGGGACCGCCACCGCCCGTGGGGTGACCGCCTCGCCCGTGTGCACCGACTGCCATGGCGAGCACAGGATCCGCGGGCCACGCGATCCGGACTCACCGGTCGCCACCGCGCGCGTGACCGAGACGTGCTCGCACTGCCACGAGGCGGCCGGGATCCGCGAGACCTACGGTCTGCCCGCCGGCCGGCTCAGCTCGTTCCAGGAGAGCTACCACGGCCTCGCCGCGCGTGGCGGCTCGCCCGCGGTCGCCAACTGCGCGTCGTGCCACGAGCACCACCGCATCCTTCCGTCGAGCGACCCGCGTTCAGTGATCGCGCCCGCCAACCTGCCGCGGACCTGCGGCAAGTGCCATCCCGGCGCCGGCGAACGCTTCGCGCAGGGCCTGGTTCACGTGGCGATGGCGAGCTCCGATCGCCCGGTCCTCAAGTGGGTGCGGATCGTCTACCTGTGGCTCATCGCGCTCACCATCGGCGGCATGACGCTGCACCAATCCCTCGACTTCGTCCGCAAGCTGCGCGGACGGCTGCGCGAGCACCTGGGCGTCGTCGCGCGCCACGCCGAGGGGGTGCAGCGCTTCTACGTTCGCATGACGCTCGGCGAGCGCCTGCAGCATGTCGCGCTGGCGATGAGCTTCTTCACGCTGGTCTATACCGGGTTCGCGCTCAAGTTCCCCGAGGCGTGGCCGTTCGCGTGGCTCGCCCGTCTCGAGCACGGCCACTCCTGGCGAAGCCTCATCCATCGCTGGGCCGCGGTGGTGATGATCGCAACCGCCCTCGTCCACGTGGGATATCTGTTCACCCGGCGCGGACGGGAGGTCCTCGCCGCACTCGTCCCGCGCGCCCGGGACGCGGTCGATGCGCTGGGCAACCTCCTCTACCTGGCGGGGCAGCGGCGCTCGCCGCCCCGGTTCGACCGGTTCGGCTACATCGAGAAGGCGGAGTACTGGGCGCTGGTGTGGGGCACGGGGATCATGACCGTGACCGGGCTCGTGCTGTGGTTCGAGAACCAGTCGCTCCGGTGGCTCGACAAGTGGATGCTCGATCTGGCGACGCTGATCCACTACTACGAGGCGTGGCTGGCGTTCCTCGCCATCATGGTCTGGCACATCTACCAGAACGTGCTGAACCCCGACGTCTACCCGATGAACTGGACCTGGATCACGGGCCGCATCCCCGAGGAACAGCTCCGGCACGAGCACGCGGCCGAATGGGAGCGTCTCCGGGCGGAGGAGGATGCGGCGGCGAAGGCGGCGGCCGAGCAGCAAGAGGGCGAGCGGCCGGCGGGCGACTGAGCGTGCTCGTCGGCAGGCCCGCTAGGCCGCGGGCCGCTCGACCTGCCGGATGCGGGCGATGAGCAGCGCCATCAACGCCAGGATCACCACCAGCGAGAGCGCCATCCCCGCGCGGCGATTGCGCCAGTCGCGCAGCCCTTCGCGCGCATGCGACTCCGCCCGGCTCGCCAGGCCCTCGCCCTCGGCGAGCGCGGCTTCGATGGGCGGGAGCGAGAAGCTGTGGATCGTGGCGCGGAGCCCCACCAGGGCGTCATTCGCCTGCTTGAGGGCCTCGTGCCCCGGGGCGGTCTCCACCCCCAGCCGGTCGGCGACCCCGAGCAGGCTGTCCGCCCGGGCCAGGTGGCTCTTGAACGTGTGAAAGCGCGGCACGAGCTCGGCGGCGGCCCGCGCCCCGGGCGAGCCGGCCGTGTGGCAGCGGCCGCAGACTCCCTCACCCTCCAGGCCGACCATGGCGTCGGTCGGCGGCCGGATGCCATGGTTGCTGTGGCAGGTGACGCAGCCGCGTTTGCCCTCGAACTCGAGCGTCTCCGCCACCTTGCTCTTCGCGAACAGCTCGCCCTCGCGACCGTGGCAGTTGCCGCACACCACCGAGATGTCGCGCGTCTTGGGCGGCACGGCGCCGTGGTTGCCGTGGCAGTTGTTGCATGCCGGCGCCGACATGTCTCCCTTCACGAGCAGCGCCACGCCGTGCACGCTCTCGCGCCATAGCGCGAGCTGGTTCGTCGGCACCGTGCGCCCCTTCATGTACTCGGCGTTGTGGCACTTCGCGCAGGTGAACGGGACGTTGCGGTGATTCACCGGCGAGCGCGGGTCGCGCGGCGGCAGGATGCCGTGCACACCGTGGCAATTGGTGCAGGTCGCCACCTTGAGGTCGCCCTCCGCGATCTTCTTGCAGTGGACGCTGGTGCGGAACTCGGCCATCGAGAAGATGTAGGGCTGCGGGTTGAAGCGCTTCATGTACGCGGCATTGGCGTGGCACGAGGCGCACAGCTCCGCGATGTCCTTGCGCGCCGGGGCGCCCTTGAAGCCCTTGTCCGGGTCCATCGCCGTCATCTCGGGATCGTTGGGATTGCCGCCGTGGCAGCCCACACAGCCCAGGCCGTGGGTGGCATGGATGTCCTGCGGGAAGTCCTTCGTCGGGCCCGAGAGCCGCGAGTCGTCCAGCTGACTGTGGCAGTCGAAACAGGTGTTCTTCGCCGACGGGCCCGTGCGCGTGGCGGCCGCGGTATCGGCGGCCCCGGGAGCCGCGCCGCGGGCCACGGGCGCCACGTACGCGAGCGCCGCGCTGAGCGCCGCCACGACCAGCGCCCAACGGATGACGATGAGCGGCCTCATGGCTTCGCCCCCCGGTAGACCAGCAGCGTGAAGGCGACGATGTAGACCAGCGCCACCACGCCGAGCGCGGTCATCATCCGCGCGCGCTGGCCGCGGCCGCGCGGATCGTCGAGGAACGGCGCCAGCAGCCATACGGCGCCGCCCAGCCCGATGCCGGCGATGGCGACCAGCTCGCCCTCGATGCCGAGGATGTGCGAAGGCATCATGCGCAACGTCTGGAACATCCAACCGAAGTACCACTCGGGCCGGATGCCCGCCGGCGCCGAGGCGAACGGATCGGCCTTGAGCCCCAGCTCCCACGGGAAGAGCGCCGAGAGCAGCGCCAGCACGCCGAGCGCGGCGAGCCATCCCACCATGTCGCGCAGCATGAAGTTGGGCACGAACTTCATGCGGCGCTTCGGGCCGCCGGCATCCTCCACCGACGGCGGCACGCTCATGCCGTGGCGCTGCACCAGGTAGACGTGCACGCCCACGATCAGGGTGGCGATCGCCGGCAGGATCGCGACGTGGAAGCCGAAGAAGCGCGTCAGCGTGCCCCCGCTGATGTGCTCGCCGCCGCGCAGGAAGCGGAGCATGAAGCCGCCGACCACCGGGACCGCGCCGGTGACGTCGGTCCCCACCTTGGTGGCGAAGAAGGCGAGCTGGTTCCACGGGAGCAGGTAGCCGCTGAACCCGAACGCCAGGCTCAGGCCCAGGAGCACCATGCCCGAGATCCAGGTCAGCTCGCGCGGGGGGCGGTAGGCCTTCGTCAGGAAGGCGCTGAACATGTGGATCATCGCCGCGCCGATCATGAGGTTCGCGCTCCACGAGTGGATGGAGCGGATGAGCCAGCCGAACGAGACCTGCGTCATGATGAAACGCACGCTCTCGTACGCCTCGTCGGCGCTGGCGCGGTAGTAGAGCAGCAGCAGGATGCCGGTGGCGACCTGGATCCCGAACAGGAACAAGGTCATCCCGCCCCAGTAGTACCAGAAGGTGTGGCGGTGGACCGGGACGTCCTTCTTCTCGGCGAGGTGCTGCAGGGCGTCGAGCCCGAGGCGGTCGGTGAGCCACTCGCGCAGCCGGCCGATCATGTCGTGCCGGCCTTCTCGACGATGATGTCGTCACCCTCCACGTGGACCGTGTACGGCTCGAGCGGCCTGGGCGGCGGCCCCGAGATGTTGCGGCCTTCGAGGTCGTAGTGGCCGCTGTGGCACGCGCACCAGATCATGCGCATGTCATCCCGGTACTGGACCGTGCAGCCGAGGTGAGTGCACACGGCCGTGAACGCACGATACTCGCCGTCCGCGGTACGGATGAGAATGCCGGGCTGGGCGCCGAACGGGAAGGTCTTTCCGCTGTTGGGGGCGAGGTCGTTCTTCTTGCCCGCCAGCACGCGACGGGTCGCGGCCTCCGGGATGCGAGGCGGCACGAGATAGCGCGCCACCGGATAAAGGATGAATCCGCCGAGCGCGGTGCCTGCGATGCGTGTCAGCCAGCTGAGAAAGTCTCGCCGCTGCATCAGGCCACTCCCACCCGGGCCCCGCGGGTCGGCTCGCAGCAGCGCGCGGCCCTTGAGCCCATCTCGACGGTAGAATTGACGGAGGCGTGGCGCCCTCGGAGCCTCCCGTGCGGCAGAGACTCTCACGAATCCCCCGCCCCATCACCCCTGGCTACCACGCCTCGCCATCTTCGGGAGGGGTCCGTGGGCGGACCCCTCCGATGCGGCGCGCGTGCATGGCGACCGCCGGCCGTGCTCGGCCCTGCTGAGTTGGCCGCGCGGCGGTCCATCCCGTGCACCGTACGTCGTCGGGATTGGCAACCGGTGTGCCTCGACCGGTCCGACGGGTCGCGCGGCCTGCAAGCCGTTGTTCCGCAACGAAGCCGAGCCCGCTCCGTGGTGGCCGGGGTCCGGGGGACGTCCGCGGGCTCTGTCAGGCTGACAGAGGCCGGCGTCGCGAATGGCAGAGACCTCAGCTCAGCCCCACCGCCGGACGCACCCGGGGCGGGAATAGACAGGGGCGCGGCGCCATGTCGAGATCTCCCGTGTAGGAGATCTCACAGCGACTCCTCGCCGAATCGCTGACGGCCGCCACGCCCCCTCTCGGGCCGGGCGGACTCGTCGGCGAGTCGCGCCCGATACGGCGCCGGGGCGGGCGTTCGCCGAAGGAACTGGCCCGCGTGCCAAGACGCGCGGCGTGCCCCGTGTGCCGTACGCGCTGGTGATTCGCAACCGCCGTGCCCGGACCATCGCGAACTCCGACGCTCAACGCAACCCATTGATCCGCAACGCCGGAGTGTGGCGGACCGTCGCTTCGCCACGACCGCGACCGGCGTCGCGCTCTGTCAGTCTGACAGTCCTCGCAGCCACGGCTGGCAGACCGCGCGCGCGTCCACCCGAGGCGTCGACATCACGCGGCGGCGGCACCGCGCGGCCTAACGCGCACGGGCGCGCACGGGCGCGCACGGACGCGCCGCGCGCTTGTGCGCGATCGGCCACGTGGGTTACACCTACCCGCGCACGGCCGCTGGGGGATGGTGCGGCGTTCTGTCGTTCGGCGAGCTTCGCGACGCCACTGGGCGCGAGGCTCCTAGAGGGGGTCCGCAGCCGATGAAACACCGGGTCCGCACACTCGCCATCGTTCTCCTGGCCGCGGGACTGGCCGCGTTCGCGCTCTCCTGCGGCGCCGGGAAGTCATCGGATCAGGTGGCCACGTCCGCCGACAGCGTGACCGCGGCGCCGAACGTGGCCGTCAATCAGCATGGTGAGCAGGGCTTCCTCGCCTATTGCGCCATGTGCCACGGCGACCACGGCGCCGGGGACGGGCCGCTGGCGCCGGGTCTTCAGGCGCACGGCGTGATGGCGCCCGCGCGACTCGCCGACCGCGCACGGCTGGACCAGATGGGCCGCACCCAGGTGCGCAATGTCATCGCCCGTGGCGGCGCGCACACCGGTCGTTCCAACCTGATGCCGGCCTGGGGCGAGAAGCTGGAGGCGGCGCTGATCGACAGCATCGCCGACTACGTCATGATGCTGCCCGACCTCTCGCCCGGCACGCCCTC
The DNA here is from genome assembly GCA_041492985.1 of Candidatus Eiseniibacteriota bacterium. Lineage (GTDB taxonomy): Bacteria > Eisenbacteria > RBG-16-71-46 > RBG-16-71-46 > RBG-16-71-46 > WS-11. The sequence goes on from JBGPXY010000006.1 coordinate 19,875, forward strand.
GGCGACGATCGCCAAGTACCTCGCGGCCCCGCCGGGAGCCCCTGGCGAGGGCCGGCGGCTGTTCATCTACTACTGCTCGGCTTGCCACGGCCCGTACGGGAAAGGCGACGGGTTCACCGCCGAGGCACTGCGGATCAAGCACAACATCCGGCCGCGCAATCTCACCGACAGCACCTACTTCGCGCCCAAGACGGACCGGGAGCTGTACGTCACGGTGGCGCTGGGTGGCGGCCACGTGGGCAAGTCGATCTTCATGCCCGCGTGGACCTTCACGCTCTCGCCGACACAGATCAAGGATCTGGTGGCCTACATCCGCGTGATGTCGCGGACCACGCCGCAGCCTTGAGTCGCGTGCTCAGTAGACGCGGCCGCGACGAGCGACCGCATTGCGCATGACCTGGCACAGCTCGGCGCCGTCGATCGGGCACACGGCGTAATAGATGGGGCGCAGCGCCTGGGTCGTCCGCCGCGTCTCGAGCGAATCCTCGGTCGCCAGCAGCACGAGCGGGACGTTGGGGGCGGCGCGACGCATCAGCCGCAGCACGCCCAGGTCCTCCCGGCAGTCCGCCGGCAGCGCGTAGATCAACGCGTCCGGCACCCTCTGCATCACTTCCTCGATCAGGGTGCGGGCGTCGGGACACGTGACCAACTCGAAGCCCTCCGCCTCCAGCTGGGAGAGGACCGGATGATCGGCGGGGGCGGCCGACGCGTGGACCACGACCCGGGGCATCCGGCTCCTCCTCTGCGTCGGCGACCGTACGGCCCGGCGCGACCAGCTCCCCGCCGATCTGGTACCGCGGGGACGAGCGCCCGCCCGGGCGCGCGACGCGCCTCGACCGCCGCGGCGCGCCGTGGGGCGGCCGCGGGGGATGCCCGCGGAACGCCGCCCACAATGACGGGGGAGCAACGCCCGTGCCTTCGGGCGGCGGGATGGGCGCGGCAGCCCAAGTCGTTAGCGTGCAATGGGGCCGCGGGCGCTTCGGTGTGACGATGGCGCGATCGCGCCTGTCGCCCTGTCAGTGCGATGCGACAAATCGTGAGCGGCGGCGGCACCGGGACCGCCGGGGCGTCATGAGCCCTGGGTCTGCTCCAGCTCCTTCAGCTTGCGGTAGAGATTCCGCTCGCTGATCCCCAGGATGGCAGCCGCCTTCTGCCGATGGCCCTTGCACTCCTCGAGCACGCGGCGGATGTAGCGGCGCTCGACGTCCTCGAGCGTCGGCAGACGGTCGGACTCCTGCGACTGTCCGAATTGCGGCGTCAGCCGCACGCCCATCGGCAGGTGTTCCGGATCGAGCACGCCCTCATCGCACAGGATCAGGGCCCGCTCGATGACGTTCTGCAGCTCGCGCACGTTGCCGGGCCAGGGGTAGCGCCGCAGCACCTCCATGGCCTCGGGGGTGATCTGCACGGTGCGCTTGGGCACGATGGCCGAGTTGCGGATGAAGTGTTCGACCAGCAGCGGGATGTCCTCGCGGCGCTCGCGCAGCGGCGGGATGTTGAGCGAGAACACGTTGAGCCGGTAGTAGAGGTCCTCGCGGAAGTGACCGTCTTTCATCATCGTCTCGAGCGAGCGATTGGTGGCGGCGATCACGCGCACGTCCACCTTGATGTCGGCCGTGCCGCCCACCCGGCGGAACGTGCCGGTCTCGAGAACGCGGAGCAGCTTCACTTGAAGTGGCGGGGTGATCTCGGCGATCTCGTCGAGGAAGATGGTCCCGCGGTCCGCGACCTCGAACAGCCCGTGCTTGAGCCGGATCGCCCCGGTGTAGGCGCCCTTCTCGTGACCGAACAGCTCGCTCTGGAGCAGGTTCTCGTGCAGCGAGGCGCAGTCCACGACCACGAAGGGCTGCCGGTTGCGACGGCTGTTCCGATGGACGGCGCGCGCGACCAGTTCCTTGCCCACCCCGCTGTCGCCGCGGATGAGGACGGTGGAATCGGTGCCCGCCACGCGCGTCACGAGCTTGAGCAGGTCGCGGATCTGCCGCGAGGCGCCGATGAAGTGCTCGCTGGGCTGCAGCCGCTCGACGTCGCGCTGCAGGGCCACGTTGCCGCGCTCGAGGCTCTGGCGCTGCATCGCCTTCTCGAGCACGGCCTCGAGCTCACCCAGCTTGCAGGGCTTGGTGAGGAAGTCGTGCGCGCCGTCCTTCATGGCGCGGATGGCCTCCTGCACCGTGCCGTAGGCGGTGAGCATGATGACCGCGGTGGTGGGCGAGATCTCCTTGATCTCGCCGAGCAGGTCGAGCCCGCTGCCGTCGGGGAGCCGGACGTCCAGGAGCACCAGGTGGTAGGCCCGCTTCGCCAGCTGCTGGCGCGCCTCCTCCAGCGTGCCGGCGGTCTCGACCACGTAGCCCGCCCGCGCCAGCTCCTTGCTCACCAGCTGGCGGAACGGTTCCTCGTCGTCGACCAGCAGCAACAGCGTCTCAGACACCCAGACCTCCCGGCCCCTCGATGGGCAGCTCGACGATGAAACGGGCCCCCTGGCCGAGGAGGCTCTCCACGCGGATGGAGCCGCCGTGGCGCGTCACGATGCGCTGGGTGATCGAAAGCCCGAGTCCGGTCCCCTCTCCCGCCGCCTTGGTGGTGAAGAAGGCGTCCCAGATGCGGTCGATATGCTCGGGCGCGATGCCGCCGCCGGTGTCGGTGATCTGCAACTGCACGCCGGGTCCATCGCGCCCGGTGCGCAGCTCGAGCCGGCCGCGGTCCGGCATGGCATGCACCGCGTTCATGATCAGATTCATGCACACCCCACGGATCGCGGAATCGATCGCCCAGATGCTCGGCAGCGCCGGATCCAGCTCCTCGACCGTGTCGATCTGCTGCTTGCGGATCTGGTAGCGGAGCAGCGACAGCGTGTCGAGCACGACCTGGTTCAGATCCACCCAGCCGGGGGCCATCGAATAGGGCTGCGCGAGCAGCATGAGCTTGTCGGTGGTCTCGCGACAGCGCGTGATGGCGCCCTCGAGCAGCGCGAGCACCTGCGCCGCCTCGGCGACGTTCGCGTCACCGAACTCCTGGCGGGTGAGCCAGCGCTCCAGGCTCCCCACGCCCGCCATCACGGTCGAGAGGGGATTGTTGATCTCGTGCCCCACGCCGGCCGCCAGCGTGCCCAGCGCGGCCAGCCGTTCGCTGTGACCGAGCTGTGCTTCGAGCTGGCTGCGCACCGTGATGTCGCGCCAGACCTCGACCACGTGGCTGACCTCCCCGCGCTCGTCGAGCACCGGGTTGAACGTGGCTTCCCAGCGCCGCAGCGCGCCGGTCGCGTCGGGCAGATTACGGATGCGCCGGGTCACACCCTTGCGCTCGAAGGTCTCGCACGCCGCGCACCCGGTAGAATCGCCGCCGCCGATCGCCTCGGGGCAGTGCAGCGCGTCGGTGCAGAGCTTGCCGACCACGTCCTCCTGGCGGATCCCGAAGCACTCGACGTAGCGCCGGTTGGCCGCGATCACCCGGTGATTCCGGTCCACCACCACGACCGCGTCGCTCAGGGAATCGATGAGATGCGGGAGGATCGGTCGGATCTGGTCCGCATCGAGACGCCCGATCAGTGCCGGCGCCGGCGAGCCGGTGACGGCGGGTCTGATCCGGGGATCGGGTCGGGTATCCACACGGGCCTCAGGGGAGTCCAAGGTGTTCACCTCACCCGACAGGATGGCGGTATTGCGGCGATGTCGCAAGTGAGCCGGCCTCGCGTGCTGAGTCACGTCGTTCCCGAACGTACGATCGCCGAAGCGTCGGCACTCCCCGGGCGCAGTCGCCCGGCCGACCGACGTCGGCGGTCAACGGGGCACACGGGCCCAGCGTCCGTCGTTCTTCGGCTCCAACACCCCGACCCGCCGGATGTAGCGCGACAGCACCTGCCGGTCCGAGAAGCCGGCGGGCAGGAACGCCTCCTGCGGCAGGAAGGTGAGGCGGGTGAGGCCGCTGTTCCCCTCGGCCAGGTAGTCGGTCATCGCCACGCGATAGACGCGCGTCGTATCCACGGGGGCGCCCGCGATCGTGAAGTCGACCAGACGCTCGCCGTCGGGGCGCGCGGGGTCGTAACGCACGCGCCCGCCCGAGATGAACAGCCCTCCGCCGCGACCGGCCAGCCGGTCCTCGATCAGGCCCCGCAGGATCGCGCCGGGGATCTGCGCCAGGACCATCTGGTTGCCGAACGGTGTCACGGCCAGCAGGTCGCGCTCGGTGATGGGCCCCACGGGGATGTCGGCGCGCACCCCACCGGTGTTCTGGATGGCGAAGTCGGCCTCCAGCTCGGCGCGGAAGGCGTCGGCCATGACGAATCCCATGAGCGCGTCGTCCGCCGCGCCGCGCATGAGCGCGACCCGTGTGCGCCCCACCTCGACCTGCAGCCCCTGCTCGGCTTCGGCCACCTCTGCTCCCAGCAGCGCCTGCTCGCTCGGGTCGGGCCACACCTCGTCTTCGAGGAGCGTGAGCAGCGCGCCGCGATCGAAATGGGTCTGGTAGCCGATGAGCGAGCGCGTGGCCCGGTCGATGGTGAGCGTCAGGTGCCCGAGGCTCGAACCGTTGGCATAGGGTTCGACCACCAGCGTGTGGGTGCGTGGGTCCTCCCACGGCCGGTCGTAGCCCTGGTGCGTGTGCCCGGAGAGGATCATGTCGACACCGTGCACGGTGTGCGCCAGCTCCATGGCGTCCATGCCGAAGTGCCGCAGCTCGCCGCGCGCCTCGCGGTCCAGCATCCGCCGGTACTCGGTCTCGATCTCGAGCCGATAGGGCAATCCGTGGTGCAGCAGCACGAATACGAGGTCGGCCCCGGCCGCGCGGACTCCGTCCACATCCGCCTGGATCTGCTCGCCCACCGGGCGGAACTCGAGCCCGGCGATGTTCTTCTCGAACGCCATGTTCACGGTGGATTCGGTGATGTACCCGAGCACCGCGATGTGGATCCCGTCCGCCTCGATGAGGAGCTGGTCGCGCACCCAGGGAACGCGGGCGCCGGTCGCGCGCTCGTACAGGTTCGCCACCAGCATCGGGAAGGCGGCCATGCGCGCGAGCCGCTCGGTGTTGTCGCGCCCGAGATCGAAGTCGTGGTTGCCCAGGGTCGCCGCGTCGTAACCCATCCGGCTCATCCAGTCGACGATCGCACCGCCCTTCGACGAGGCCCCGAGCGGCGTCCCCTGGAACAGATCGCCCGAGTCGAACAGCAGCACACGCCGGCCGTCGCGCGCCGCCTCGGCGCGCACGCGTCCGATGTAGGTCGCGGCCGAAGCGCCTCCGCCCAGCGGCGGAGGGAACTCGGGACTCAGGAACGTCGCCGGACCGCGGTCGATGTGTCCGTGCACATCGCTCGTGAACAGCACCTCGAGTGTGACCGGGCGATCCGGCGCCGGCGGCGCGGCGGGAGCCGGGGCCGCGACGAGCAGCGCCAATGCCGCGAGTGCGGGCAGCGTGTGACGGCTCATCGGAGGCCCCCAGAGGTCGCGGCGCTTCGATTCCTCGGCGCAAAGACCGGTGGACGTACGGCCCCGGCGGCGAGCGACCAGTCCCCACCCGGCCAGTGCTGACTCTGCGACGGCGCGATCATCACCTCGTAGCCCGTACCGTCGGTCACCACCGTGACGTTGATGCCGGCATCGCCGCTGAGGTCCAGGCCCAGCGGCTCCGCCCGGTCCGACGCGTAGACGTCGACGAGGCGCTGGTGCAGCCGGTCGAGCACGATGCCCGAGGGAAGGGTCCCGGCGCTCGATTCGTAGCTCGTGATCGGGATGAGGCCGACACGCGGGTTCACCGTGCCGAGATAGGCCGGCTCGCTCGCGTCGGCCACGCCATGGTGGTGCACCTTCAGCACCTCGCTCTCGAGGCCCTGCGGATGACGGGCGAGGATCCGTGTCTGCACCGGACTCTCGGCATCGCCGCCGAACACGAGGTCCACTGCCCCATAGCTCACGCGCAGGACCACCGAGTCGTTGTTGATCCAGTCGCTCTCGGTCTCGCCGCCGATCGTGCGGCCGCTACCGGCGTTGAGCACTTCGACGCCGACCGACGGATCCCAGGCCAGCGCCGGATTGGTCGTCTCCGTCTCGCCCACCCGTACGACCGCGCGGGGGATCGCGTGAGCCGTCAGGGTGGCGAGAAGCTCGTCGTAGGCGGTGCGGCTCGCCGAGTGGTCCGGGCCCTCGAGGAACACGCCGACGTCCCACGCGCCGAGCACGCCGTCGTCGAGCGAGCCGCCCTCCCCCACCATGCCGCCGATATGGTCCTCGTGGATGTGGGTGGCCATCACCGCGTCGAGACGCGTCACCTGCGCGGAGCGCAGGAACCGATCCACGTTGGGCCAGTCGCGCCGCTCCCCGGCGTCGATGAGGATCCGCCGGCCGGTGCCGGGCATGGTGAGCAGGTGCGAATCACCGAATCCCACGTCGATCATCGTCCAGGTGAGGAGCGCCGGGTGCACGACCCCGGCGGCGATGGCGAAGCGGAACTCGGAGCTGGTCGCCGTCGCTCCGGTCTGCGCCAGGTTCAAGACCTGGAGGTAGACGGTGTCGCCGGTCGTCGCGCCCAGGAGCCGCACGCGGTGCGCGCGGCTGTACGTCCGATCGGCGCGCTGCGCATCTGCCGGGTACGCGACCCGCCTGTAACGCCCGGAGCTGATCCCGTAGCGCACGCTTCCCATCGCGGGCGACGTGGTGGTCCAGATGACGGCGTCACCCTGCATCTGGACCTCCGTGGGATCCGGGACCGAGAGCGGGTTGGGCGACGAGCAACCCAGCGCGACCGACAGCGCCAGTGCGACGCCGATCCGCGTGACCGCGGATGCCGCACCCCCGACCACGCGCATGGACCATCCTCCTAGAACCCGATATCCGCGCCGAGGAACAAGCGGACGCGCGTGTCCTCGACCCGGTCACGGCCCGTCCCGACCGCCGGCCCCTGCTCGGCGCGCGGCCAGAGCGGATCCTGGCGGCTGTCGCGCTTGCCGACCTCTCCCGAGAGGTCGAGACCGAGGCGCCCGCTGCGGTAGCCGACCCCGAAGGTGAACGTGGCACGGTCCGCCTCGCGCATCGCGTACGAGCGCTCGTACCGGAATCCGATCCGACCCGGGAGCGAGTTGTAGTAGAGGTGTTCGAGCCCGAAGCGCACGTCCCAGGTGTCGAACCAGGCGCCGCCCGCGGCGAGGGGATCCTCCAGCTCGGACCAGGGCGTGTACACCGCGTCCACCGCGAAGGTGGTGCGGAACGCGTTCCGCGGGCGGTAGGCGCCGCCGATGATCAGGCGCGACGGCAGCCGCACGTCCACGTTCGACGGTGGCGCCGACACCACCGAATCGTCCTGCCACGTGGTGTAGTCGTCGTGCAGCCGCGGCGCCGTCTCGTACGAGAGACCCAGATCGATCCGGTCGTTCGCGCGCCATGAGGCCCCCAGCGAGACCGAGGTGCCGGTGAGTCGGCGTGTGAGTTCCGTGACGTAGCCGCTCACGCCGGCGGCCCGAGCCACCAGGGCGTCCCGGTCCTCGAGGGTGCCGAAGTAGCGGTGCAGCGCCACGCCGACCCCCGCACCTCCGATCACCGGCAGCGCGGCGCCGAACGAGGCCGACCGCAGCACCCCGCGCGTGCGGATGAACCGTTCGGAGACGATCTGGTCGGTGGTCGCGGTGGTGCGGCGCTCGTCGTAGTAGTCGTAGCGCGGATCCGAGCGGTCGAGCACGCCGGCGGCGAGCATCAATCCCCGCCATCGGTCGGCGTCCCAGGCGAGCCCGCCGGTGCAGGATCCGTAGCCGTGGTCGTTGATCGCGATCGCCGCCTCGTCCACGTAGGAGTCGAAGGTATCGAACAGCGGCACGAAACGGTTCTCGCTCGCCCGCGTGAGTCCGGTCGCGATCTGGAATCGCGAGCCCCGAGCCAGCAGAAGCGCCGCCGGATTGTCGGCCAGGCTATAGGCGCCGTTCGCCAGGGCCACGCCCGCCCCGCCCAGCGCCCGCGAGCGCGCCGAGAGTCCGGCTTCGGGTGAGCCCCACGTGCGGTCGAGGAAGGACGCGCCGTGCGCGGTCCCCGCCACCAGGGCCAGGGATATGAGGGTCGTCATCGCGCGCCGGATCATCGGTCCTCCTTCACGCCCGGGCGGTCGGCCTAGAGCGAGCAGTCCAGTTGCAGTCGGAACGAGCTCCGATCGCCCCGCGCGTCGGTCGCGTCCGGGGTCGGCGGCACCAGGTTCCCGTAATTCCGGATGTCCACGAAGGTGCGCGCCAGGGAGTGATCGCTCGTCCACTTGAGTCGCCACGACAGTCGGTCGGACAGCCGGCTTCGGAGCAGGAACCAGCTCCGGAATCCCTTGCCGTCCACGACCACGAACTCGTTGTCCTCGTAGTTGTAGAGGAAACCGTCGTACACCTCGGTCGACAGCGTGGCGGAGAGATAGTTGTTGAAGTTGTGCGTGAGCACGCCCTGAAGCGCCCGCCCCGGCGCGCCACGCACCGCGGTCGTGTCGTCCTGGACGTCGCCGCCGGACGCCGGGCCGCTCAGGCGTCCGCGCGCCGCGAAGCGCACGTTCGAGGTGGAGTACAGGAACCGCAGCTGGTCGTAGCCCGACAGGTTCGCGAGCAGCTCGAAGCGCGAGTCCCACGCGTTATAGTTGCGGATGTCGTCGGGCCGGTCGCCATGACGGCTCGAGATCGCGTGCCGCACGCGCAGCCGGACCGGGAAGATCGGCCGGTACTCGCCGCGCACGGCGATCCGCCACAGGTCGGCGCCGTCCGCCTTGCGTGTCCAGGTGTCGTACTCGAGGCTCGTGAGGGTGAGCTGCCGATTCACCTGATAGCGTGTGGTGAAGTACCACCCGCGCTCCGCCTTGGGCTGCGGGACGAAGCGCGATAGCTCGGCCCAGTACGGATTCTTCAGCCGGTACGCGTTCCCGTCGAGGATGGTCTGCTCGAAGCGCGCGTCCTCCGAGAACGACCGGTCGTAGGGGTCGTCGTACCCCAGGTCGTAGTCCCGGTAGAGGGCGAGCAGGTTGAGGCTCTCGTACTGGAGGTAGGCGTGGCCGACGAAGGCCTGGGGGCCATGCGAGAGCAGGGGCAGCCAGGACGGGCCGCTGCGCGCGGTGTCGAGCTTCGCGTACTCGCCGGCCAGCGCGACGTTGCGCCAGACCCCCTGGCCCTCGGCGCCCCAGATCCGCCGGTACTCGCCCAGCTCGCGCGAGTCATAGCCCGCGCCGATCTCGGCGTCACGATCCTCGAGGCGGCCCGGGTCGATCACCAGGGTCGTGGGTTGCGGGTTCCAGCGATCGGCGATCGGTGAATCGAAGCGCCGGTTGCGCGTGTGGATCTCCATGCCGGTCATGCCCAACCAGGCGCCGGGGGCGATCTCCAGCTTCACGTTCGTGCCGTAGACGCGCTCGTCCATGACGTCGCGCATGGGCAGGAACGCACTGGTATCGCCGCGCCCCGCGAACACGCCGGTCGCGATGTCGTCGCGGATGCCGGTCAGCAGGTCGTCCGAGAGGCGGGGCACCATGCGGATGTAACGGTTGAACGAGCCGTCGGGGTTGAGCACCGCGTCCTTGTCATCGCGCGAGTAGAACGATGTGGCGCGCAGACGGCCCAGGCTCCACTCGGCGGCCGCCCCGCGCAGCGCGTACTCCTCGCTGCGCGAGAGATCGCCCCGCAGCCCCACCGCACGCACGGAATAGCCGTACCCGGTGCGGCGCGCCATGTAGAAGTCACTGGCGTCCATGACCAGCCCCTGGCCGAAGGCGAGGGTGTAGTGGCCGACCACCAGATTGTGGAGCCGCAGCGGACCGAGACGCGTGTCGCGCGCGGGGAGATCCTCGATCGAGAAAAACCATTTGGCGGTCTCGTCCCACCGGCTCTCGCCCAGGTTGCGGTGCGTCAGCAGGCCGCCTCTCAGATTTCGGCCCTCCCGCACCCGGAGCTTGTGGGTGAGATAGGGATCGCCCGCGTCGAGGTCGAGACGCCCGGCGTAGGTGTTGAGGTCGTAGCTGCGGAAGACGGCCTTCTGCGTCGCCGTCAGACCCTGCGTGTCGCCGATGATGTTCTCGTTCAGGATGTCCGCGTCGTCGAGCATGTAGGGGGTGTCGTAGACGCGGACCTGGTAATCGGCGGAGGGCTGCCCCCAGCGCAGCGCGGGGTCCTCGTAGCGGATGAAGTCGCGCAGGTTCCGGAATCCCCAATAGCTGAGGCCCGGCGCCGCGCGGAGCTGGCGCGCATTCTCGATGGTCCCGGCCGCACGGCGCTCCTTGAGCACGGCGACTGCGTCCACCAGCGAGACGTTCTGGAACGAGACCAGATCGAAATAGTCGAGCCGATTGACGTTGCGCGGATCCTTGATCTGGTCCACGTAGTCGTCCACCAGTCCCTCGCTCGCGCCTTCCTCCGACAGCAGACGTTGCACGACGTTGTTCAGCTCGTCGGCGCGGCGCTCCTCCTCCTCCTGCTCGAGCCGGGCGCTTTCGAACACCGGCGTGGTGGCGACCAGCGGCCGCAGCCCCTGCAGCAGCGCCGGCGTCATCCCCTTCACCGAGAGCAGCTCGAACAGGCTCGCGAACCGCGCAACGTACGTGCGGTAGTCCACGATCGCGTCGGCGACCTCAGGCGGGATCGGCAGCGCGCGGATCTCCTCCGGCGTGGCGCGGTTGATGTCCAGGAGCGGGGCGCCCGTGGAGATGGCTCCGCCCAGGGAGTCCTTCGCCGGTGCGGGCTGCGCGGCCGCCGGCGCCGCCAGCGCCATCGCCGCGGCCAGGCCGAGCACGCACAACGCCCGCATCATGTCCTCCTACTCCACCCCCGGGAACCGGTAGCGGATCCCGAACTCGTGCGTGTCGCCCAGGACGCCGCCGGTGGAGAATCCGTAGTCGAAGCCGAGCCCCGCGCGACGCAGTCCGAGGCCGGCGCTGAAGATGTTGGGATCGGTCCGCAGCCCGGCCCGGAGCCACACGAGGTCGCTGACGGAGAACTCGGCGCCGCCCCGGTACTGGATCGCGCGCCCCAGCTCGTCCGTGATGTCGAGCACCGTCTCGACCCCGGGGTACGGCGCGTAGGAGACGCCGATCGAGATCCCCCGCCTCAGGTCCTCGCGGTCGCGGTCACCGATGGCGGGGTTGTTGAGATTGACCACCTGGAAGCCCACGCGCGTGCGGTCGCGCACGACCGCGGTCGCGCCGACGCCCAGCCCGAACCCGCTGGCGGTCCCCGGATCGATCCCGGTGACGGAGGTGCCGTAGTCGAGCGAGTAGACGTCGAGCACCCAGCCCACGGCCACCTCGCTCTGGCGGTCGCGCAGCAGGTGGAATCCGTGCGCGAGCGCCACGGTGGTCTCGCCGGTGAGGCTCTCGCCGAGCCAGGTCACGCCGAAGTGGCGCACGCCCAGCGCGAGAGCGCCCAGATGACGGGGTAGGGGCACGCCCGCGGCCACCGCGCTCTGCGCAAGGTAGTCGTACCCGAACGGCCGCACGTACGAGGCCGCTCCGCCCACGCGCTCGAGCCACGCCAGCGAGGCGGGATTGTGGAATGGCGCGAACTCGTCGGCGAGCTGGGCGGTGAACGAGCCTCCCAGCGCCCGGGCCCGCGGCGACACCTCGATGTCGTCGAAGGCCGACCGCGCCGGTCGCGGCCCGCCCAGGAGGATCGCGACGACCAGGGCCAACCGCCCCCACCTCCGGTTCCGCGGGTTCATGGCGTCCCCCGATCGAGTCGCGCCGACACCACGATCGGCGCGTGCGTCTCACTCCCCTGACCCGCCAGGTCGGTGACAGAGAGGTGGCAGATGTAGGCGCCGGCAGGGACCGACTCGAACGATTCGTCGCGTCCGTCCCAGGCGAGCGCGCGGCGCCCGGTGCCGGTGAGCTTCGCGTCGAACAGCACGCGCACCAGCCGCCCCTGGAGGTCGAAGATCCGGCAGGCCGCCTTCGCGTCGGGCGGACCCGAGATCTCGAATCGGAACACCTCACCCAGGCCCGACATCCGGCGCACCAGCGTCACCGCCGGGAACGGGACCCCTCCCACGCCCGCGAGCCGGGCGCGGTTCGCCGGCGGCTGCTCGGGCGTGAACGTGACCAGCGCCCCGGGGAGCATCGTGTTGCCGGCGAGGTCGGTGATGTTCGTGGCCGTGAGGGCGTACACGGTGGCCGGCTGGAGCGGGGCGGCCAGGGTGAGACCGACCGAGCGGCCGCCGCTGGCGAGCAGCGCGCTCGCCACGGCGATCGGCGCCGACGGATCGCCGGCCGGATAGACCGAATAGTTCGACGCGACATTCGCCTCGGCGGGGCGCACCGGCTCGGAGAACAACGCGGTCACGATCGCGGAGCCGGTGGAACCGCTCGCGCTCGCGAGTGTCGGCGGCGTGATGTCGGGCCCGCCGCCGCCGGCCAGGGCGATGTCATCCGTGTTCCCGACGTTGATCTGGAAGGTGGCCTGGAACGCTCCGCCGGCGCCGCGCCCGGTGACCCGATCCCCCACCGAGAACTGCGTGGGTGGGATGCCGAGGCCGTTGCCGACGCGGAAGGTGATGTTCGCCCCGCCGTCGGTGGCGTCGTAGTTGTAGTTGCTCGCCCCTGAGGCTGTGATCGCGGTGAGGTCGGCGGTGGTCTCGATGTAGCTGCCCTCCCACTGCGAGGCGTTGGCCTGCCCGGCCGTGAGGACGCGGGCCCCCAGGCGGGGCTGTCCGGTGGCGATCGCCGTCGCCGTGTATCCGGTGATCTCGGTGGTGGTGAAGTAGAGCTGCACCGTGCCGGTCACCCGGGCGACGGTCCCCAGCGCGTTCACCGCCGCCTGGGCGGAGCCCCCGAACACATTGATGCCGTGACCCGAGCCGTCCTGGATGTAGCCGCTGGGCGTGCCACCGCGGCTGCCGACCGGGACGAAGGTCTGCCCGATCACCGTGACCGTCTGGGCATTCCATGTGGAAGGGTCGGCCTGGATGGTGGCGATGTTCACCACCGTCCCGTTCGCGGTCTGGAAATCGAACGGCCCGTTGCTCGCCAGCGGCTCGCCGGTGGCGCTGGTGATCCCGCTCACGGTGGCCGAGTACGACGACGCCGAAGGGAGCGCCGCGGTGGCATGCAGGATCACGGTCTGCCCGTTCTCCTGCAGGGTGACGCCGCTGATCGAGAGGGATGGGGTGAACGCGTAGTTCGCGCTCTGGATCGCCTGGGCGGCGTTCACCTTCTTGCTGAACCCCACGCCCACGTAGTCCGCGCCGAACTGGAACACGCCCGTCACCTGGAACGCCGCGGGCACGGTGGAGGTGAAGCCGATGGTGGAGGCTGCGGGGATGGTATTGCCCGCGACGTCCTGCACGTTGCTCACCGCCACCGTGTACGCGACTCCGGACTGAAGCGACGCGGCGAGGGTCAGGGTGACGGTCGCCAGGTTCACGGTGGTCGCGGTGACCGCGACCGGCGCGCCCGGATTCGCGGTGGGATAGACGGAATAGTTGGCGGCCGTCGTCGCTCCCGCGCCCAGCGGTTCGCTGAACTCGACGGTGACGGTCGTCCCGCCACCGTTCCCCGCGGCCGAGACGAGCGCCGGGGGCGTGATGTCACTTCCGCCGCCGCCCTTGTAGAAGTCGGCCGCGTTCCCCACCGTGATCTGCCAGGTGGTCAGGAACTTCGTGCCGGCGCCGGCGCCGGTCACCACGTCTCCGGTCGTGAAGCCGGCGGGGTCGATGCCGGTGGCGTTGCGCACGCGGAAGGTGAGCGGCGTTCCACCACCCTGCGCGGGATAGGTGTAGTTGGCAGCGCCCGAGGCCGCGGGCGGACCCGTGAGCGTCGCGGTGGTCTGGATGTAGGTTCCCTCCCACTGCGAGGAGCTGGCCTGCGCCACCGTCAGCACGCGGGGCGCGAGATGTGGCATCCCGCTCGCGATCCCGATCGCGGTGTACGGGGTCAGCTCGACGGTGGTGCTGGAGAACAGCGCGACGGTGCCCGTCACCTCCACCACGCTACCGAGCACGTCGGTCACCGGCTGCAGGGGGTTCCCGAACAGATTGAGCCCGCGTCCGGTGCCGTCCTGGATGTAGCCGCTCGGCGTGCCGCCGCTGCTCGATGCCGTGAGGTAGACCTGCCCGATCACCGTGACGCTCTGGCCGATCAGGTTGTTGACGTCGGCATGCACTGCGGCGATGCCGGTGACGGTCTCGACGACGGTGGTGAACGAGGTGGGTCCTCCGACCTCGAGGGGAGCGCCGTGCCGGCTGGTGATGCCGGAGACGGCGACCGAGTAGGCCGCCGCCGGGGGAAGCGTCGCGGTGGTGGTGAGGACGACCGTCCGCTGGTTCTCCTGAAGGCTCACCTGCTGGATGGTGATCGCCGGAGCGCCGCCCTGAGGGGTGAGGGTGTAATGGGCGGCGACGAGCGCTTCCGCGCCGTTCACGCTGTCGGTGAACGCGACCGCCAGGTGAGCCGGGCCGAATTGGAAGAGACCCTGCACCTGGAATGACACCGCGGCCGCCGGGCTCACGATCGCGCCCGCGCATGTCGCGAGACAAGCGAACAGCAGGATGATGCTCACTCGACGTCGTGCGGCCGGCTCGCGGTTCCGACCCGCCATCCGGTGACGCCGTCCTCGATCGTCCATCGCCACTCCGCACCAGGGGTCCGATCTCCCCGGCCACGTCGTTCGAGTGGCGTGGCCGCATCGGCCGCGAGACGTGAGGGCATTCTCCGTGCCGACCGGATGCGGCAACCGGGCGGCGGGCGGGCGGACGTCTCAACCGCAGCGCCCCGTGAGTCATCGGCCCTGCCAACCGTGCCGGTTCGGCCGCCCGCATCGCACTCACGGCACCCTCGGCGTGTCGAAAGTGGCCTTTTTGACAGGCGAGAGCGACAGGGGTGGCAGGTCGCCTCCGGGGCACGTCCGTACGGTGCGGTTGCTCGCCCGGCTACAAGGTGCACCCGTGCAATCGCGTGGGGGCGGTGCCGCGGATCGCCGGCGCGCGGCGCGCTTGTTGCAGCCGACGACGCCTGGCGTCGGGCGCGCGACATCCGTCGGAGTCCGCGATCGCTGGGCCCTGCACGCACGCCCGATCCGAAGCCCGCAGCTGGCGGGCAGGAGGTGGATCATGGCGGTCAACAGTCGGCTGCTCGCGCTGCTGGTGAGAAGTCGAGTCGAGTACGAGCTGTTCCCTCACCGTGAAGCGTTCACGGCCCAGGAAGTGGCCCAGACGTCGCACCTGCGGGGCCGCCAGCTCGCCAAGGTCGTGCTGGTGCGCTCGGGGCGCGATCGGTACCTCATGGCGATCGTGCCCGCGTCGTCCCACGTGGACCTCGCGGTCCTCGGCCGGATCACCGGACACAAGGACCTGGTGCTCGCCAATGAAGGTGAGATCCAGCGGATGTTCCCCGATTGCGAGATCGGCGCCATGCCGCCGTTCGGAAACCTCTACGTCGTGCCGGCTTGCCTGGATGCCTGCTTCGTCGAGCAGGACCACATCGCATTCCAGGCGGGCAACCATCACGAGGTCATCCGCATGGCGTTCCCGGATTTCGCGAGGCTCGCGGGTCCCTTCGCTCACGTGCAGTGCCTGCACGCCGCGCCGGCCATGAGCCCGCTCGTGGAAAGGACGTGAAGCTCATGACCACCATCGCTCGGCGGTTCATCGCCGCGCTCCTGCCGCTGGGCCTCGCCCTGTTGGCAGGCAGCGCATCGGCGCAGATCAAGCTCAACGAGATCCGCACCGACCACACCGGCACCGACACGGATGAGTACTTCGAGCTGAAGGGCAGCCCGGGCGCAAGCCTCGCGGGGCTGACCTACATCGTCATCGGCGACGCCTCGACCGCGCCGACGTGCGGCGCCATCGAATGCGTCGTCGACCTGGGGACCTTCTCGATCCAGGCGGATGGATTGCTCTGTCTGCGCAACAGCGCCACCACGCCGGTCCTGACCGGCTACGACGGCGCCGTGGCTCTGGTCTTCGAGAACAGCGACAACGTCACCCACCTGCTGGTGAGCGGCTTCACCGGCGCGCTCGGCCAGGATCTCGACACCAACGACGACGGTGTGCTGGACGTGACCCCGTGGAGCGCGATCGTGGACGGCGTCGGGCTGAACAAGGGCACGGTCGCGGACTGCATCACCGAGGAGTATCTCTACTATCCCGTCCATGTCGGGCCCGACGGAGCGTTCGTCCCCGGTCACGTCTATCGCTACAGCGATACGCAGGTCTGGGCGATCGGCGTC
>JBGPXY010000150.1:0-6686 GCA_041492985.1 Candidatus Eiseniibacteriota bacterium
CGTTTTCGGCCGAGCAACCCTGCCCTCCTTCGACCGCACCCCCCTGGCCAACGCAGGAGCCAGAAGGCGCAGACCGCACCACAGCGGTTGCCGCCGGCGCACCCTCCGCCTCGAGGTCGTGCCATGATCGGTCGGACCATCAGCCGTTACCACATCCTCGAGCCACTGGGCCGGGGAGGGATGGCCACGGTCTGGAAGGCGCGCGACGACCTGCTCGGTCGAACGGTGGCCATCAAGCTGCTCGACGAGACGATCGCCAGCGATCCTGTGTCACGGCGCCGTTTCCGGCGCGAGGCCGAGATCGCGGCACTTCTCGAGCATCCGTCGATCGTGCCCGTCTACGACGCGGGCGAGAGTGGTGAGACGGCATTTCTCGTCATGAAGCTGGTCGAAGGCGAGACGCTCGCGCGATTCGTGGCCAGGAGATTGCAGCCGATCGACGAAGTGCTGCGCGTCGCCGCGTCGGTCGCCGATGCGCTCGGCTACGCGCACGCCCGCGGCGTCATCCACCGCGACGTGACGCCCCGCAATATCATGCTGACGGGGAACGGCGACGTCTACGTCCTCGACTTCGGGCTGGCGAGCGTCGCGGGGCAGTCGAAGAGCACGACCGGGCACATCGTGGGGACGCCGGCCTACATGGCGCCTGAGACGCTGAGCGGTGGCACCGTGGACGGCCGCAGCGATGTGTACGGTCTCGGCGTCGTGCTCTACGAGGCGCTGACGGGCGCCACCCCGTTCCAGGGTGACCGACCCGAGATCGTCGGCTACGCCATCCTCCATGGCGTGGTCGAGCCTCCCAGCCGCCTGCGCCCGGAGGTGGACTCGGCGGTCGACGCGGTGGTGATGCGAGCCCTCTCGCGTGAACCCGATGGACGTCACGCGGACGCCGGCGAACTCATGGCCGCGCTCCTCCGGCTGCGCGCGCCCCTCATCGAGTCTGCATCGTACGGCGGCGAGCCCGGGGCCCAACGGTCGACCGGGAGCGCGTCGATCGTCGCAGGCGATGACCTCGCCGGGCGCGCGGCCACCGGCCGGACGCAGACGTATCTGGTCGTGCTCCCCGTCGTCGCGTCCGCCGACGGCGAGATCGGAGACGATCGCCGTCGAGTGCTCGAGGGTCTCACCGAGGCCGCCCGCGCCGCCCTCGCCCACACCGAGCGCCTCCACGTGGTGGTGGCAGGCACGCCCATCGGCGATGAAGACACCCGGGCGTTCGCGCGTCGGGTCGGCGCGAATCTCATCCTGCGCTCGACCGCGCGCTTCGTGGGCGGCGCCGTACGGATCACCTTCGCGCTCATCGACCCGGAGCGCGACGTTCAGGTCGCCGGCGGGAATGTCGACGGATCGACGTTCCAGCCCTTCGAGCTCGAGGACCGGCTGGTCGCGTCGGTGCGCGCGGCGCTCGGCTTCAAGCCCTCCGCTACGGACGAGGCGTGGCGCTCGCGGCCCCATGACCCGGCCGCCCGGGAACGCTACGCCCAGGCGCTCGGCTATCTTCGAAGGTTCGATCACGAGGCGTCCATCGACGGAGCGATCGCGCTGCTCGGGGGCCTGCTCGCCACCGAGGGCGAATCCGCGGTTGTGCATGCGACGATGGCCCGTGCCTGCCTTCACAAATACCGGGAGACCAAGCAGCGTGTGTGGGAATCACGGGCGGCGCAGTCGTGCGAGCGGGCGGCGAAGCTCGATCCCTCGCTTCCAGATGTCATGCTGGCGGTGGGCGAGCTGCACACGGCGGCTGGGCGCAACGACGAGGCGCTTCGGGAGCTCGATCGGGTGGTCGCAGTGAAGCCCGACTTCTACGAGGCTCACGTGTCGCGCGCCCGCGCACTGGACGGGGCGAACCGCGCCGTGGAGGCGGAACAAGCGTGCCGGCGCGCGATCGCACTGCGTGCCGACGATTGGCGTGCTTATCACGAGCTCGGACTGATCCTGTTCCGGCACGGGCGCTACGCTGAGGCGGTCGGGCCATGGCGTCGCGTCACTGAATTGACTCCCGACAATGCCACCGGACACCGCAATCTCGGATCGGCGTTCTACCAGCTCGAGCGCTACGACCAGTCGCTCGCCGCGTTCGACCGCTCGATCGAGATCCGCCCGCACACGATGGCGTTCCGGAATCGGGGGACGGCCCTGTTCTTCCTCGGACTGTATGAGGAGAGCATCGCCGCGTTCGAGAAGGCGGTGGCGCTCAACCCGGCGGACGCATTCGCGTGGGGCGACCTGGGCAACGCGTGTCGGCGGATGCCGAGTCACGAGGGGCGGATGCGTGAGGCGCTCGAGCGCGCGATCGCCCTGACCCGGGATCGGCTCGACCGGGGACCGGGCGAGGCCAGGGATTGGTCTCGACTCGCGGGCTGGCTCGCGAATCTGGGACGGAATGACGAAGCGGAGTCCGCCATCCGACATGCGCTGGCGATGGCGCCGGATGAGGTGCACAGCATGGTTGAGGCGGGGAAGGTGTTCTTGCGCCTCGGAGCACGGACCGAGGCTCTCGGCTGGCTTCGCCGCGCGGTCGAGAGCGGACATGGCGTGGATGAGCTGCGGCGCAGTCCCGAGCTGCGCGCGTTGGAAGGGGATGCGGAATTCGCACGCATCCTCGAGCAGGGCTCCCCGGCGAGGGGAGTGGCGGAGAACGAGGAAATCGAGAGAGGGAGGCCGTGATGAGAAGCGGAGACAGGCAGGGGATCGACGCGGCGCGAGGCAGCGCGGGTGTCGGCGTGGTGTGGGTCCTGGTCGCGGTGGTCGTGGGGTTCCTGGTGGGGATGCTCATCTACAAGGGCAAGTCCGCGGGTGTCGGCGAAGGGTCGGGTGGAAGAGTGGACACGGTGACCGTCACCGTCGAGCAGGCCGCGTATCTGCGTGCCAAGACCGTGACGATCGCCCCGACGGGGGTCACGGGTGACAGCGTTACCGTGAACCCGTTCTCGGTACCGCTCAGCAAGAAGTCTCGTGACGTGGCGCAGTGGGAAAACACGACGGAAGACACGCTCCTGATGCTCGTCCACGGCGCGCCGGGCGGCGAGCTGATCCCGCCGCACCGTCTTTCGTCGCCATTCCATGTGTGCAAGGACTGCTCCGTCCAACTGTATCCGTACCGCCTGTACCACCGCCGAGACGGTGACTGGAAATCGCTGTTTGCCAAGGGCCCGCCGACCGAGCCCTCGATCGACGTCGGTGATTGATCACATGCGAATCTCATCCACTTCAGGCCCGCCGGGCCTGGCGCGACGGACGGGGGGGCCGCTACTCGCGGCGGCCCTCCTGCTTCCACTGTGTGGGTGTGCGGCGGTGACCGGGCCAACCACTCTCCCCGCCTTCCGTGCGAGCGCCGACTCCCTTGCGGCGCCGGCGGTGCAGCTCGGTCTGGCGGCCGAGCGGAAGCGATTCGTGGCCACCATGCCGCCGCTCTCGATCATCCCGGCGCCTCAGCGCGACAAGGTTCACCCCAAGGTGCGGCAGGCCATCGCCCGTGCGGTGACGGCCGGGACCCCGGATGCGTTCGACACGCTGCTCGTAACATTCCGCGACCCCCTCGCGGCGAGCCAGGCAAGCATCCAGCAGTTCACCGGCAAGTTCTCCGGTGTGGACAGCGCGCACACGCTGACGCGCGCACAGGTCGCCGACTCCCTCACGCATGCCCGCGCGGCGCTGTACGGCCCGCTCGCCCTGCGGATGCAGCTGCTGTACCGAGCCACCGAGCTCCAGCGATATTGGATCGTGCAGGCGCTGCTCGTTCGCATGCCGCTCAGCCTCGTGGACAGCCTGTCGCGTGACGATCGGGTCCTTGGCATCGACCCGCTCCACGGCGGAGCACCCCCGCAGCCCGGGTGGGGATGTGGCGGTGCGGACTACAACCTCGGGAAGATCCGCGACATCATCAACTCCGACCCGTACGTGAGGGCGGGTTATGGCGGCGGGAAGTTCGCGTTGCTCGATACGGGAGTCCGATCGGACCACGCGCTTCTGGGCGGCGGTGCCCCCGGGAAGCCACTGGAGCGGCTGCTGGATTGCAGCGGGGCACTGGGCGACTGCGTGCATCAGTCGGTCCAAGACGACGCGGACGTGACCGGGCACGGCACGTCGACGGCGGCGATCCTGGCGCGCAGCGCGGCCACGCGTTCGGAGAATCAGGGGATCACGATGGCCAAGGTTTGCAGCTACAAGATCTATGGCCCGCCAGCTGCCGCGCCGGAGATCAATACTTCCGGGGCGATCAAGGCCATCCAGGACGCCATGAGCAATGAGAACCGGGATGACCATGACGTGATCGTGGCCGAGATCGCGGAAGGATATGGGGCGTACGGCAGCCTCACCGGTTGGGCGAACTGGGCCTATGACATGGGCGCCGTCGTGATCGCGGCCAACGGGAACTATGCCGACCTGGGGATCCCGCAGCCTGCCAATGCCCAGCGCGTGCTCGGGGTCGGGATGTACTGCGCCAACGACCTCAGGACCTTCCGCACCGACGCCGCCTGGGGCGTGACGCCAGACTTTCGCATCAAGCCCGATCTAGCCGGTCCCACCGGTGCCTGGACCGCCACGAACAGCTCCTCCACCTCCATGGGCTCCTTCATCGGGACCAGCGGCGCGACGCCGGTCGTCGCCGCGGCCGCACGCTTGCTCAGGAATCGGATGGAGAGCGCCGGCGCTGCGGTCCCGCCGGGCGAGGTCTACGCGATGCTCTTGATGTGCGGACAGAAAGGCGCGGTGGATCCGCAGGCCGGCGCGGGCCTGATCCGGCTGCCGAAGGGAGGCGACCTCTGGTGGGGACCCGTCACCGTCACCCAGGGACAGGAGACGGTGATCCCGCTGCCGATCGGCAATCGTTCGGTCTCCGGACTCGAGGCCGCGATCTGGTGGGGCGAATACGGCGCCGCGGGGGGCGGCTTCCCCTCAGCCGCGCAACGTGCATGGGTGAGTCTCGAAGGTCAGGGACCGAATACGGGTCCGCCCAAGGTGAGCGCGGACCCCTGGAGCACATTCCAGAGGATCTCGGTCGGCGTTCCTGTGGCCTCGGGCCAGCACGTGGCGGGGCAGAACCTGACGGGCGCCGCGACCGAACCCGTGACCTCGTGGTCGATCACGGTGAAGGGGAAGTGGGTCCCCGGCTGGTCTCGCGAGGTGTACTACGCGGTCTGGACGAAGCCGTAGCGTTTACGATCCCGGCGAGAAGCAGTGATGGGGGCGGGTGACGCGATTCAGCGCCCCACCCCCACCCCCGCCAGCGCCGCGCGCACCTCGGCATTGCCGGGGTCCCGCCGCAACGCGCGCATGAGGTGCTCGCGCGCCCGCGGCGCGTCGCCCAGCGCCGCGTAGGCCTGCCCGAAGCGCAGGTCCAACCCTGCGTCGCTGGTGACCAGCCGCCGCTCCCGGCGGAACTCGGCCAGCGCATCGCCGGGTCTGCGCTCGGCCAGGGCGATCAAGCCGAGTCGCTCGTGCTCGCCGGGCATGAGCGGCTCCGCCTTCAGCGCCGCCTCGGTGTAGCGCCGGGCGTCGGCGAGACGGCGCTCCACGAACGCCGCGCGCGCCAGCAGGCTGAATGCCTGCGAGCCGTAAGGCGACTCGCGCGTCTGGCGCACGAGCTCCGCCTCGAGTGCCGCGCGCAGCACGCTGTCGGCGAGCGCCGCCTGACCGAGCGGCCCCAGTCGCTCGGTTCCTCCCGGGAGATACCGGTAGGCGTAGCGCGTGGCGACGCTGTCGAGCGGTCCACCCCGCCGCACGTAGAGCGCCGCCGCGTCGTCGGCGAACACCATCGCCCAGACCGGATCGGCGTCGAGGAAGTCGAGGAGACGACCCCATCCGGAGTGGAAGCGGCTGATGAGCACGTAGTCGAAGTGGTGGTGGGCGTCGAGCTGCTCCCAGGCTCCACGGCTCTGCTGCGAGAGCGCCAGCAGGTTGCGATCGCTCTTCGTCGCCGCCTCGGGTGTGCCGGTCATGAACGGCAGCCGCTCGCGCTCGGGCCAGAACCTCCAGGCCTGGTAGCCGCCCTGGAAGTCGTTGAACCCGCGCCCGCGCACGCCGTGGGCCGCCATGAAATCGCACGCGCGTACCGGATAGCGCGCCATGTCCAGGCGCACGCCGAGCGGATACTCGACCCGGCGCCAGTCCGGCACGGCGATGGCGACGCAGGTGAGCCCGGCGAGCGCCGCGCGTGTCCAAGCCGGGCGCGTCCACGTGGGCCAGCGCCGCGATGCGACCCAGGCGTCGAGGTCGCGCGCGAGGTAGGGTGCGGCGATCACCGACCATGCCCCCGAGAAGCGCTGGGCGTTGAGCATCAGCACGGTGAAGAACAGCAGGGAGAGTGTCTCGACCAGGTCGAGCCCGGCGCGCCGCCAGCGCCACGCGGCCAGCAGCGGCCAGATCACCAGCAGCACGGCGAGACCGTTGCGGTCGTTGTTCCGCCAGTCGAGGTGCTGCAGCTCGCCGATCCCCTGGTAGATCGGCTCGTGACGCAGCGTGAAGAAGAACTCGAACGGCTGCCAGAGTGGTCGCCAGCCCCAGGGATTCACGAACGAGACGGCGAATCCGGCGATCGCGATGACGAGCAGGCGACGGGCCCCGGCATGGATGGCGTCCGCGGTCGCCCCCCGGGCGCGGCCGGCGGCCCGTAGATCGTCCAGGACGTGGAAGCCGATCATGAGGAAGCCGAGGTAGTACGAGGGGTGCGTGTTGGCCCACGC
>JBGPXY010000025.1:0-21256 GCA_041492985.1 Candidatus Eiseniibacteriota bacterium
AATGTACGTCACGTCCCCATCCGGCGACTCGAGCCCAAGAATCAGCATGTGCTCGGCCAGCCAGCCCTGCGCCCGCCCCATGTTCGAGGCGATGCGCAGCGAAAAGCACTTCTTGCCGAGTAGGGCGTTGCCACCGTAGCCCGAGCCGAACGACCAGATCTCGCGGGTCTCCGGGAAGTGGCAAATGTACTTGGTCGCGGCGTTGCAAGGCCACGGGGAATCGGCGGCATGGTCGGCCAGAGGCGCTCCCACGGAGTGGAGGCCGCGCACGAAATCGCCGGTGGCGCCCAGCGCGTCGAGCACCCGGGTGCCGACGCGCGCCATGAGGTGCATGCTGGCGACCACGTACGCGGAATCCGAGATCTCGACGCCGATCTTGGCGATCGGCGAGCCGATCGGGCCCATGCTGTACGGGATCACGTACATCGTGCGGCCCTTCATCGCGCCCGCGAAGAGTTTGGTGAGCGTCGCCTTCATCTCGGCGGGGTCGCGCCAGTGGTTGGTGGGACCGGCGTCGGCCTCGTCCTTGGAGCAGATGAAGGTGAACTCCTCGACCCGCGCGACGTCGGCGGGGGACGAACGCACGAGGATGCTGTTGGGGCGCCGCTCGGGATCCAGCCACATCGCGGTCCCGGCGTGGACCATCAGGCGCAGCATCGTCTGGTATTCGTGCTCCGTGCCATCGCACCACACCACCCGCTCCGGCTGGCAGAGAGCCGAGGTCGCATCCACCCAGGCTTTCAGCTCGCTGTGCTTCGTCATGGCGTCCGCCTTCGAGATTCCGTCGGTTCCGGGGAGAGGCCGGGCAGCCTGGTGCGGGAAGAGCGCCGGTACGCCCTCTCCCGCAGTGCGAGGAGCGCCGAGGAGCATAGATGGGGGCGCGGGCCGAGTTCAAGCGAGCCCGGCGCCGCGCCGGGCAGCCGCGGCCTTGCGCGGTCGCGGGGTGTGGCGCATCCTAGGCGCGGTCGCCCATCTCACCACGATCAGGAGCGTCCGCATGGCCGCCAGGAGAACCGCGCGCCGTCCCGCGCGCAAGAAGGCGCCCGCTCGCAAGGGGCCCGCTCGACGCGCCGTCACGCGCAAGGCGGCGCCGCGTGCGAAGCGAGCGGTCGCACGAGCGGCGGCCCGCCCCCGCAGGGCGGCGCCGCGCGCACGCAGCGCCCCGGCCCGAGCGGCCACCCCCGCCCGCGCGCCAAGCGGAATCGGTGTGCTCGAGCAACTCATGGACTACAACAGCCACGACCCCGCGCAGGTCAAGCGCTTCTACACCGAGGTGCTGGGCTTCACCGATTTCGCCTTCGATCCCAGGCTCGACTACCTCTACGTCCGCACCGGACCCAGCTCGAGTCTCGGATTCATGCCCCCGCTGCCCGGCCCGCCTGAACAGTGGCGGCCACCGCGCGAGCCCTCCATCTACCTGATCGTCGAAGATGTCGACCGCGCGCACCGCGTGCTGGTCGCACGCGGTGTGGCCTTCGAGCAGGGACCCACCGAGATGCCGTGGGGTCATCGCACGGCCGTGCTGCGTGACCCCGAGGGGCGGCTCATCGTCCTGGCGCAGCAGCGAAAACGGTAGCGCAGAGGAGAGCCATGAGCAGCCGCGCCGAGCGACTCCTGGAGCTGGGGCAGAGCGTGTGGCTCGACTTCATCCGCCGCGGGCACATGGTCTCGGGCGAGTTCGGCCGCCTGGTGAGCGAGCAGGGCGTGGTGGGCGTGACCTCGAACCCCACCATCTTCCAGCTCGCCATCGCCGAGAGCACCGACTACGACGAGGCGCTGGGCGCGCGCGTCGGCGAGGGGCTCTCGGGCCCGGCCCTGTTCGAGGCGCTGGCGGTCGAGGACATCCAGATGGCGTGCGACCGGCTGACGGGTGTGTGGGATCGCACCCGCGGCCGTGACGGCCGGGTCAGCATCGAGGTGAGCCCGCGGCTCGCGCATGAAACGGCCGCGAGCATCGAAGAGGGTCGACGGCTCCACCGCGCGGTGTCGAGGCCGAATGTGATGATCAAGGTGCCGGCGACGTCGGAGGGCCTGCCCGCGATCACCGCACTCCTCGCGGAGGGCATCAGCGTCAACGTCACGCTCATCTTCTCCCTGGCGCGCTACGCCCAGGTGATGGACGCCTGGCTCGCCGGGCTCGAGCGCCGCGCCGCCGCGGGCCAGCCGCTCGCCGGGGTATTCTCGGTCGCCTCCTTCTTCGTCTCGCGCGTGGACAACAAGGTGGATGCGGCGATCGAGAAGGCGCTGGCGGCCCTCCCGGCCGGCGCGGGCGAGCGGGCCGAGCTGGGGTCCTTCCGCGGGCGAGCCGCGGTCGCCAACGCGCGGCTGGCGTACGCCGCCTTCAAGTCGGTGTGCGGCTCGCCGCGCTTCGAGGCACTCCGTGCCGTGGGCGCCCAGGTGCAGCGGCCGCTGTGGGCCTCGACCAGCACCAAGAACCCGGCCTATCCGGACACGCTCTACGTCGACGAGCTGATCGGCCCCGACACCGTCAACACCATGCCGCCCCAGACCCTCGCGGCCTTCAACGATCACGGCCGCGTGGAGATCACGATCGAGCGCGACCTGGGCGCCGCCCGCGCGCTGTTCGCGCGCCTGCCGGCGCTGGGAGTGCCGGTCGAAGCGCTCATCGACCAGCTCGAGCCCGAGGGCGTGGCGGCGTTCGCGAAGTCCTACGAGTCGCTGCTCGCCACGCTCGAGACCCGGCGCCGCGAGGTCGCGGCCGCCCGAGGCGTGTGATCATCGCCCCCGGCGCGATGAACGTCGGCGACTGAGCCGCCCGCGCGCCATGGAACTCCACCTGGATCAGCAGCTGCGGGCCGCCGTCGAGGCCCGTCTCGCGGGTCTGGACGCCGACCGCCTGGTGGCGCGGCTGTGGCAACGCGACCCCACGTTGTGGAGCGCCGATCCCACCCGGCAGGTCGCGATCTCGGGAAGGCTCGGCTGGCTCGCCCTTGCGGAGACGATGCAGCGCGAGGTCGCGGTCCTGCGCGACTTCGCGACCGCGGTCGTGGCGGAGGGCTTCACACACGCCGTGCTGCTGGGCATGGGCGGCTCGAGCCTCGCGCCCGAAGTCCTGCGGCACACCCTGGGCGTCCGTTCCGGGTTCCTCGAGCTGACAGTCCTCGACGACACCTCGCCCGCGTCGGTCGCGGCGGTCGCGGAGGCGCACGACCCGGCGCGCACGCTGGTCATCGTCTCCTCCAAGTCCGGCTCGACGCTCGAGGTGGTCTCCTTCGAGCGCCACTTCTTCGCCTGGTCGCAGGCGGTGCGCGGCGACGGTGCCGGCCGCGCTTTCGTCGCCATCACCGACCCCGGCACGGCGCTCGAGCGCCTGGCGCGAGCGCGCGGCTATCGCGCGGTGTTCGGCGGCACGCCCGATGTGGGCGGGCGCTACTCGGCCCTCTCCCATTTCGGCCTCGTGCCCGCCGCGTTGATCGGCGCCGATCTCGACCGGCTGCTCGCCGGCGCGCGCGGCGAGCTGGCGCCCCTCGCCTCTGGATCCGCCGCGCACGAGGTGCCGGGCGTACGACTGGGTGCGACGCTCGGCGAGCTGGCGCTGCGCGGGAAGGACAAGCTGACGCTGCTGATCGAGGCCCCGTTCTCGTCGTTCGGCGCCTGGGTGGAGCAGCTGGTCGCCGAGAGCACCGGCAAGGAGGGCGAGGGGATCGTGCCCGTCGTCGAGGAATCCCTCGCCGCGCCGGATCTCTACGGCGACGACCGGGTGTTCGTGGCGCTGGGCGGGTCCGCCGGCTCCACCGACGCCCTGCGGGCCGCCGGGCATCCGGTGCTCGCGTGGGATCCCGGCGAGCACGGTCTCGGGGGCGAGTTCGTGCGCTGGGAGATCGCCACCTCGACCGCGGCCGCCATCCTGGGCGTGAATCCATTCGACGAGCCGAACGTGACCGAGGCGAAGCAGGCCACCCAGTCCGTGCTCGAGGGCTTACTGGTCGCCCATCGTTTTCCCGCCGATCGACCGGCCGCCGCCGCTCGCGGGCTCGAAGCGCACGCCTCTCCGTCCGTGGCGGCGGTGCTGCGCCCGCACGTGACCTCGCCGGCCGATCCCGCCGCGTGGCTGCCGGCCCTGCTGGCGCTCTCGCGGCCGGGGGACTATCTGGCGCTGCTCGCCTACCTCCACCGCACGCCCGCGCGCCACCAGCGGCTGCAGCGCCTGCGCGAGCGGCTGCGCGCGGCCTCGCGGCTCGCGACCACCCTGGGGTATGGTCCCCGCTACCTCCATTCCACCGGACAGCTCCACAAGGGCGGACCCGAGAGCGGGCTCTTCGTGCTGCTCACCGCGGACCCGGGGCCCGATCGCGGCATCCCCGGGGAGCCCTTCGGATTCGCGGTGCTCCATCGCGCGCAGGCCGAGGGCGACTATGCGGCCCTCGAGCGCCGCGACCGCCGGCTACTGCGCATCCATCTCGGCCCCGACGCGGACTCGGGCCTCGACGATCTGATCTCGGCGGTCGAAACCGCCGCCCGCGTCTAGTATCATCTTCCGGCGCCGCACCGGCCGCTCCGCTCCCACGCCGGAATCCCACCCACCTCGCGAGGCCCACCATGCGCTGGCGCACCGCGGCCGCCACGACGCTGCTCGCCGGCTGCACACTCGCCGCCCCGGCGGCCGCGGAGATCGCCGGCCCCGAGGCCGCGATCCTGAGCCAGAGCGCCAGCACCTATCGGTCGCTCGGCCACTATCTCTTCGAGGGTACCGTCCACGTGGTGCTCACGGGCCCGAGGGCGCCCCAGATCAAGGATGCCCCGTTCCTCGTGGCCGTGGGCCCGGAGGGCCGGATGCGAGATCAGGTCACGAGCGCCCTGATCGGCGGGATGATGGTCTCGGACGGCAAGGAGACCATCGTCTACAACGCCGGGCTCGGCCAGTACACGCGGCGCAAGAGTGAGGTCGATACCGCGATGTCCCCGGTCCCCAATCGCGGCGTCGCCGGCGCGATCCTCGGACGCTTCCGCGCGATCGACGATGGCGCGCTCTCCGCGAAGCGACTCCCGGACGCGCGGGTCACGCTCGAGGGTGTGGATCGCGATTGCTTCGTGCTCGAGGTGGCCTACCCCCCCTCCACCCCCAACGTCCAGATCGAGGAGCTGCCGCGGACCTACTGGATCGACAAGCAGACGCATTTGGTGTTGCGCCAGCTCACCGTGGTCAAGGCCGATGGCCCCCAGTACGGGGGCAAGGTCGAGCAGCGGGAGGAGATCACCTTCCGGCGCGCGATGCTCGAGCCGACGTTGCCCGACTCGATCTTCGTGTTCCAGCCACCCGCGGGCAGCCGCGAGGTCGCCGAGTTCGCCATGAACCCCGAGGGGAGGAATCCGGGCGCGGCGTTCATCGGCCAGACGGCGATCGACTTCACCCTCAAGGATCTCGAGGGGAAATCCCATTCGCTCAAGAGTCTGCGGGGCAAGATCGTGCTGCTCGACTTCTGGGCGACCTGGTGCGGCCCCTGCCGCATGACCATGCCGCAGGTCGCCAAGATCCACACCGAGTACAAGACCCGCGGCGTCGAGGTGATGAGCATCAACATCGGCGAGTCGGCCGACAAGGCGGGCGCGTATCTGCAGAAGAACGGCTACCGCTTCACCGCGCTGCTCGACCAGGACCGTACGGTGGCGGAGCAGTACAAGGTGGGCGGCATCCCGACGCTGGTGGTGATCGATCGCGTCGGCAACGTCTCCGACTACATGGTCGGGATGCGCGACGAGGTGGCGCTGCGCGATGCCCTGGCGAAGGCCGGGATCAAGTGACGCCGACCCGACCGCGCTCTGGGCGCGGCCGGCGCATCACCCGCTGGCCGGCGTGGTGGCGAACCACTCCCGTGCCTGCGCCATGTCCACGTTGCCGCCCGAGAGGATGACGCCGACGCGCTGACCGGGAAGGACCACGCGCCCGCTCAGCAGTGCGGCGAGCCCCAGCACGCCGGTGGGCTCGACGATCAGCTTCATCCGCTCCCAGACGAACCGCATCGCCCGCACCAGCTCGGGGTCCGAGGCGGTGGTCATATCGCTCACCGATCGCCGGATCAGGGCGAGCGTGAGCGGCGCGAGCGACGGCGTGCGCGCGCCGTCGGCGATGGTCTCGGGATGCTCGACGCGCTCGAGCCGGCCGCTGCGGAACGAGCGGCCACCATCGTCGCCCGCTTCCGGCTCGACGCCGATGACCCGGCATCCCGGGCTCAGCACCTGGGCGGCGAGGGCCGATCCGCTCAGCAGCCCGCCGCCGCCGACCGGCACCAGCAGCGCGTCGAGCGGGCCGACCTCCTCGATCAGCTCGAGCGCGGCCGTCCCCTGCCCGGCGACGATGTCCGGATGGTCGAAGGGCGGGATGAGCGTGAGGCCACGCTCGCGGGCGAAGCGCACGGCCATCGCCTCGCGCACCTCTCCGGCCGAGTCGTAGAAGACCACCTCGGCCCCGTAGCCGCGCGTCGCCTCGACCTTGATCGCCGGCGCGAAGCTCGGCATGACGATGACGGCCGGGATGCCCAGAAGGCGCGCGACCAGCGCCACCGCCTGGGCGTGGTTGCCCGAGGAATACGCCACCACGCCGCGCCGCCGGGTGTCCTCGGACAGCTGCGCGATGGTGTTGTAGGCGCCCCGGAACTTGAAGGCGCCCATGCGCTGCAGGTTCTCGCACTTGAGGAACACCTGGGCGCCCACGCGCGCGTCCAGCGTGTGGGAGGTGGCGACCAGCGTCCGTTGCGCCACCGACTCGAGCCTCTGCCGCGCACCCATCAACCGCGCCACCATCTCCTCGTGGGTGGGGATGGGTTCCGCTGCGGCGGTCTCGGTCATCGCGGCACGCGCCTCTTCTCGGTCATCCGGTGCCCTGCGCGCTCAGACGAGGGACCCGGGGACCGGCCCGCTAGACGCCGGCCGCGGTTTCGGGGTAGAGCCGCTCGAACTCGGGATCTCCCTGCAGGGGGGCGAGATCGGGGTCGCGGCGCGCCCATTCCGGGTCTCTGAAGCCAGCATCCCAGGCCTTTCTGAGCGCTTCCATCGCCTCCGGCTTCTTCTTCATCGCACAGTAGGCGCAGGCAGCGTTGTAGAGAACCGTGGCCTCGTTCGGGCGCAGGGTCACCGCGAGGTTCACCTCCCGGATGGCGTCCTCGGTGCGATCCATCTGTGCGTACCCTCCCGCGAGATGGATGCGCGCGCGCGCATCCTCGGGTACCTGCGTCAGGTGTTTCTCGAGCGCCACGATTCGCCGCTGGCGCACGTTTCGGAGCGCTTCCTCTTTGCCCAGCGCGCCCAGAGCGTTCTCAATGGGTACGTAGACATTGTAGTCATCCCCGCTGGCATCCAGGGCGGCTTCCACCATACTCGCCACCTCCTGGTAGCGTCCCGAGGCGAAGAAGGTGCGACCCAGGATGTAGTAGGCCCCCTCGCAATCGGGCTTGCGCTCGATGGCCCGCTGAACGCAACGCACCGCATCGTCATATTGGCCGCCGGCATACAGAATCCATGCCCGAGCCACCTGCACCTCCGGTAGCTCTGGACGCAGCGTGACCGCCTTCTCAGAGGCCGCCATCGCCCGCTCCATCCAGACGGGATCGCGCCCGTAGTTGTAGTGATTCTGGGCGCAGACGTTGGCGATGGCGGCGTAGGCCAGGGCGAAATTGGGATCCTGGGCCACGGCGTTCTCGAACATCTGCAATGCGAACTCGAGATCCTGGCGCGTGAGGCGGCGCGCGTAGCTCTTGCCACGCAGGTAGAGGTCGTACGCTTGGAGGTTGTCGGTCGGCTTGGCGGCGAGGGCTTCCTGCTCCTGCGGAGTGAGCGTGATGCGCAGCGCTTCGGCGATCTTGCGCGCGATCTCGTCCTGTACCTCGAACACGTCTTTCATTTCGCGGTCGTAGCGCTCCGACCACTGTGGGAAATCGGTTTGGGTGTCCACGAGCTGGGCGTTGATCCGTAGACGGCTTCCGGCGCGGCGCAGGCTCCCCGCCAGGACGTAGGCGGCCTTGAGCTGCTGCCCGATCTGCGCCGGCGTCACCGGTTTGTCGCGGTAGGCCAGCACGGTCGGGCGCGAAAAAATGTTCAGCCCTTTGATCTTGGACAGCTCGGTGATGATGTCCTCGGTGATCCCGTCGCGGAGGTACTCGTCTTCCTTCACGCCGCTCAGGTTCTCGAAGTAGAGCACGGCGATCGATTTCTTCGCCTGCTTGCCGGTCGGGCCGCCGCTCGAATCCCCGCCCTCGGCCGCGCGCCGGCGCCCGGAATCCAGATCGCGCTTGAGCCGCGTCAGGTCGGTCTTGAGATCGGTGGCGGTCTGGTAACGCAGGGTTCGATCCTTTTCCAGTGCCTTGTCCAGAATGCGCGCGAACTCCGGTGGTAGGTCGCGCTTTACCTGGGCGGCGGGAGCCGGGTCACGATTGAGGATGGCCTCGTAGATCACGGCCGACGTGTCGCCCTCGAAGGGCAGGGCCCCGGTGCCCATCTGATACAGGACTGTGCCGAGCGAGAACAGGTCGGTGCGGGCATCGGTCAGCTGGCCGCGCGCCTGCTCCGGGGACATGTAAGACACCGTGCCCACCGCGGTGCCCGGCACGGTGAGCTCGTTCGGGACCGCCAGGGTCTCGAGCTGCGACGCCCCGGCCGCTCCGTCGGTCAGCCGGCGCGCGGCCTCGATCTTGGCGAGGCCGAAGTCGAGGATCTTCACCTGGCCGCGCGCGTTCACGAAGATGTTGGCCGGCTTGATGTCGCGGTGCACGATCCCCTTGGCGTGAGCCGACTCCAGCGCGTCCGCGATCTGTATGGCCACTGCCAGTAGGGACTCCATGTCGAAGGTCTGGCGTCCGATCATCTGCGCCAGGGTCTGGCCCTCGAGCAGCTCCATGACAATGAAGAACTGCCGCTCGTGTTGCTCGATCGCATAAACCGTGCAGATGTTCGGGTGGTTCAGGGCCGAGGCGGCACGCGCCTCGCGCTGGAAGCGCTCGAGCGACGAGGCATCCTGCTCGAGGTCCTGGGGAAGGAACTTGAGCGCCACCCGGCGTCCGAGCCGCGTGTCCTCGGCCTCGTAGACCACGCCCATGCCGCCGCGGCCGAGCTTCCGGGCGATCGTGTAGTGCGAGATGCTCTTGCCGAGGAGGTCGTCCATGGTGGGCAGGGCGGCCATGCTAGGTACCCGGGTGTGACGGGTCAAGCCGGAGCGCGCCGCCGGGGTTCGAGCATCGCATCAGGCGAGCCCCCTCGCAGACCCTCGTCATCGCCCCGCGCCCCCGCCCGGGCCGAGGCCCGGTTCGGTCTGGCGTCGCGGGTCCAGGGCCTCGTCGATCTGGGCCGGGCTCAGCTTCGTCATCTCGCGCGCCAGCTCGCGCACCGGGCGGCGCTCCTTGAACGAGCGCTTGGCGATCTCGGCGGCCTGGTCGTAGCCGATGAGCGGATTGAGCGCCGTCGCCATGCTGGGAGAGATCTCGACGTAGTCGCGGCAGGTCTGCTCGTTCGCGACCAGGCCGGCGATCGCCTTGTCGGCGAACACGCGCGACGCGTTGGCGAGCAGCCGGGTGCTCTCGAGCAGGTTGCGCGCGATCAGCGGCAGCATGGTGTTGAGGTCGAGCTGCCCGCCCTGCGCCCCGAGGGTGATGGCGACGTGGTTGCCCGTCACCTGCGCGCACACCTGGATGAGCGCTTCGCAGATCACCGGGTTCACCTTGCCCGGCATGATGCTCGAGCCCGGCTGCACCGCCGGCAGCGCCACCTCGGCGAGCCCGCAACGCGGTCCGCTGTTCATGAGGCGCAGGTCGCTGGCGATCTTCATCAGGCTCGCGGCGAGAGCGTTCAGCGCGCCGCTCGCCCAGGCCGCCGCGTCCTGCGAGCCCTGGGCCTCGAAGTGGTTCTTCGCCTCGACGAACGGGAGCTTCGCGTGCGCGGCCAGGCGAGCCGCCACGCGCCGGGCGAACTCCGGATGCGTGTTGAGCCCGGTGCCCACCGCCGTCCCGCCGAGCGCCAGCTCGCACAGGTCGGACAGCACGGCGCGGAGGCGGGCGATCCCATGCTCGACCATCGAGGCGTAGCCGCCGATCTCCTGGCCGAGCCGGATGGGGGTCGCGTCCATGAGGTGGGTGCGCCCGCTCTTGATGACGCCGTCGAACTCGCGTGCCTTCTTCGCCAGCGCCCCGTGCAGGTGCTCGAGCGCCGGGATCAGCGCGCCATCGAACGCCACCGCCGCCGAGAGGTGCAGCACCGTGGGGATGACGTCGTTGCTGCTCTGGCCCAGGTTGACGTGGTCGTTCGGGTGCACCGTGACCTCGCCCTTGAGCAGCTGATTGGCCCGCCGGGCGATGACTTCGTTGGCGTTCATGTTGGTGCTGGTGCCGCTGCCGGTCTGGAAGACGTCGATCGGGAACTCGGCGTTCCACGTCCCCTCGGCCACCTCGCTCGCCGCCTCCTGGATCGCGCCCGCGCGGCGGGCGTCCAGCAGGCCCAACTCCTGGTTCACCGCCGCCGCCGTCATCTTGAGGAACCCGAGCGCGTGGATGAACTCGGCCGGCATCGGTTGCCCGGAGATCGGGAAGTTCTCGACCGCCCGCTGCGTCTGCGCCCCGTAGAGCGCCGCCGCCGGCACCTTCATCTCACCCATGGTGTCCTTCTCCACGCGGAACTCCGCCATCACGTCCTCCTCCCAGCGCCCGTCGCATCCAGATGTTCGAAACCGCACAGCTCGACCCGATGGTCGTCCGGGTCGCTGAAGTAGATGGAGTCCGCACCCCAGGTCTCGAACGTCACCGGACCCTCGACCGTGATGCCCATCGCTTCGAGTCGCGCTTTCTCGGCCGGGATGGCCGCGCGCGGGACGGCGATCGCGAAGTGCGCGGGCCCCCCACAGTGGGCGGCGCCGTAGGAGAGCGGCTGGCTGGTGAGCCCGAGCCGCGGCAGCGAGCCGGGGGGGCCGGTCCAGAGCCACGCCCAGTTGGGCGACGGCACGCCCTCCACGGCGAGGCCGACCACGTCGCGGTAGAACGCGACCGCGCGAGGTATGTCCTGGACCCTCAGGATCAGCTCCGACAGGCCGTGTCGCGGGCCGACGGTCGCGCTCATGGGCTCCTTCCTCGACCGCGCGCGGCGCGAAGGTGCCGGGCGCCCGGAGGCACATCCTACTCCAGCGCCGGCGCCGCTCAGAAGTTCTCGAGCAGCCAGAGGTTCGCCTGGACGGTGTTGCGTGTGAAAGCCAGCCGCCGGCCATCGGGCGAGGGTGCGAAACCATTCATCCACAGCGCGGGCGGGATCAGGCGCGTGCAGTGCCCGGACGGGTCGACCCGCATCAGCTCCCAGCCTTGCCCGGCCATGCCGTTGACGATCCAGGTGTCGCCTTCCGCCCCGAACCCCGCGTAGACCGGGCGGAGGGGATGGTCCAGCGGGATGCTGCGGCCGGGACCACCCGAGAGCGTCCTCACGAGGACGCTCGAGCTGGAGTCCACGACCGACGCGATCGTGGCGCCGTCGCGCGAGAGATCCCACCCCAACCCTACATCGCGGAACCGTGCGATCTCGCGGCCGCGGCCGCGCTCCGGACCGAAGGTCGAGAAGATCTGCTGGCCTCCCACATCCTCTCGTAGCACGCCGCCCCCCGAATCCCGCACGAGGCGGAAGCCGCTGCCGTTCGGCGCCACCAGCACCGTCTCGGGCGCTCCGCCCCCGACTGGGAAGCGCATCATCGCTGCCGTCGCTGCCTCGGAGTTCGCCGTGCTCCAGTACAGGATCCAGCGTCCGTTGGGGGTGACCCTCGGTGCCAGCTGACCGCCCGGGCCGACTACGAGCGGTTCGGCCGTCGTCCGGTCGAGCGCCTGGCGATAGAGATCGAACGTGCCGTTGCGGTCGGAGCTGAAGACGATGGATCGGGCATCGGGGAGCCAGGCGGGCTGGACGTCGTCCTTGTCATCGAGCGTGAGACGCCGCACCCCCCGCAGCGGCGCGCCGGCGCTCGCGAACTCGCCCACGTAGCAGTCGCTCTGGTACTGGAGCAGGTACACGGTGAGACGCTGGCCGTCGGGCGACACACCGGTAAGCTCGGCAAGCGAGATCCCGGTCCAGTGCGTGATCTTCTCGGGAGTCCCGGACGGCGCTCCGCTCGACGGGTCCACGTGGAGCGACCACAGGTTCATCTCCGAGGTGCCGTGCTCGAACACCGGGAAGATGACGCGACCGTCGGGAGCCCAGACCATCACCGTCCACCCATGGAGTCGCGCGGCGAGCGAGTCCGCGAGCAGGACCCGCCGACGACCGGCCAGATCGCAGCTCTCGAGCCGCTGCTGACCCTCCGTCCCCACGCGCGCGTACACGATGCGTTGACCACCGGGCGCCCAGGCGATGGCGCCCACGATCGCGCCGGAGGAATCGCTTCCGGTCACCCGTCGCGCCCCCTGACCGTCCGCATCCATGCACCAAACGTCGAACCCCTGAGCGCCCTTACGCACGTAGGCGATGCGTGAACCATCTCGCGTGATGACCGCGTGCCCCCCGCCGGTCGCGAGACGACGCGCTCCACCGCCCGCCACCGGGAGCGCCCAGATCGTCGGGGTGCGGTCGGCCATCGTCCCGCTGACCAGGAGCCGCGTGCCGTCGGGGAACCAGTCGACCCACGTCAGCTCGAGGTCACCGACCATCGAGAACCCGTCCGGCAGCGCGAACGGATGCGTGTCGCCGGTTTCGAGCAGCCGCAATTGGAACCCGGTCATGTCGTGGGAGGCCAGGTACTTGCCGTCGGGCGAAAGCGTCCCGCCCACGATGACGTTCTCCGCGGTGTTCGAGGTGAGCTGGCGCTGCCGCACTTCGCCGCGGTCTGCGGGGGGTCGCCCTCGGGTCACGAACAGCGCCACGACCGCCACCGCGAGCAGCGCCACCGCCGCGATGGCGACGCCACGCCACGCCCCCGCGGTGCGGCCGGACACGGGCAGATGCGCATCGCTGAGCAGCGCCTCGAGGGCGGCGCGCACCTCGCCTGCGCCGCGATAGCGTTGCGCGGGCTCTTTGGCCAGGCAACGCTGGATGATCGCGCGAAGGCCGGGCGGGACCGCATCCGGCAGCGGCGTCGTCGGCTGATTCAGGATCGCCGCGCTCAGCTCGAACCCGGTGCGCCCCTGGAAGGGCAACGCCCCCGACGCCATCTCGTATAGCAGCACGCCGAGCGCCCACAGGTCGCTGCGGGCATCGGCCTTCTCGCCGCGCAGCAGCTCGGGCGCGACGTAGTGCGGTGTTCCCGCAACCACGCCGGTCTCGGTGAGCGTCTCGCCCGCCGGCGGAGCTTCCGACCCCGCCGCCGACATGTGTCGGGCGAGCCCGAAGTCGAGCACCTTGACGCGCGCATCGGGCGTCACCATGACGTTCGACGTCTTCAGATCGCGGTGGACGATTCCCCGTTCGTGGGCGTGGGCGAGCGCGTCGGCGATCTGGATGCCGAGACGCAGCACGGTCTCGCTCGCGAGCCCGCCTGCGGGGATCATCTCCGCGAGCGGGCGCCCCGGAATCCGCTCCATGGCGATGAACACCTCGCCATCGGCCTCACCCACCTCGTAGATGACGCAGATATTCGGATGGCTGAGCGCCGAGGCGGCGCGCGCCTCGCGCAGCAGTCGCGCGCGGGCGTCGGCGTCGGTGAAGTGTTCGGGGAGCAGCCGCTTGAGCGCCACGTCGCGCTCGAGACGCGTGTCATGGGCGTGATGGACGACGCCCATGCCTCCAGCGCCGATCATCTCTTCGAGGCGATAGTGCGCGAGCATCTTCAGCATGCGGGGCCCTCACGCCGAACCAGGCAGCGTGCACACGATGAGCGAGGCAGTATAGCCCCGCGCTCAGGCACCGTGTGCCTCGCCCGGTGTGGGTTCTCGGAACGCGACCGTGAAGTAGACCACGCCGACCGCACCGATCGCGGCCGCCAGCCAGAAGGGCGCGTGCACCTGCCGCGCCCACAACAGGCCCCCGAGGATGCCGGCAGGCAGGATGAGCACGCTGCGCGCGAGATAGTAGGCGCCCACGGTCTGCGCGCGCGCATCGTCGGGGGCCGCGTCGACGATCATCGCCTTGCGCGCCGGCTCGCCCAGCTCGCGCAGCCCGGCGAAGATGAATGCGAGCGTCAGGCCGGCGGCGTCGGTCGCCAGCCCGACCATCAGCGGGAACGCGGCGAACATGATGAACGTGAAGATGACCGGCAGGCGTTTGCCGAAGCGTTCGGCGAGCCACGCGCCCGGGAAGTAGGAGACGATCGACACGGTCATCTGCAGCCCCACCCAGCCGCCGTACTGCATCGGCGACGCGTGGAGGTGGTCGAGGGCGTAGACCACCACGAACACGTCCGCCATGCTCTCGGCCGCGCGCGCCAGCACGTCGGCGACCAGCAGCCGACGCAGCGGCGTGGACGCCCGGCGCCAGAGCGCCGCGAGCCCATGCAGGCGCGTCGGTACTGCGTCCCTGGGCGGTACGTAGAACCGGTACTGGAACCAGAGCGTGACGATCGCGAGGATGATGGAGATCGAGAAACCGATGCGCAGCCCACCGCGCAGGCCGAGGCGCTCGACCAGCAACCCGCCCAGCGCCGGCGCGAACACCACCGGGACGCGTCGCAGCACGCTCTGGATCAGGAACCCGCGCGCGCGCCGACCGGGCGGGAGGCTCTCGGCCACCAGCGCGAACATCGCTGGCGAGGCCAGGCTCCCCCACGCCGAGGCGAACAGCAGCCCGAGGAACAGGAACGGCCACGAGGGCGCCAGCCAGTAGGCGAGGTAGCCGAGCCCGGCGATGGCGGTGAACAGCAGGAGCGCCCGCTGGCTGCCGTAGCGGTCGCTGAGCGTGCCGCCCGGGTACTGGAGCGCCGCGTCCAGGAAGTCCTTGGACGAACCCCACAGCCCGAGCGCCACCGCGGGGGCGCCCAGGGTCACGAGATAGATGGGCAGGAAGCGCGTCCACAACTGCTCGCCGGCGATGAGGGCGAACACCGCCCCCGACATCACCAGCACATTGCGCGTGCCGCTCATCGTACGGACGGCGGCAGGCTGGGTCATCAGGCGGGGATGATCTCGTAGCGGCTGACGATCTCGACCGCGGGCGCCAGGCTCGCGTGCACGGTGCAGTACTTGGTGTCGGTGAGACGAATGGCTTCCTCGATCGCCCGCGGGTCGAGGTCCCGCCCGCGCAGGCGGTGAACCACCTCGATGCGCGTGAAGCTGCGCGGGTGCTCCGCGCGACGTTCGCCGGTGAGCGCGACCTCGTAGCCCAGCACGACCTGGCGCTTCTTGCGCAGGATGGCGATGACATCCATCCCCGCGCACCCTCCGAGCGAGGCCAGCAGTGTCTCGACCGGGCTCGGACCCTGTGGCCGATCGGCGCTGTCCATGAGGAACACCCCTCCGCTGCCGGTGCGGGCCTGGAACACCAGGCCGCTCCCCTCGACGGTCTGCAGCACCACGCTCGCCGTGTTCGCCATCGCGTTCCTTCCCGGCGGCCGCCTACGCGGCCCCTCGGTCGGTTCCTTCCGTGGCCCGCGGGCCGGGTGCGCCCAGCGACAGGTTGAGCTCCTCGTCGGAGAGGATCTGTCGCCGGCTCAGGATCTGCGAGGAGTCGTGCTCGAACACCAGATGTGTCAGATGATCGAGTCCCACCTCGAGCTGTTTGCGGAATCCCACCATGGTGATCAGGTAATAGGCCGCCCACAGGAGCCACGCCATTCGGCCCGAGAAGGGCACGCCCATCAGCTCCACCACCGAGCTGTGCTTGCCGAGCGAGATGATGTAGCCCTTGCCCGCGTACGAGAACGGCGCCATCTCCCGACCGGTGACGCGGCGCACGAGCGCGTCGCCGACGTAGCCGCCGGTCGCGACCGCGACCTGCGCCAGCCGCGGGAGATAGCCTCCGAGGCCGTCGGCCGCCGCCCCGCAGTCCCCGATCGCGAACACGTGGTCGAGCGGCCGGCCCGCGGGGTCGAGCGCCCGCAGATGGTCGTCCACCCGCACGCGTCCGTCCTCGCTGTGCAGCAGGGGCAGCTCGCGCACGACGGCGGGCGGACGCACCCCGGCGGTCCACAGCAGCGTGAACCCTTCCGCGACCCCGCCGTCGGCGAGATGCACGCGCCTCGGCTCGACACGTACCACCGGGGCACGGAGGCGCACGGTGATCCCGCGGCGCTCGAGGAAACGCAGCACGTAGGCCGAATGCTCGGGACGCGCCGTGCTCACGACACGGTCGCCGGTCTCCAGCACGGTCACGGTGACGTCCGAACGGTGGAGGCTCGGGTACTTCGGAAGCAACGTCTCGCGCGCCATCTCCATCAGCTCGACCGCCACCTCGACGCCGGTCACACCGCCGCCGACGACCACGAACGAGAGCAGGCGGCGGCGCTGCTCGCGGGTCTCGGCCTGCTCGGCCATCTCGAACAGCTCGACCACCCGTGCCCGCAGCGTCATCGCATCGACGATGGTCTTGAACGGACGCGTGTGCTCCGCCGCGCCGGGCACGTCGTAGTAGTTGGTCTCGCTCCCGATCGCCACCACCAGCACCTCGAACGGCTCCACCAGCTCGTTGTGGAGGCGCACCTCGCGCCGGGCGAGGTCGATGGCGATGACCTTGTTCTTGTGGAAGCGGATGTGGCGGTGGCGGGCCATCGCGCGCAGCGGATAGACGATGTGGCGGGTCTCCACCGCGCCGACCGCGACCGCCGGCAGCAGTGGGTTGAACTGGAAGAAGTTCTCCTTGTCGATCAGCAGCGTGTCCCAGTATTCGCGCACGACCCGCGAGCGGCCGATCGCCCGCGCCACATCGAGCCCGCCGAACCCGCCACCCAGGATGAGGAGCCGCCTGCCCGCCATGGCGGCGCAGTCTAGCACGCGATGCGCGCCTCTCCCGCGAGCGGCTGCTACCCTGCGCGCATGCCCGCGATCTCGGTGCTGCTCCCGGTCCGCGACGCCGTCCCGTGGCTGCGTGCCTCCCTGGCGTCGCTGTGGCGGCAGACCTTCCGCGACTTCGAGGTGATCGCCGTCGACGACGGGTCGCTCGACGGCTCGGGCGAGTGGCTCGAGCGCGCCGCCCGCGCCGAGCCACGACTCCATGTCGTCCGCACGCGGCGGCTCGGGCTGCCCGCGGCGCTGAATGCCGCGCTCGCCCGGGCGCGTGGCGAACTGATCGCCCGTCACGATGCCGACGACCTCTCCCACCGTTCGCGCCTCGCCCTCCAGCGCAAGTACCTGGCCGCCCATCCGCGCGCGAGTGTCGTCGGCTGCCGCGTGCGCCTGTTCCCGGCCGCCGCGGTCGGCACCGGGATGCGGCGCTGGGGGGACTGGCACAACGGACTGCTCACCCACGAGGCGATGACGCGAGAGCTCCTGATCGACAGCCCGCTCGCCCACGGCAGCGCCATGATGCGGCGCGGCGCGCTGACGCGCGCCGGGGGGTGGGAGGAGCACGGCTGGCCGGAGGATGTGGATCTCTGGCTGCGGATGGAGGCGGCCGGCGCGCGGTTCGCCAAGCTGCCGCGGACGCTCTACGCGTGGCGGCAGCATCCGGGCAGCGCCACGCGCCGCGACCCTCGGTACCGCCGCGATCGCTTCCTGGAGCTTCGCCGCGCGGCCCTCGAGCGCGGCCTGCTGTGCGGTGCGCCGAAGCTGACGCTGGTCGGCGTCGGCCGCAGCCTCGACGAGTGGCGGGGCCTGCTCGACGCCTCCGGCCGTGATGCGGCCGTGGTCGAGGCGGGTCGCCCCTCGCGCGCCGCGCTCGCCGCCATCGTGCCGCCGGTCGTGCTGGTGTTCGGCGCCGCCCCGGCGCGCGAGCGCTGGCGCGAGGCGCTCCAGACGGCCGGCCTCGTCGAAATATCGGATTTCGTATTCGTGGCCTAGGGAACCCTCCGTTCGCGTTGTCATGACGCGGACAGATCATCACTCCGATGGTATTCCGGCTTTACATCGGCGTCCCCCTGTGGCCTATTCCACGCGACGGTCACTCGTGCTCGTGTCGCGGTGGTCCGTCATCGACCTCCCCACACCATCCAAGTCCCCCACCCCCTACCATGAGGACACTCCGATGGCCAAGACCCGACGCAAACGGCACACGTATACGAACGCGCAGCGCACGGCGATCCTGTCCGCGGCGCGCAACGAGAGCCTCACGGCGCTCCAGGTGCAGAAGAAGTTCGGCGTCACCCCGGTGACCTACTACTCGTGGCGCAAGAAGACCGGCCTCACGGCGCGCGGCGGACGCGCGGCGGGATCGGCCCGGCCGATCGGCGATCTCACGCAGCAGGTGCGTGACGAGGTGCGCGCCAAGGTGCGTCAGATCCTACCCAGCATCGTGCGCACCGAGGTGAGCGGCTACCTCAACACGCTCTTCGGCAGCCAGCGCGGGCGTCCGCGCAAGGTCTGATCCCAGGAACCCCCGCGTGGGGTCCGGGCCCAGGCCCGGGCAGCGACCCGCCTCAGAGCGACGACGGGCCCGGCTCGCGCCGGGCCCGTCGCGTCACGTGCCGGAGAGGGGGTGCTGCTATTCCAGCACGATCTTCTTCGAATCGGCGAGCTGGCCGCCGGTCGTGAAGCGCGCGAAGTAGATGCCCTTCCCCGCGCGCGAGCCGTCGTCGCCGTAGCCGTCCCATTCCGCCTGGAAGCTGCCCGACGCGGCGTCCTGATCGACCAGCGTGCGCACGACGCGTCCCTGCAGGTCGTACACGCGCAACGCCACGCGTGCCGCTGCGCCCAGCGTGTAGCGGAGCAGCGCCCGCGACGAGGGGTTCCCGCCCACGACGCTCAGCCCCGACCGGGTCGGCG
Organism: Candidatus Eiseniibacteriota bacterium; assembly: GCA_041492985.1. Lineage (GTDB taxonomy): Bacteria > Eisenbacteria > RBG-16-71-46 > RBG-16-71-46 > RBG-16-71-46 > WS-11. The sequence continues at coordinate 18,756 of JBGPXY010000025.1, forward strand.
CCACCACCTGCTCGGCGTCGTCGACGACCTCCTCCTCGGCCGACTCCACCTCGGGCGTCGCCGGACGCAGCCCATCGGTCAGGTCGTTCACCACGCGTAGCGTCGGCACGGCGCCGCTGGCGTCGTGCTGGTGGCTGAATGGATCGTGGGGCGGGGCGACGTACGGGAAGTAGGGCAGGAACGGCACGTCGTTGGCATCCACGCCGTCGCCCAGCGCGTTGTTCGGCGAGACGTTGAACCCCGGCACCAGCACTCCCGCCACCACCCGCTCGGCGATGTCGACGATGTCGTCGCCGAGACGGCGACCGTTCGGGAAGCCGGCGACATCATTCGCGAGCACGCCGAGGCGCGAGGGAGACGCGGCCGGGGCGATCGCCATGTTGAGACGCAGCATCTCGCTGGGCGTGACATCGGCCGGCTGGTTCAACCCCGGGACGCCGGTGAGGAATACCGCGACCAGGTCGTTGCGCGGCGTGGGTGGAACCGAGATGCCGTAGAGCAGGTTGAGCAACACCGGCAGCTCGGGCTGGGTGACGTAGGAGAGGAACTGGCCGTCATTCTTCGGCTGGCTCGCGTTGAAGCGGTCCTTGTCGCGCAGCGGGATCACCACCTCGTTCACGAGCGGCATGCCGAGTCGCGACACCTGGACCGCGGGCCCTTCGTTCTCCACCCGACCGTTGGTCTTGAGCACGCGGAAACGCGGGCGCTCGGCGCTGTCCCAGATGCCGATGATCGAGTTCCCGGCGCCCGGAGCCCTGTGATCGCGCGTCAGCGCGCTCTTGGGCAGCTGCAGGGCGATGGTCATGCAGTTGAATCCCTTGAGGCCGTCGACGCCGCCACCGTGATCGCCCGGCAGGCTGCGGATGGTGAGCAGGTCGAAGATCGCCGCCAGGTCGACGAAGAACGGATCGTCGCGCGGCCCCGCCCACACCTTGCCGCCCCCGTCGAGCGGACGGACTGCCGACTGGGCGAGGTCGTTGTAGTTCGGCATCGACGCCGGACCGACGTTGTTGGGCGCCACCGGGACGTTTCTCGCCAGCACGCACGGCACGCCGTTGTCGAAGCGCGTGATGGTGTAGGTCTGGCGCACGTTGAGCGTCGCGTCGGTGAGCGAGTTCACCACGCCCGTGTTGTAGAGGAAGGTGCCGCCGTTCAAGCGCGTGGTCTTGAATTCGAACTCGAAGCGGATGTGATTGCGCGCGTCACCGACGTTGTCGATATTGATGTAGTAGTCGGCGGCATCGTCGAACGCCGCGAAGTTGGGGCCGCTGTTGGGTTCGATGAGCGGCACCCAGTCGCCGACGATGGTGACCATGTCCGGTGCATCGGGCGAGACCCAGGCGTAGAGGTCGGTGTCGTCGATGAGCCGGTCCTTCGAGGTGCCGGGCGCCTCGCTGTGGCTCGAGGCGATCGCGGCGAGCGGGGCGACCGTCATCTGAACGGCAAGCCCCAGCGCCAGGGTACGGAGGAACGCGTGGAACCGCATGGGTCGGACCTTTCGTGTGCGCGTGACGCGCGGTGAAGGATGGTGCGGAGGACGCCGGCTCGATTGAGGGGCCGGCGGCCCCGGGTCGCGGCCGTCTGCAGCACTACGGGGCGGTCCCGGGTTCGGATGAGCGCCGCGCGCCGGCACTCATGGGCGTTCGCTCACGCCAAACGGGGCGCGGCGCCCGGGTCGGGCGCGCAGGCGGTGGAGCCCTGTGCTAGCGTGCGCCGATGCGTTCACGCGCCTGGCCCCTGCCGGTGGCGATCGTGGCCGTCGCATTCCTCGCGAGCCTGCTGCTGGCCGACGCCTTCCCCCTGATCGACCCCGACGAGGGCAGGAACGCCGAGGTCGCGAGCGAGATGGCGGCGGGTGGCGATCTCGTCATCCCGCATCTGGCCGGGATGCCCTACCTCGACAAGCCTCCCGCGCTCTTCTGGGCCGCGGCGTTCGCGACACGGGTCCTCGGTCCCCACCCCATGGCCGCGCGCCTGCCGGCGGCGGTCGCGGCGGCACTGACCCTCCTGGCGCTCGTTGGGCTCGGCCTGCGCCAGCGGGACACGGCCTTCACCGTCCGCGCCGTGGCGCTGACGGCGGCGGCACCCCTGTTCGCGGTGCTCTCGGCCTACGTCATCTTCGACATGCCGCTCACGCTCTGCGTCACGGTCGTGTGGACCGCCCTGGCTCGCGAGGTGGAACTCGGCGCGAGTCCTGCCCGGCGCGCCCTCATGTTCCTCGCGGTGGCGCTCGGTCTGCTCATCAAGGGTCCGGTGATGCTGGCGTGGGCAGTGGGCGGATCGCTCGGCGCTGCGCTGTTGCTGCGCCGACGTGATCCACTGCGCTGGCTGGCCTGGTGGCCCGGCTGGGTCGCGGTGGTGATCCTCGCGGGGGGTTGGTTCACGCTCGCCTGCCTGCGGCATCCGGAATACCCGCGATACGCGTTCCTCGAGGAGTCGTTCGAGCGCCTCACCTCGGGGTCGTTCCGGCGCGAGCAGCCGTGGTGGTTCGTGCCGGCGGT
>JBGPXY010000151.1:0-6684 GCA_041492985.1 Candidatus Eiseniibacteriota bacterium
CAGGACGCGGCACAGAAGGGCGAGCGGCTCTCGGCCGCCGGCGAGCGTGTCTCGACCGCGGCCGAACACCTGGTCCACCGGCTCGAGCAGGAAGTCCAGGAGCTGAACGGGATGGCCGCGCGTCTCTCGCCTCCCGAGGCACCGCGAACACCGGCCGCGGAGATGCTGGCGTCCGGCGTGCCGGAGCCGCTCGCGTCCTCGGGTGAGCCGGACGGGTTCGAGCCGAACGCCCTGCCCACACCCGGTCTCAGGCTGCTCGGCCAGGCGGATCTGCTTCCGGGCGAGGAGTCCGACCGGGATCGGCGACGCGCGGGCGGCCCGGGTGCCGGCCGCGGGGAGCGCTCATGAGCGGCGCCGGCGGATACGACGGGGCGCGCGAGATCGCGCGCGGCCTGAGCCAGATCGTGAGCCAGGCGCTGGACGATGGCGCCCCGGTCGGCTCGCTCGAAGCGGCGCGCAACCTGGCGCAGATGCTCTCGCTGCGCGGGCTCGACCGGTTGCTCGGCGCGCTGTCGCTGCACGCGGGCGGGGCATGGCCGACGGCACTCAGGCCCGCGATGGAACAGTTGCGCCGCGCGGCGGCGGAATGCGGGCGTGACGAGAGCGTCGATGCGCTCCGGCGCGTCGATGACGAGCTGGCGCTGATGGCCCGGGCGATCGAGCGCGTGCCGCTCGCCACGGGAGCGACCTCCGCCGGGCCGAGCGCCGCGGATCGGGATGCGCGCTCGGCCGCCGAGTCCGCGCCGGTGACGCTCGGCGAGGCGCTCGAGGGTCTGCCCGTGCAGCGCGAGAACACCGCGCTGCTGCGGAACGTGCGCCTGCATCCGCCGGTGGCGGGCGCGTTGCGCGCCGCGCTCGACTGGCTGCTCGGCGAGGGCGCGCCGCGCCTGCGGCTCTGGATCACCAGCGACGGATCGGCGCTCGAGGTGACCTGCGAAGGGATCGTCTTCTCCGGTGTCCTCCCCGCGTCGGAGGTGCTCACCAACGTGGGGGCTCACCTCGGCGCCGCCTCGGAGCGTCCGGGCGCCTGGACGGTGCGCGTGCCGATCCTCGCCGATCGCGAGACGTTCCTCATGATCGAGCAGGGCGACCTGGCGCTCGCGGTGCCCTGGCACGCGGTGGTGCGCGTGCGGTTGATGCCCGCCGACACCATCGACGCGATGGCGCGCCGGCAGGGACTGCCCGTGCTGGCGCCGCTCGCGGCCACGCCGCGGCGCGCCGCCGAGCAGCCGGTGGTGGTGGTGGCGCTCGGTCTCAAGCGCGCCTGCCTGGTGGCCGACCGGCTGGTGTGGCGGATGTCCGCGCAGCCGGCCGAGGCGTTCGATCTTCCCCCGGCATCGGGCATCGTCCAAGCGGTGCGCTCCGATGACGGCGAGCTCTACTGGGTGCTCGACCCGGCATGGCTGCTGCGCGACGTCGCCACGCCGGTGCTGGCCGATGCCGGCCGCCGCCGCGCTCCGCCGGCGGCGCCCATCCCGCCGATCCTGCCGCCGCTGCCGGAGCCTCGCGTCGGACCGCCGGCTCCCCTCCCGTTCCCGTCCGCGTTCGCCCGCGCCCGGAGCGAGCCGGCCGCGGCCGAGCCGGTCCGAGCGTTGGGGCCCCAGGATCTCGAACCGCTGGAAGCGGAGCCGACCGCTCTCGGCGCCGGCACGCCGCAGGCTGCGCCCGCGGCCACCGAGCCGGCCGCATCCATCGCGTCGAGCGAGGTGACGGTCGCGGCGAGCGACGCGGCGGCGGCACCCGAGGTGGCGAGCGAGGTGGTGGCTGCACCCTCGGCGTCGAGCGAGCTGATGGTTGCGTCGAGCGCCGCGTCCGACGCGCCGGGCGGGCTTGTCGCGCCCGCGGCCCGGCTGGCGCTGGTGGCGGAGGACTCGATCACGGCACGCATCTTCCTCGTCCGCTTGCTCGAGCAGCGGGGCTTCACGGTGCAAGCGGTCGGCACCGCCGCCGAGCTGCGCGCGCTCCTGCCACACGGTCCATGGGCGCTGGTGTGCGCCGACCTCGAGCTGCCCGACGCGCGCGGACGGGATTTCCTGCTCGAGGTGCTGGGGAGTGCCGGAGCCACGCACTCGCCGCTGGTGGCGCTGGTGCGTGACGCCGCGGACGAGACGGTGGCGCGCTCCGTGGGGGTCGCCGCCACGTTGCGGAAGCCCTACGAACGGGAAGCCCTCGAGCGCGTCCTCGCGCGCCTGGTGCCGGACCTTCCCGGTGTTCCGGGCCAGGCGCGCGGCGGCACGGTCGATCCCTTCGACTGGGGCGCGCGATGAGGAGTCTCATCGGCCCGGCGGCCTCCTCGACCGCGACCCCCTGCATCCTGGTGGTGGACGACGATCGACGGGTCGTCGATCTGCTCAACATCGCCCTGGCGGCGCACGGCTACCGCGTCATCACCGCGTGCGACGGCGAGGAAGCCGTGCGGGTGGCGCTGGGCAAGCGGCCCGACCTGGTCGTGCTCGACGTGCGGCTGCCCAAGAAGAGCGGGCTCGAAGTGTGCGAGATCCTCCGCCAGGATCCCGACGACCCGCACCTGCCCATCATCATGGTCTCGGCGGCGAGCGAGACCGAAGCGCGACTGCAGGGCTTCGCGCGTGGCGCCGACGACTACCTGGCGAAGCCGTTCTCGCCCAAGGAGCTGATCGCGCGCATCAAGCGGCTGCTCGCGCGCGCGTCCGAGGCGCGTGAATCCCGCAAGCGTGGGAACGAGGCCGAGCTGGAGCTGGCACGCACCCGGGACGACGTGAAGCGCGCCCACGCCGAGCTGCGGCGCGAGCAGCGGCTGCGCGAGCTGACCGCCGGGATCGCGCGCGATCTCCACGGAGCGCTCGACATCGACGAGCTGGCCGCGCGTTTCCTGCTCACCGTGCGCACGCAGGTGGGCGTGAGTGTCGCAGCACTCCTCACGGCCGAGCATGCCGGCGGTCCGTTCGTGCCCGCTGCGATCCGCGGTGACGGTCTCGAGCGGGTCGCGGGGATCGACGTGCGCCCCGAGGGCGAGCTGGCGACGCTGCTCGCCGGGATGGGACGGCCGGTGCGGCGCGACGAGCTCGAGCGCTTCCCCGAGCTGCGCTCGGAGCTGCGACCGCTCGTGGCCGCCGGCATCTCGCTGATCGCGCCGCTGCGCGGGACCGAGGGGCTCGAAGGTCTGCTGATCGCCGACGAGCGGTTGGACGGCGAGGACACCTCGCGGCTCGACCTGGACGTGCTGACCCTGTTGTGCGAGGCGGCCGCGGTCGGGCTGGCGAACGCGCGGCGCTGCCGGGCGCTCGCCGAGGGCCTCATCGAGACGCTCATCGCGCGCGCGGGCGAGGAGGGCCCGGATGATGATTCCGAGACCCGCGTCGAAGCGGCCTCCCTCGCCGATCGCGCGGCGCGGTCGCTGCGGATCCCCGCCCGGATGCGTGGCCTGATCGCGCACGGGGTCGCACTCGGTGCCTGGGCCGGGAGTGCCGCGGGGCGTCACGCGCTGGCGCTTGCGGCCGCCGCCGATCCCACCCGCCGGCTGATGGACCTCGCGCGTCTGATCGATCGCGGCGCGGGCCCGGAAGATGATGAGGATGGCGTCGCCCACGAACGGGAAGCGGTGGCGTTGATGAAGGTCGCGCGGGGCTACGCGGCGGCGCGGCGGAATGGTTGCGACGCGTCGCGGGCGCTCGGGCAGGCGATGGAGGCCGCAGGCGCCGAACTGGACGAGACCACCCGCCAGGCGCTCATCACCTCCGCGCGCGAGGTGGTCGAGCCAGGCGCCGTGGGCCGGTAGCGAGTCGTCGCCACCTTCAGAATGACGAACCGGGGCGCGCGTCATGCGCGCCCCGGTCGTCATCTCACCGAACGGCGAAGCCGATCACCCGACGACGCGATAGATCTCCCGCTTGCCGGTCAGGTACATCTCGGTGTAACCCGCCATCTTCTTCCCGGCCTCGGGCTTCTCGGCGTACTCCTTCATCATCTTCTCGAACTCGGAGATCTCCTTGACCTCGACCTCCCAGACCACGGTGTTGTAGGGGCCGATGAAGTCGGTCAGCACCCGGGACTTGTTCCCCGGCATCGGCATCTCTTTCGTCATCTCGGTGAACATCTTGGCGAGCTTGGACGCCTGTCCCGGCTTCGCCGTGAAGGTTTCGCGAATGACGTACATCGCCTGGCTCCTCCTGATGATGTTGGCTACGGTTTCTTGAGCCCGCTGAAGTCGATCTTGGGCACGGCCTTCGCCCCTTCCGAGACCGGATAGTAGATCGCCTCCTTGTAATTGAACATGGTGGCGAACAGGTTCATCGGGAATCGCTTCACGAGGACGTTGAAGCTCTGGGCCGCCTCGTTGTAGCGCATGCGCTCGGTGGCGAGCCGGTTCTCGGTGCCGGCCAGCTCGTCCATCAACTGGACGAAGGCCTCGTTGCTGCGGAGCTGCGGGTAGTTCTCGACCACCACCAGCAGCCGGCCGAGTGCCGAGTCCATCGCGCGTCCCGCCTCGATGCCCTGCTCCGGCGTGGTCGCGCCCGCCATCTTCGCGCGCGCATCGGCGATGGCGCCGAACACCGCCTGCTCCTGGGTCGCCGTGCCCTTCACCGTCTCGGCGAGGTTGCCGATCAGATCGTTCCGGCGCTGCAGCTGGTTGTTGACCTGCGCCCACTTCTGCTTCACCTGCTCGTTGCTCGTCACGAGCGTGTTGTAGTTGCCCACCAGACAGCCGCCGACGGATATCAGCAGCAGCGCCACGACCGCCAGCGCGATCAGACCACCTCGCTTCATCGACTCGCTCCTTTCCTGGCCGGGACCGTCCCGTCCGTTGAGGACACACTACGCGCGACACCCCTCGCGCGTTCCAATCCCCGCGCCGTGGGCCGCCGCCGTGCCACGATCACCACTTGCCCCCTCCACCGCCGCCACCGCTCGCTCCGCCGCCGAAGCCGCCGAACGAGCCGCCGCCGAATCCTCCGCCACCGCCGCCGAATCCTCCGCCACCACCGCCGAATCCTCCGAAGCCGCCGCCGCCGAAGCCGCCGGGTCCGATGTACCAGCCGCCGCGCCGCCGGTGGCCGCCACCGCCGCCGATGATGCGCATGAACACGATGAAGAGCACGAACAGCACCCAGACGAGGAGCGACCACGGCGGTGAGCGCCGGTTGCGCATGCCGTAGCGCAGCTCCTGACCGTTCCACTCGAGCGTCACGCCCTTCTCGGCGGCGATCCGCTGCGCGCAGGCGAGCACGCCCGCGATCACGCCGCCGGCGTAATCGTCCGCCCGGAATCGCGGTGCCATCAGCTCGCGGAAGATGCGCGACTGGAGCCCGTCGGGGAGCGCGCCCTCGAGACCGTAGCCGGTCTCGAATCGCACCTCGTGCACGTCGATCGCCACCAGCATCAGCAGCCCGTCATCCTGGCCCTTGCGCCCGAGCCCCCAGCTCTTGAACACACTCACCTTGTACTCGGTCGGACTCACCGGCGCGGTCGTGGGCATGATGAGCACGGCGAACTCGGCGCCGGTCTTCTGCTTCACCTGGTCGAGGAACGCCTCGAGCTTCGCGCGGGTGCTCTCGTCCAGCTTCCCGGCGTGATCGTTCACGAATCCGACCGCCGCAGGGATCGGCGGGCCGGCGCTCGACTCCTGGGCCCGCACGGCTGGCACGCACAGCGGGGCCAGGGTGATCGCCGACAGCGCGAGCGCCAGCAGGAGGCCTGGGAAATAGGGGCGCGCGGGGTGGGGACCGGCCTCAGCGTTGCGGAGTGTGGGCAGGTCGCCGTGGCGCGCCGGGACGCGCCGCGCGCTCATGGAACGCGCATCTCGTCGATGGCGTTCACCAGCCGTTCGACCTCCACCAGGAACCTCCGGTAGAAGCTCACCAGCTCGTGCCCCTTGTGATGATGTTCCCCGTACCGGACCAGGTGTGCGGCCAGCAGCCCCTCGGCCGAGAGTTCGAACACGTCGGCGACGCGCTCGATCACCTTGGGCGTGTCGGCCGGCGGCGATTCGCCGCGCAGGCGCAGCAGCGTGCGGCACAGCGTGGCGAAGCCGCTCGCCGTCGCCTCGAGTACCCGGCCCAGCTCTTCCGGACGCTTCGCGTTCGCCAGGTACGCCTGCCGCAGGGTGACGAGCCGGCCGCGTAGGTCGTGTTCGAGCTGGAGCCGCAGGTTGCCACGCGTCACCTCGATCCCGCCCAGCGCGTCCTGCCCCTCGATGAGCAGGTGGTTCTCCTTGATGTCGATCCACTCGATCGGGAAGACGTCGAGCGACTTCTCCATCTGGCGCTGGGTCACGAACAACGGATGGATGTGCGGGGGCTTGCGCTCCTCCGGGAGGATCTGCCGCACCGCGTCGAGGACGTCCAGGTTGAGCGAGCGTGCAACGAGCAGCAGGTTGACGCGCGAGCGACGCTCGTCGAAGCCCTGGGTGAGCGCGCTGCCGGTGACGTAGGCGGCGAGGAACTCAGCGCCGAGTGCGGCGCGCACCGGCTCGAGCCAGCGACGGGTCGCGGTGAGAATGGCGTTGGAGGGCTCGATCCTCATGACTGCCCGGGTGCTCATGGGGGAGGGACGCTAGCACAGCGGGCGGGGCGGTCAAGCCGCCCGCCGGCGCCGATTCAAGCCGCGGGCGCGGGGGTCAGCGGCAGCCGCAGGCGGAACTCTCGCCGCAGCAGCAGCAGGCTCATCGCCAGCTGCACCACCACCGCGGCTGCCGAGAGATACCAG
>JBGPXY010000186.1:0-5206 GCA_041492985.1 Candidatus Eiseniibacteriota bacterium
CATCGTAGATCGCGTTCGCGAGCGCCGGGATGCTGGGATGCAGCGGGCCCTCTCCCGCCTCCTTGGCGCCGTAGGGTCCCTCGGGGTCCACCGATTCGATGATGAGCGAGACGAACTCCGGCACGTCGAGCGACGTGGGGATGCGGTAGTCGAGCAGCGAGGGACCGTCGTGGAGACCGGGTCCGTGGTGCGGAGCCGCGGCCTTGTAGAGCTGGGTCTCGAGCAACGCCTCCGCGAGACCCATGTACGCGCTGCCCTCCATCTGACCTTCGACGGCGACCGGGCTCAACGCGCGTCCGCAGTCGTGCGCGATCCACACCGTCTTCGCCTCGACGAACCCCGTCTCGGGATCGCACTCCACCTCGACGACATGTGCGGTGAACGAGTAGGCGGGCGAGGCGCCGATGGTGCCACCCCGGTAGTCGCCGCCCAGCTTCGGGCTCTGGTACCAGCCGACCGAGCCGAGCGTTCCGATGCGCGCCTCGGTGAGCTGGAAGGCTTCCTGGATGCTCATGCACTCCTGCTTCGCGTCGCGCGTGCTGCACGCCAGGCCCTCCGCCAGCACGACCTGGTCGCGCCGGCAGCCCCAGCGCTGGCTCACGGTCTCGGCGATCTCGTGGCGCAGCTTGCGCGCCGCGTCCAGACACGCGTTGCCCACCATGAACGTCTCGCGGCTCGAGTACGAGCCCAGGTCCACCGGCGTCAGGTCGGTGTCGGCCGCCACCACACGCACATCGCGCAGTCCCAGGCCCAGCTCTTCGCAGACGATGTAGGCCAGCAGTGAGTCCGAGCCCTGGCCGATGTCGGAGGCGCCGCAGAACACGGTGGCCCGTCCGCTCCGGTCGAGTTTGAGCTGCACACCCGACTGCGGCATCTCGTTCGGGTAGATGCAGTAGTTGGTGCCGCTGATGTACATGCTGCCGGCGATCCCCACCCCGCGGCCGTAGGGCAGCCTCCGGAACTTCTCCTTCCAGTCCGAGGCGCGCTCCACCGCGTCGAGGCACTGCGGGAATCCGTTCGAGGTCACCCGCATGCCGTTGACGGTGCGGGACTGGGCACCCATGAGATTCCGGCGGCGCAGCTCGATCGGATCGAGGGCGACCGCCTCGGCGAGCTTGTCGAGCTGGCACTCGAAGGCGAAGCGCGGCTGCACCGAGCCGTGTCCGCGCTTGGGCCCGCAACAGGGCTTGTTGGTGAAGACGCGGGTCGAGTCGAATCGATAGGCCGGCATCTCGTAGGGGGCGGTGAGCAGTTGCCCCGAGTAGTAGGTGGTCACCAGACCGAACGACGAGTAGGCGCCGCCGTCGATGTGGATGGTCGCGTCCACGCCGGTGAGCTTGCCGTCGCGCGTGACGCCGGTGCGGTAGCGCATGCGCATCGGGTGGCGACCGCGGTGCGCGTAGAACACCTCCTCGCGCGTGTAGAGGATCTTGACCGGTCGCCCCGTGACCATGCTCAACTTCGCGGCGCAGAACTCGAACGAGAACGGCTCGCTCTTGCCGCCGAACGCCCCGCCGACCACCGGCTGGATGACGCGGATGCGCTGGGTCGGCAGCCCGAGCACGCGGGCGAGGTCGCGGTGGAGATAGTGCGCGACCTGGGTGCTCGACCACACGGTGAGGAACCCGCTCGGGTCGTGGTCGGCGAGGCAGCAGTGGGGCTCGATCGGCGTGTGGGTGGACCCCTCGTACCAGTAGTCGCCCTCCACCATCACGTCGGAACGCGCGAGCCCCGCGTCGACCTCGCCGAACTCCAGGTGGACGTGCTTCGAGATGTTGCCCTCGCTCGCCTTCTCGTTGACCTGACGCTCCGGATGCGCCAGCGCCTCGTCGATGGTCATCACTGCCGGCAGCACTTCGTAATCCACGCGGATCAGCTTGAGCGCCTCCTCGGCGATCAGCTCGCTATCGGCCGCGACCGCGGCGATGGCGTCGCCGGCGTAACGCACCTTCTCCTCGCACAGGGCCTGCTCGTCCTGGGTCCAGGGGATGATCCCGTAGTACTCGGGCAGGTCCCGGCCGGTGATGATCGCATGCACGCCCGGCATCGCCAGCGCCGCCGCGGTGTCGATCGAGCGGATGCGCGCGTGCGCGTGCACGCTGCGCAGGAGCTTGGCGTGCAGCATGCGTGGCAGGCGGAGGTCGTCCGCGTAGATCGCCTGGCCCGTGACCTTGGCGAGACCTTCGAGCTTGCGATTGCGTTTGCCGATGACGCTGAACTGTCCGTTCGGCGGCGCCGTGCGCCCCTCGCCCCAGCGCGGTGGCGTGAGCCGCTCCTCGCTCGGCATGGTGCGACCTTCGGGGATCGCCATGCCCTTCCTGGTGCCGGGGCTCGACTTGTCGCGCGGGCTCATCCGATCACGCTCCGACGCCGCTCTTGCGCAGCCGCGCGGCCGCGAGCTCCACCGCCTCGAAGATCTTGGTGTAGCCCGTGCACCGGCAGAGGTTGCCCGAGAGCGAACGGGCGATCTCTTCGCGCGACGGGTCGGCGTTTTCTTGCAGCAGCGCCCACGCGCTCATGAGGATGCCCGGTGTGCAGAAGCCGCACTGTGCGCCGCCGGTCTCGTCGAGGGCGTCCTGCAGCGGGTGCGGCCGCCCCAGCGCCGCGACGCCTTCGATGGTGGTGATCGCGGGGCCGTCGTGATAGGCGAGCGCCAGCGAGATGCACGCCAGCACCGGCCCGCCATCGACGACCACCGTGCACGCCCCGCAGTCGCCCTTGTCGCAGCCCTGCTTGGAGCCGGTGAGCCCGAGCCCGTAGCGCAGCGCCTCGAGCAGGGTGGTGTACGGGGTGACCGCGCACTCCCGCGGATCGCCATTCACCCGCAGGCGACAGATGACGTGGGTGGTGTCCTGAGGCATTTGGGTTCCTCGTACGAACGCGGCGTGCGGTTCCGGGCGATTGAAGCCACTTGCGGGGGCAGTGTCAACGCCGGCAGCGTTCGCGGCCGCGCTGGGAGGGGGGCTCAGCGCGCCGCAGCGCAGGCGGACCGTCGCTCGTGCTTGCGCTCGGAGCGCTCCGCGCGGCACAATGCCGGTGTATGTCCGACCCCACAGGTGTTCCCGGCTCGCTCTGGTGGACCGAACCAGGCCCGCCTTTCCCCATCCTCGAAGGCGAGCTGGACGCCGAGATCCTGATCGTCGGCGGCGGGATCACCGGCATCTGCCTCGCGTACACGCTCGCCGAACAGGGCGCCACCGTCGCGCTGCTCGATTCCGGCCCCCTGGCGGGCGGAGCGAGCGGACGCAACGCCGGATTCCTGATGGTGGCCCCGGCCGAGCCCTACAACGAGCAGGTCGCGCTTTGGGGGCGAGCGGGCGCCAGGGCCGTGCTCGAGATCGGACGCCGCTCGCACCAGCGCGTGCGCTCCCTGGTCGAGAGCCACGGCATCGAGTGTGACTACCGCGCGAACGGCAGCCTGCGGCTGACGCGCACCGACGAGGAAGCCGAGGACATCCGGGCCTCGCTCGCGGCCCTCAAGGCCGACGGCTTCCCGATGCTCGAGATGCCGCTCTCCCACGCCGTGCCTCCGGAGATCGCCGGGAAGTTCACCGCCTCGTTCGTGACGCTCGAGGACGGTGAGTTCCACCCGGTCAGGTTCCTGCACGCCCTGGCGCGCGAGGCTCTGAAGAAGGGCGCCCGACTGTTCGCCGACTCCACCGTCACGGGCGCCGCGTGGCGCGGCGGGCTCTGGGAGGCGCGCACGCCGCGCGGGATCGCCCGCGCCCGCACCCTGGTGCTGGCGACCAACGCGTGGACGCCGCGTCTGTGCCCGGCACTCGCGCCGCTCATCGCCCCGCGTCGCGGACAGATGATCGCCACGGCGCCGCTCGGGCGCGAGGTGGCGCCGCGGCCCACGTACGCGCACTGGGGCTATCACTACTGGCGGCAGACGCCCGACGGCCGTCTGGTGATGGGCGGCTGGCGCGAACTGGATCTCGACGGCGAGACGGGCTTCGATGCCGTCACCACCGGCACCATCCAGTCCGCGATCGAGAAGGGGCTCTCCGAGCTGGTGCCGGAGGGTGCCACCATCGAGCATCGCTGGGCGGGCATCATGGGCTTCGCGCGCGACGGCCGCCCGCTGGTGGGTTGGCTCGACCCCGAGCACCATCTCGCCATCTGTGGCGGGTTCACCGGCCACGGCATGGCGATGGCCCCGGCGTGCACGCTCGACCTCGCCGACCTGCTGGCCTGGCGGAAGGCGCCCGGCATCGCGACCTTTGAACCGCTGCGCTTTCCCGAGCTGCGCCAGACACGGGCCGGGCTCACGGCACTGGGCGTGGCGGCAGAGTAGCGGCTATACTTTCGTCGGTTTCGTCCTCCGTCTCTCCATCGCGGCGTCGCGAACACCCGTTCAGCCGATCTCCCGAACCAGGACCGCGTTCGCATGGAACTGAAGACCCACGACGAAGTGCGCCAGGCGGTCGCCGGCCTCTCGAGCGGCAACCACGAGGCGCTCGATCGGCTGGTGTGGACCGGGGTGTTCGGCGCCGCTGAGTCGCGCGATGCGGCGCGCGCCGCGGTGTTCGCCCAGGCGCGCTCGGTCGGCATCTACCCGGCGTCGATCCACGCGCTCTACCTCGCCCGCGGCCGCGGCAAGGTGCCCAGCGACTTCACTGTGCCGGCCATCAACATCCGCGGGATCGCCTACGACGCCGCCCGCGCGCTGTTCCGCGCCCGCCGCGCGCTCGACGCCGGGGCGGTGATCTGCGAGATCGCCCGCTCCGAGATCGCTTACACCGACCAGCGCCCGGCCGAATACACGTTCGTGCTGCTGGCGGCGGCGCTGCGCGAAGCCTGGAAGGGACCGGTGTTCGTGCAGGGCGATCATTTCCAGATCAACGCGAAGAAGTACGCGGCCGACCCGGTGGGCGAACTCAAGGCGGTGCAGGACCTGACCGCCGAGGCGATCCAGGCGGGCTTCTACAACATCGACGTCGACACCTCGACGCTCGTGGACCTGTCGCAGAGCGGGCATGAGGCACAGCAGGCGGTGAACGGCGGCCTGTGCGCGGAACTGACCGCCTTCATCCGCGCGCGTGAGCCCAAGGGGGTGACGATCTCGGTCGGTGGCGAGATCGGTGAGGTCGGCGGCAAGAACTCGACGCCCGAGGAGCTCGAGGCGTTCATGACCGTGTACACCGCAGCGCTCGGCCGCCTGGCGCCGGGAGCCGCGGGCATGAGCAAGATCTCCATCCAGACC
>JBGPXY010000089.1:0-10803 GCA_041492985.1 Candidatus Eiseniibacteriota bacterium
CGCCTCGCCCAGGCCCGGGCGCGACCAGCGCGCGGGGAATTCCGGGAATCGCACCAGCGGCAGCCCGTCGCATTCGAACAGCGGTGGCATCAGCCGGGCGTAGTCGGGCGTGGCCATCACCGTGTTGGCCTGCCAGACCGGGGAAAGCCCGTCGCCGCCGCGGAACTCGAGCAGCGAGCCGACCAGCTGTGCGACGTCGTCGGCATGCTCCAGCGTCGACCCGCCGTAGACGCGCCCGGTGGGGCCACGCCAGGCCGGCGCGTCGGCGAGCACGCGATGCGCCTGCTCATCCGGGACCCAGGCGCACAGTCCCCAGTCGTCGCTCTCCAGCACCACCGCCTTGAGACGTCGCCAGTCGAGGTTCACGCGCGGCTCCGGGTCGTCAAACGCGCGCGACCATAGCACAGCGTTTCCGCATCATCGGGCGCGCCGTTGACTCTCCATGGATGGCGTGACAGATTGCCGCGCCATGTCCGATGCGCCTGCCACCATCGCTTCGCGCTGGCTGTCCGGGGCCCTGGTGTTCGCGGCGCTGTTCTGGACGCTCGACCTCGCGGTGCTCAAGGCGGGCGTGCCGCATCCGCTCGACGACTCGTGGGACGATGGGGTGGTGGCCCGCGTGCTGCTCGGAGGCGGCGGCCTGCGCAGCCGCACGATCTACCCTCCACTCTGGACGCTCCGCGACCCCGCGACGCAGACGGTGCCGCTGCTCGTGCACGGTCCGCTGATCCCGTTGCTGCTGGCGTTGCCCATGCGTGTGCTGGGCCCTGGTGTGATCGACCACATCGCATGGATCGCGGGCCTCTGCGCGCTGCTCACCGTGCTGCCGATCTACCGGCTCGCCGCGCGCCACTTCGGCCCGCCGGTCGGCGCGGCGGCGGCCGGGCTCTTCACCGTCTCTCCCCTCACCCTCGCGGCCGTGCACCACGGTCTCTCGGTGGTGGGGGGGGCGGCGCTGCTCGCATGTGCGCTGGATCTGCTGGCGCGTGATCGCCCGCGCGCCGGGGCGGCCGGTCTGGTCGCGGGGATCGGCTACCTCGTTCGCCCGGAGTTCCTGGTCGCCGCACCGGTGCTCGCCCTCCTGGGCGCCGCGGCAGCGCGGCACGCCACCGCGGGCGGCAGGGCGCGAAGCGCCGGCGCGTTCCTGCTCGGATTCGCGGTGTGCGCCGCGGGGTGGTGGTGGCACCACGCGCGCGCCATCGGCTCGCCGTGGTTCAACCTCACCATCTACACCGTGGCCGGCTACACCGTGACCCGACCGGAAGCCTCGTTGATGCGCGACTTCGCGCTCACCCCCGATCGCTGGCCCGCCTTCCTGCACACGGCGCTGCCGGGGCTGCTCTCCAAGTGGCGGCACAACCTGCCGATCGCGTTCGGGCGCCTGCTCGGCGCGCCGGCGGCGTCGACCGGCTGGCTCGCGCTGGTCGGCGTGGTGGCGGCGCTCGGACAGGCGGCCACGCGGCGGGTCGCGATCGCGGCGGTGGCGCTGGCCCTGATCCCCATCGCCATGATGACGCTCGCGAGCACGCAGCCGCTCTACGTCGTGCCGGTGCTCCCGCTGTGCGCGATCGGCGCCGCGATCGGCGCGCGCGGGCTGTTAGAACGGATGCCGCTGTGGGCGCGTCGTCCGCGGGCGTGGATCGGGGCACTCGCACTCCTGATGCTGCCGGCGACCGGCCCGGCGCTGCGCGAGGGTGCCAGCGAGGCCCGCCTGCTCGAGCGCTGGCTGGTCCTCGAACGCACCGGTCTCGCGCGCATCGCCGCGGCACCCGACGCGGGGCGGCGACCGGTCTTCTCGGACACGCCCGACTTCGTCGCCTGGGTGACCGGTCGGCCGGCGGTGTGGATGTCGCACGAGGAGTTCGAGCGGCTCTACGGCGGCGTGTCGGCGGACCGGGTGGCTCCCGGCCCGCGCGGACTCCCCGAGCGGCCGGGGGCCGACGACCTGTGGTTCCACGCCGACCCGCGGGATCCGTCGAAGAACCTCGGGGCCGGACCGCGCTAGCGATCCGGCCGCTACTCGTAGCGCAGGGCTTCGACCGGGTCGAGTGCCGAGGCGCGTAGCGCCGGGTAGTAGCCGAAGAACAGCCCGATCGCGGTGGAGAAGCCGAAGGCGAGCGCGACGGAGGCCGGCTGGATCATCGTCGGCCAGCGCGCGATCTGGGTCACCGCGGTCGCCGCCCCGATCCCCAGCGCCACGCCGAGCGCGCCGCCGGCCAGCGAGAGGAACGCCGACTCGGCGAGGAACTGCATCATGATGTCGCTGCGGCGGGCGCCGATGGCGCGGCGGATGCCGATCTCGCGCGTCCGCTCGGTGACCGACACCAGCATGATGTTCATGATGCCGATGCCGCCCACCAGCAGCGAGACCGCCGCGATGCTCGCCAGCAGCAGCGTCATGACCTTCGAGGTCTCCTCCGCGGAGCTGGCGATCTCCTTCTGCGTGAAGAGGAAGAAGTCGGCGTCGGTGCCCGGCCGGATCCGATGTCGCTGGCGCAGCAGCTCGGTGATCTGCTCCACCGCGACGTCGACCTGGCTCTCGCTCAGCGCGGAGACCAGGATGGAGTTGACGTGGCTGATGCCGAGCAGCTTCCGCTGCGCGGTGGTGAGCGGGACGATCGCGATGTCGTCCTGGTTTCCGCCGAAGCCCTGGCCGCCCTTGGTGGCGAGCACGCCGACGACGCGGAACGGGATGTCCTTCAGCCGGACCGTCGAGCCGACCGCATCCGCGTCGCCGAACAGCTGCTGGGCGACGTTCGAGCCGATCACCACGACCTTGGCGGCCCCGCGCACGTCCGAATCGGTGATGAACACTCCGCTGGTCACCGGCCACTGGCGGATGTAGGTGAAGTCCGGCGTGGTGCCCTGGATCTGGGTGCTCCAATTGCTGGTGCCGAAGACGATCTGAGCGGACGTACGCACGGTCGGCGCGACCGCCGACACCGCGGGACACTCGGCCCGGATCGCATCGGCATCTTCGGGCGTCATGGTGGTGATGCTACCCGCGCCGGTGCGCGCCCCGCCGGAGGTCATGGTGCCCGGGAGCACCGTCAGGGTGTTGGCGCCAAGCGCCCGGATCTGAGTTTGCACCGCCTCGCGTGCTCCCTGGCCGATCGCCAGTGTGGCGATCACCGCCGCCACGCCGATGACGATCCCCAGGACCGTGAGACCCGACCGCATGCGGTTCCGCGACAGCGCCTGCAGCCCCAGCGTGAGCAGCTCTCCCAGGCTCATCGACGGCCCCCCGGCCCGCGGCCGCCCATGCCCGGAGGCGGCGCCAGGGCCGGAGCGCGCGCGGAGAGCTCCACCCCGACGATCACCTTGTCACCCGGCTGGAGGTGCTCGCTGCGCACCTCGGTATAGGCGCCGTCGGTGAGGCCGGTCATCACGGGCGTTCGGCTGGGCTTGCCGTCCTTGAGCAGGAAGATCAACCCCGGGCGATAGACCGGTGCGGGCGCCGACGTGTCCGAGGCGACGCTCCCGGGCTCGGTCGCGCGCCGCAGACCGCGCGTGGTGCCTCGCGCATCGCCCGTGCGCACCAGGTCCGCCGGCGGATCGCCGCCGCCCGAGCGCGCGCCACCGCGCATCCCGCGGCCACCCGTCCGCGCGCCGACGGCGCCATCGCCCCCGGCCCGGTTCGACCCGCGGCCGCGCGCGGAGTCCGGCATCGCGCCGCGCTGCGCCGCCTGCGCTTCTCCGTCACGGGATGGGGCAGCTCCCCCGCCGCCTGTCCCCGCGGCCAGAGCTCCGCCGCCCGACCCCGCCGGCATCGGTGGGCGGAAGCGGAGCGCTGCATTCGGCACACGCAGGACGTCCTCGCGCTTCTCGATCTTGACCGTCACGTTGGCGGTCATGCCCGGGCGCAGCCGCCCGTCGGGATTCCCGGTATGGATGACCGTGGTGTAGGTCACCACGCCCTGGTCCACGATCGGCTCGAGCCTCACCTGGGTGACCTGGCCGTCGAACTGCTGGTCGGGAAACGCGTCGACGGTGAAGCTCACCGGCAGACCCGGCCGGATCTGGCCGATGTCGGCCTCGTCGATGCGGGTCTCGACCTGCATCCGTGTCAGGTCGTTGGCGATCACGAACAGCGTCGGGGCCGACAGACTGGCGGCGACCGTCTGCCCGAGGTCGATGGAGCGGGAGATCACCACGCCGTCGATCGGGGCGCGGATGGTGGCGTGCTGGAGATCCACCTGGGCGGACTCGAGCTGTGCCTTCGCCTGCTTGAGATCGGCCTTGCGCAGCTCGAGCGCCACCACCGCGGCGTCCAGCTCGGCCTGCGAGAGGTATTGCTTCGTGAACAGATCCTGCGCCCGTGAGAGCGAACGCTCCGCGTCCTTGACCGAGGCCTCCGCCCGCGCCACGGCGGCGTCGGCCTGTACCTCACGCGCCCGGAAGGAGGACTGCTCGAGCTGCAGGAGCACCTGCCCAGCGCGCACTCGCGAGTTGTAGTCCGCGTAGAGCTTGTCGACCGTGCCGCTCACCTGGCTGCCGACCGCGACCTGGACCACGGGACGGATCGTGCCGGTGGCCGAGACCACGCTCTCGACGCTCCCCCGGTCGACCTCGGCCGTGCGATACTTCGGGGCCGCGACCGCCGAGCGTGCCTTCCACCACCACACGCCGGCGATGGCGACGACCAGCACGACGGCGGCCATGATCCAGCGCCTGCGGTTCACGCGACCTCCACGAGATGCCACCCTCCGCGCGCCCGGCGGCTCCGGCGGCATCGAGTCCATGATCGGAGACTCGGACGGCGATGGTACACGAATTGGACGAACGCGCCGGCCTCCCGGACTCGCTCGCGTGGTCACAGGAATGACAAGAATCGACAGCCGCCCGCTTCAGAGGTCCGGCCGCGGCGCGTCCGCGCGCGGAGTCTCGTGGCGGATCGCGGAGCGGGACGAGGTCGGTCCGCCATGACGCCTTCGGCAGACGCTTCCGTGAACGCGCGGGCCGCGCAACGGATGCAGCGCATCGCCCGGGTGCTGTGGGGCATCCTGTGGCTGAACCTGGCCGTGGCCGTGGCCAAGCTCCTCTACGGATGGAAGTCGGGCGCGATCGCCATGACGGCCGACGGCGTGCACTCGCTGCTGGATGCGTCGTCCAATGTGATCGGCCTGCTCGGCGTGGCCGTCTCCCGCCGGCCACCGGACGCGAATCATCCCTACGGCCACCGCAAGTACGAGACCTTCGGCGCGCTCGGCGTCACGGCCATGCTGCTGCTGGGATGCACCGAGATCGTGAACGCGGCCATCGCGCGCGTGCGCGAGCCGCACCTGCCGGTCATCACGCCGCTGGGATTCGTCATCCTCGGCCTCACCATCACCATCAACCTGTTCGTGGTGTGGATCGAGCGTCGCGAGGGGCGTCGCCTGAGCAGCGAGCTGCTGCTCTCGGATGCCGCCCACACCGGGAGCGACGTGCTGGCGAGCCTGCTGGTGCTGGCGAGCTTCCTCGCGGCGCGCGCCGGCTGGGCGTGGGCCGACGTGGTGGTCGCCGCGCTCATCGTGGTGCTGATCGCGGTGGCGGGCGTGCGGATCCTGCTCGGCACGCTCTCCACCCTCGCGGACGAGCGCCGCATCCCCCCCGACCAGGTCGAGGCCGTGGCGCTCGAGGAATCCAGCGTGCTCGAGGCGCACAACGTGCGCTCGCGCGGCCCCAGCGACGACATCCACCTCGACCTGCACATCCTGGTCGACCCACGCATGGCGATCGCGGCGGCGCACGAGGTGGGTCATCGCGTCGAGCGCCGTCTGCGGGACCGCTGGCCGGGTCTCACCGACGTGGTGGTGCACGTCGAGCCCGCGCTCGAGAGCGAGCGCGCGCGCTTCCGCGAGGGCGGCGGTCTCAAGGCCGAGGGCTGATCTCCCGGCCCGTCGCCTCAGTCGACCAGCTTCTCGTCCCCGATCGCGCGGTGGTTCCAGTAGTCGAGCCGCTGCGTCTTCTTGAGCTCCAGTCTCCGGCCGTCCGCGGTCGCGAGCTTGAGCATGACGTGCGGCGGAAGCGTCGAGAACCAGAGCGTGTCCGTCCCCGACGCGGTCTCGACAGTGTAGGTGTACGCGGTGCGATCCCCGTATGGAACTCTCACCACGGGCCAGGCTTCCGCGAAGCGGATCGTCGCAGCGACAGGACGCGTGCTCGCGATCGGAGAGCGCCCCGCGATCTGACTCGGGAGCAACCACACCGGGATCGAACCGTCGTCGCGGTCGCCTCGAGGGATGGTCCGCAGCCACACCGGCAGCGCGTCCCAGAAGACGTGCGGTCGCGCCTGCGCAGGCCACACGATCGGCACACGGCGATCGGCTTCACCGTCCCAATAGGAGTGCGCCTCGTGCATGAGACGTCCGCCCGTGGGCGCGATGCTGACGTACGTCATGCCGCACGACTCGGTGTGGCTCATCGTCTCCTTGAGCAGTTCGAGGGACGCGCGGTCGAAGAACAGAGACGCCATCTGGTGGTACGCGTAGGTCCCGGTCGGGAAATCGGCGACGAAGATCTGCTTGAGCGCCTCGATGGTCTTCCCCGGGACCGGACCCGCGTCGCTCTTGACCAGCGTCGCGCGCACGAGGTCCTCCTTCACCAGGATGATGCGAGCGGTCGTCGGCCGAGCCTGACCGTAGCGCTGGGTGGTGCCGACGTACGTCGAGAATTCCGCCTTGCCGTCGTTCCAGATCGGATCCGTGGACCACGCCGGGTACTTCTCCATGTACCAGTAGGGCGGTTCTCGACGCAGGGTCGTCGTGGGCGCCGCCGGTCCGGCACCTACGATCACTGCGAGCGCCAGGGGCACGAAGGCGGCCCTCAACAACCTCAAGTGATGCTTGAAGTGCATCTTCATGCCGACCTCTCCAACCCCTGAAGCAGTGCATCCGCCAGTGCCCCTAACTGCTTGTCGAAGAAATGCGTGGCCCCCTCCACTTCGATCAACGTCTTCGGCTCGGCCCAGTGCGGGAACTCTGCCACGAGCGCCTCTCTCGGAGCCAGGTCGTCGCGCGTGCCCTGGATCACCAGCTTGGGAACCGCGCAGGTGCGCAGCACCGAGAGGTCCGAGGTCGAGACCGGCGGCGCGATGAGGATCAGTCGCTCCACATCGGCCTCGGAGGCGGCGAGCCGCGCGGCGATCCACGAGCCGAACGAGAACCCGCCCAGCCACGCCCGGGCCTCCGGATAGCGCGCGCGCATCCACACCCACGCCGCGCGCGCGTCCTCCAGTTCTCCACGGCCGTCGTCGTGAGTCCCCTGGCTCGCGCCGACACCGCGGAAGTTGAACCTCAGCACCGCGGCCCCCATCCCGTGCAACGTCGACGCGAGCCGTTGCACCACCTTGTTGTGCAGCGTCCCGCCGTGGAGCGGATGCGGATGGCAGACGACCGCGGTGAGCGTGTGGTCGTGAGCGTCGTGCTCCTGCAGCAACCCCTCGAGCGCTCCGGCGGGACCTGGGAGGGTGATCGCCCGCAGCCGCGAGACGGCGGGCGCGCGGGTACTCCGCGCCGCACGCTCCACCACGCTCAGCCCTTCGCGGTGGGGAACCGCGCACGCAGGCGATCGGCGAGCGCGCCGTCGAGCGTGGCGAAGTTGAGCCCGACTCCGTCGCCGAGCGCCAGCAGGCAGCCGGTGTCGATCATCCACTCCTCGAGACCCAGCGGCGTGACCTCGTTGAAGTCCTGGGTCTCGCTCGCGACGCGGCCCGGGAACGCCTCGAACTCGTCGTTCCATTCGGGGCACAGGAACAGCTCGTCGTTGCCGTTGAGGAACCCGACCGAGGCGCAGCGGTCCAGCTCCCCGGGTTCGAGCAACAGCACGCCGCGATGGGTCGCGGAGCGAACCCCCTCGGCACGCAGGCGTCGCTTCACCTCGGGCCATTCGGCGGGGCGCTCCGCGCCGTCGAGCAGCGGGATGGCCGCCAGCTCGTAGTGCGGCAGCACGTCCACCCCCAGGTCCACCACGTCGGCCACCGAGGCGACGAGACGTCCGTGATGCAGTCGCTCGCTCAGTGGCGCTCCTGCGACGGCCCGCGGGCCGCGGGTCATGTGGACGGGGCGCGGCGGGTCGCTCCAGCCGCGAGGCGCAAGGGTGACGCGACCGGCGGTCATTTGCAAGACGGCCAGCGGCCGGGGCTATCGGCGGCCGGTCCCGCGCACGGTGAGCACCGGGCAGCGCACCAGGTGGCGCAGACCCGACGCCGTCGCGCCATGGACGAGATCCTGGAAGAGACGGTGCCCATGCGAGCCGGTGATGAGCAGGTCGGCGCCCGCCTCGTTCACCAGCCGCGCCAGCTCGTGGGTGGGATTGCCATACCCCAGCCGAACCTCTGCCGGCACACCGCGCGCGCGGAACTCGTCGGCGATCCCGTCCAGCATCGCCTGGTCCTCGCGCGCTTCGAGGTCCGAGGTCTCCGGTCCCAGGTAGCGGCCGGCGGCGCTCTCGACCACGTGGAGCAGCACGAGCCGCGTGCGGGTCGTGAGCTCCTCGGCGCGCACGTGCTCGAGCACCGCGGCGTCGGCGGCTCCCAGCTCGAGCGCCACCGCGACGGTACGCATCGGCTCGCCCGCGAGCACGGGCCGCACCAGTGCTTCCGCCGCATGGGCGCCGGCGACGCCCGCCGGAAGCGGCAGCACGTCGGGCGCGCGTCGCGCCAGCACCGGCGCGAAGCGGCGCAGCAGCGGCGTGAGGGTGATGTACACGAGCAGCGCTCCGGCCGCCGCGATGATCGGCAGGAGCACGAACCGGATCCAGACGACGTGGCCGCCGGCCGTCCCCAGCCAGCTGGTCACCTGCTGCACCACCAGGTTCGCGTTGAGCCCGACGATGATGACGGCGGTGAGCACGGCAAGGACGATCACCCAGGGCGGGCTCGCGAACGCGCCCATCCTCTCGCGGTCGCTGGTGAAGGAGATGAGCGGGATCACCGCGAACGAGAGCTGCAGACTCAGCACCACCTGGGAGAGCACCAGCAGATCGTCCACGGCGCCCGGTCCACGCAGGCCGATGAACAGTGCGGCCGGGATGATGGCGAGGCCACGACTGATGAGCCGGCGCAGCCACGGGCGGATGCGGATGCGGAGGAACCCCTCCATGACGATCTGCCCCGCGAGGGTCCCCGTGATCGTGCTCGCCTGTCCCGAGCACAGCAGCGCGACCGCGAAGACGATCGAGGCGAGCGAGGTCCCGAGCAGCGGGGCGAGCAGCTGGTGGGCGTCCTCGAGCTTCGCGACGTCCTGGTGCCCGCTGTTGTGGAACGCCGCCGCCGCAAGGATCAGGATGCCCGCGTTCACGAACAACGCGCAGTTGAGGGCCACCACCGAGTCCACCAGGTTCATCCGGCACGCCTGGCGCTTGCCCT
Organism: Candidatus Eiseniibacteriota bacterium; assembly: GCA_041492985.1. Lineage (GTDB taxonomy): Bacteria > Eisenbacteria > RBG-16-71-46 > RBG-16-71-46 > RBG-16-71-46 > WS-11. The sequence continues at coordinate 9,350 of JBGPXY010000089.1, forward strand.
CGTCCGAGTGCTCGACCGCGCGACTCTGCACCAGCGCGCTGTGGAGGTAGAGGTTGTGCGGCATCACCGTGGCGCCGAGGATCCCCATGGCGATGTAGAGCGAGGCGCCATCCAGCCCGAGCACGGTGAGCCCGCCTCCCGCGCCGCGGCGGAACAGGGTGAACGAACCGTCCTCCCCTCGCGGGATGAACCCTTTCAGGATCGCCCCCAGCGCCGGATGCGAGAGCGCCATCTCGATCGCGAAGCAGATGCCGATGGTCGCGACCAGCATGATGATGAACGCCTCCATGCGGCGCATGCCGAGCCGTGAGAGGGCGAGCAGGAGCAGCACGTCGAGCGCCGTGATCGCCACGCCCCAGAGGAGCGGGATGTGGAACAGCAGCTTCATGCCGATGGCGGCGCCCAGCACCTCGGCCAGATCGCAGGCGACGATGGCGATCTCGCACAGGATCCAGAGCGGCGCGGAGAGCCACGACGGGTAGTAGTCGCGACAGGCCTGCGCGAGATCCTTGCCGGTGACCACGCCGAGCCGCGCCGAGAGGGTCTGCAGGAGCACCGCCATGAGGTTGCTCATGAGCAGCACCCAGATGAGCTGGTAGCCGAAGCGGGCACCCCCGGCCAGGTCGGTCGCCCAGTTGCCGGGGTCCATGTAGCCGACGCTCACGAGATAGGCGGGGCCCGCGAAGGCGAAGAGACGACGCAGCCAGTTGCCGCCCATCGGAATCGGGATGGTGCGGTGGACCTCGGAGAGCGAGCGCAACTCCTCGCCGCCCTTCGGTGGGCGCGCGGGTGCCGGGTTAGAAGCCATGTTCGACGCTCAGGTAGAGGAAGAGTGAGTGCTCGCCCCGACTGGGTCCGAGCCCGATCGGGACCGCGACTCCCGGGACGATCTGAAGTCCGCTCTCGAAGTTGTGCGCCCAGCGGATGCCGGGGGCCAGGAGCAGACTCTCGTCGCGATCGGCGTCGCCCGGCACATCGACCGCGTCGTCGCGATCCCAGGCCAGCTCGAGCATCAGATTCAGGGTCGGCGCCGGGAGCCAGATCACGCTCTGCCCGAGGTTGAATCCGCGGCGGGCGGGCTGGTTGGCCGGGCCGGCGCTCGAGGGGTAGACCACGTAATCCCCCGAGCGGATCCATGTGGCACCGACATTCGAGTGGGCAACCCAGCGAGGAGCGAGCGTCACGCTGACGGGCACGTTGATCTGGAGTCCCGGCGCTCCCGCGCCGCGTCCAGCGTCACCGTCGCCGGTGGCCAGGAGGGCCGTGAGCCGTGCAGCAGAGGCGATGGGTCCCCCACCGACGCCGAGCCACTGGAAGCGATAGTGGACGCCGATGTCCCCGATTCCCGGGCGGTCGTACGCGTGGTCCGAGAGCCGCCGGCAGGGAACGGTGTAGCTGACTTGATGCCGCTGGCCACCGAGCGGCCACTCCTGCGTGAACGCGAGGTCCCACGC
>JBGPXY010000080.1:0-11251 GCA_041492985.1 Candidatus Eiseniibacteriota bacterium
ACTGTGGGCGAACTGGCCCGAGCGGGCGTAGCCGGCATTGTTGACGAGGAAGTCCACACGGATCTGCCGCTCCTCCAACCACCGCATGATGGCGACGGGTGCGCCTGGATCCGAGAGGTCCGCGACCAGGACATGGGCACGGACGCGGTGGGCTTTCTGCAGCTCGTCCGCAACCTCAGTGAGCCGCCTGGAATCGCGCGCGACCAGCACCAGGTCATGGCCATCACGGGCAAAGAGCCTCGCCAGATCGCGGCCGATCCCGCTCGATGCGCCCGTGACGAGCGCGGTCTGCCGGAGGGCCTCTCCCATCGCATCTCCTCTCCCGTCGCTCCCGCGCTCGGCACGGGGCGACCCCCGCGGGTATGCTCAGCGACGTCGATGGCCAGCCAGCAGGAAGCGGGCAGTCGTCGCGGAACCGTGGAGGAAACATGAAGCCTTGGAGCTTGGCAACCGTCTTCGTCGCCGGCGCGCTCGCCGGCTGCATGGCGTCGGGCCCGCCGATCGGCGCGCAGCCGCCGGCCGGGGAGCCCCGCTCGCCGATCGGGAGCCCGTTCTCGGACCGGAACATGGGGGTGAACGCGCTCGGGACGCCGCTCATCATCGATCGCACCGACCTACGCATCGGCACCACGATCCAGTTCAACCGCGTCCCCACGGCGAGCGAGCTGCACGACGCGGCCCAGCTCCCGGGACTCGCCCACATCGTGCTCTCGCTGCCCTTCTGGCCGACCGAGCTCGAGGGACTTCAGGCGCTGGATCAGACCGCCGACGAGACCGACGTGATCGTGGTGCTGCCCGGCTACCCGCCCAATCGCGCGGCGGCGCAGGTGTGGAACTACGTCCACGCGCGCCTGCGCATCATCGCGGTGGTGCCGGGCGAGCCGCCGTCGTCGGCGGTGGTCGGCGACCTGAACACCATGCGCGGGCTCGAGCGGGTCATCGTTCAGACGGACGAGCCGTCGCGCTCCGGCTTCGAGCGGCTGCAGCGGCCGCTGAGTTTCAGGAAGGTGGTCGAGTAGGAGCGCCCACCAGCGGGTGACATCAGCCTGCCTATTCCCCGCACGCGAACGGGATGTGAGTCGTCTTGCTCCGGCGCTCGTCGCCCAGGGTGAGCTCGACCTCGATGATCACCGGCTGACACCCGGTGTCCTCGAGCCAGAATGGCGCGTAGAAGTTTCCCGCGGAGTTGAAGTCACCGACATCGATCTCGCGGTCGAGGAGCGTGTCCCGCTCGGTGCGCGCGACCAGGCGAAGCACGAGGCCGTCGCCGAACCCCTTGGCCGGCCCGATCAGCTTGACCACCACCAGCGTATTGTTGGACGGCCCCTCGACGACGCCCTCGCCCTCGGGGAGGTTCCAGAGCTTGATCTTCGGATTGTCGATGATGTTCGCCGAGAAGCGGCCGGTGTTCTCGTAGAAGAGCTTGGCCTCGATCCCGGCGATGCCGAACGCGACCGGATGAGTCTGCGCGCGTCCGTCGGCTGCCCAGAGCGTCGTGGCGATACACAACGCGGTCGTCGCGATGGATGCTCTCATCGGTCCCCCTTCGAGAATGGATCCCCGGGGTCCGCGCGCCTGCCGCCGGCCTACGTCCCCGGCACCGACCCCACGACCTGCTTGGTCAGGTCCTGCTTCCTGGAATTGTAGATGCGCATCTCGCCGCGCTTGAGCTGTGGGTCGTCTTTCAGATCCACGTTCAGCTTGAAGCGCTTCTCCAGCTCGGCGAACCGGCGCGCCTCCTGCTCGACGAAGTAGAGCGCCACCTCGGGCGCCACGCGGAGGGTGATGCGCTTCTCGTCCCCCATCGCCGCCACCCGCCGCAGCGCCCGCTCCAGCTTGACCAGCATGGTCTCGGGCGAGGGCACCTTGCCGAGGCCCGCGCACTGAGGGCAGTCCTGAGTGTAGTAGTGCAGCAGGCTCGAGCGCTCGCGCTGGCGGGTCATCTCGATCAGGCCCAGCTCGGAGACCGCGAACGCCTTGGTGCGCGCCCGGTCCTTGCGCAGCTCCTTGCGCAGCTCCTCGAGCACCGCCCGCTTGTTCGCCTCGATCTCCATGTCGATGAAGTCCACCACGATGATGCCGCCGATGTCTCGCAGCCTCAGCTGCCTCGGCACCTCGTGCGCGGCCTCCATGTTGGTGCGGAAGATGGTCTCTTCCTGATTCTTCTTGCCCGTGAAACGGCCGGTGTTCACGTCGATCGCCACCAGCGCCTCGGCGTGGTCGATGCAGATGTATCCGCCCTTCTTGAGCCACACCTTGCGCTCGAAGGTCTTCTCGATCTGCGGCTCGATCTCGAACGCGTCGAAGATCGGCGCGTTCCCCTTGTAGTGCTTGACGCGGTCGCGCAGCTCGGGCGAAACACTCTTGAGGTAGCTCTGGATCTCGGCGAACGAGTCCTTGTCGTCGATGATCACCTCGTCCACCTCGTCGGTGAACAGGTCGCGGATCAGTCCCGCGGTCATCTCCAGCTCGCGGTGGACCAGCGCGGGTGCCCGCACCGTGGCCGCCTTGCGGTCGATCTTCTGCCACAGCTTGGCGAGGTGCTTGACGTCGGCTGCGAACTCCGGATCGCCCTTGCCCTCCCCCGCCGTGCGGGCGATGAGCCCCACGCCCTTGGGCTTGAGGTCGGCGATGATCGCCTTGATGCGCTGCCGCTCGGCGCGATCCTCGATGCGGCGCGAGACACCGACGTGCTCGACCCCTGGCATCAGCACGCAGTAGCGCCCCGGCAGGCTCACCTGCTGCGTCACGCGCGGGCCCTTGGTGCCGATCGATTCCTTGGTGATCTGGACCAGCACCTCCTGGCCCTTCTTGAGATGGTCCTCGATCTTGAGCACCGGCCCGCGGCGGCGGCGGCCGTGGTCGCCGTTCTCGTCCAGGTCGGAGATGTCCTCGAGCTCGTTGAGCGACTCGGCCAGATCGGAGGCGTGCAGGAACCCGGTCTTGGGCAATCCCAGGTCCACGAACGCGGACTGCATGCCGGGCAGCACGGCGTTGACGCGTCCCTTGTAGATGTCGCCCACATGGCGACGCTGATCGGCGCGCTCGACCAGCAGCTCGGCCAGCTCGCCATCTTCGAGGATGGCGATGCGGGTCTCGTAGGTATCGGCGTTGATGATGATGGTCTGCTTCACACGGGCACCTCTCGGCGGTCGCTCGGCGACGGGCCGCTCATCCGGCTCCGTCTCGAGGGCGACAGCCTGGTCGTCGGGCGCCGCGGCGCGACGCGGTCCTCTCATGGTCGGGCTCCGAGGAGCGCGAGCGGGTCGAGGCGGCGGCCGCCGGCTTCCGTCCAGAGCGCGGTGCGCTCGACGTCCAGGGTGCGGACGTCACCGGACGGCAGCAGGATGGCCACCAGTTCCTCCGGACGGACCGCGGCGCGGGGGGTGAAGCGGATGGTCGCGTCGAGGACCGCCGGCGTCTCCTCGGTGCTGGCCTCGAGGGCCACCATGGAAGGACGTGCGTCGAATTCGCGGGCCTTCTCCTCGCTCTGCCGGCGCACGACCACGTGCTCCCGGCCGAGCAGCTCGGGGATGCGGGCGCGCAGCGTCTCGAGCAGGGTCTCCGGCGCGAGGCCGGCCTCCTCGAGATACGACCGGGGGAAGCGGATCCGGTACGACGCGCCTTCGAGCTCGCTCATGAGCGAGGGGATCTTGAACAGGATGGGTCGATAGGCCAGCACCCGGAGCCCCTCGGCGAGCACGGCGTTCAACCTCTCGGCGAGGTCGACGGCGGGCGGACGCGAGAACTCCAGGTCGAAGGCTTCGGCCCGGGAACGATAGCCCAGGGGCAGCGGCGGCCCGAACGACATCTTCAGATGCGGGTGATGCCCCAGGGTGAACGCCAACGGCAGCTCGGAGCGTCGCAGTGACCGCTCCCATGAACGCATCAGGTCGAGATGCGAGGTGAAGCGCATCCCGGCCCCCTTCTCGAACACGATCCGGAAACGTGTGCTGGTCTGGATGCCGCTCGCCGGCCCGTGGCCGTTCGAGCGGGGCGCGAGCGGCAGCCCGTTCGGGCGCCCGGCGCGCGCGCGGCGACCGAAGGCGCTCGCCTCGGCGGCGGCGCGCGCCCGCGCCGGATCGATCGGCGCATGGGGCAGCTTGACCCACGGACGCTGCGGGCACTCGCTCACGCCACAGGAGAAGCAGACATCCTCGAGACGGCAGTCCTCGGTGATGGCAGCCTGGTCGGCGCGCAGCTTCTCGCGCACCAGGAACTTCTTGGTGACCGGGGACTGCACCACGTCCCAGGGCTGCTCGAACTCGGTCGAGCGCTCGATGAGGTAGCGCTCGGGATCGATCCCGAGTTCCTGGAACACGCCCATCCAGGTGTCGTAACGCAGATGCTCGCTCCATGCGTCGAAGCGGCAGCCGCGGCGGTACGCCATCTCCACCGCCTCCCCCAGCCGTCGGTCGCCGCGCGTGAACACGCCCTCCAGCATCGAGGTCTCGGCGTCGCGGTATTTGAGCGTCACCGGCGTGCCGCGCACGGCGGCGCGCAGCACGCCCAGCCGCCGGTTGAGCTCGGCGGTCGAGACCTGCTCGGCCCACGCGAACGGCGTGTGCGGCTTGGGCACGTGTGGCGAGACGCTGGCGGTGATGCGGAAGTTCCGGTTCCCTTCGGCGCGCGCACGGTGATGGGCCTTGCCAGCCAGGTCGAGGATGGCCCGCAGGTCGTCGTCGTTCTCCCCCGGCAGCCCGCACATGAAGTAGAGCTTGGCGCTGGTATAGCCCTCGCGCGCCGCGGTCCCGACCGACTCCAGCAGCTCGTCCTCGGTGTGGTTCTTGTTGATCACGTCCCGCATCCGCTGACTGCCCGCCTCGGGTGCGAGCGTGATCGAGCCCTTGCGCTGCGAGGCCATGCGTCGCGCCACCTCGACCGGCACGTTGTCGGGGCGGGTCGAGGGCAGGGCGATCTGCACCCGGCTCGCGCACAGCGCGTCGGCGAGCGCGTTGACCTGGTCGACGATCTGGGTGTGGTCGGTGCTCGAGAGCGAGACCAGCGACACCTCTTCCATGCCGGTCGCCTTGAGCCCTCCCAGCACCTCTTCCAGCACCTGCTGGGCCGGCTTCTCGCGCACCGGCCGGTTGATCATGCCCGCCTGGCAGAAGCGGCAGCCACGCGTGCAGCCGCGCATGATCTCGACCGACAGCCGGTCGTGGGTGATCTCGCCGATCGGCAGCAGGGGTGCGGCCGGGTAGTACTCGCTCTTGAGCTCCGCCACCCACACGGTCTCCACCCGCGCCGGGAATCCCGGCCGCGGCACCGGCGCCAGCCAGCCCTCGGGCGTGGAGCGCGTCGTGTAGCCGGACGGCACGTAGATCCCGCGCACGTGGGCGAGCCGTGCCAGCAGGTGCCCCCGCGCCCAGCGCTCGCGCTTCGCCTGCGACACCAGGTCGACGACGCGGTGGATGACCTCCTCGCCGTCGCCGATCACGAACGCGTCGATGAACTCGGCCATCGGCTCGGGGCTGAACGCCTGAGCACCCCCGGCGATCACGAGCGGGTGGCGCTCGTCGCGATCGACCGTGCGCAGCGGCATCCCGGCCAGATCCAGCATCGCCAGCACGTTCGTGTACTGCAGCTCGTACTGGAGCGAGAAACCGAGGATGTCGAAGGCGTCGGCGGGCGCATGCGACTCAAGCGAGAACAGCGGGATGCCGAGCCGCCGCATCTCGGCCTCGGCATCGGGCCAGGGCGCGAACGTCATCTCGGCCGCCGTGTCGGGCCGCTGGTTCAGGATGTGGTGGACGATGCGGATGCCGATGTTCGAGAGACCGATCTCGAACGCGTCGGGGAACGCCATCAGCACCCGCACGGTCGCCAGATCGAGCGGCTTGTTCGGCGCATGCAGTGCGTTGCCCAGGTAGCGATTGGGCTTGGACACGCGCGGCAGCAGCTGGTGCTGGATGCGTTCGGCGACCGATGTCGTCATGGGGACCTGGAGCGTGGGGACTCCGGGTGGATCGCCAGGAGTGGAGGGTGCTGGCGGCGTTCGATACCCGAGAGAGAAGTCGTGCGATCGGGCCGGGCCGACCGGGCCGGGCCCGCTTACCATTTGGCGGCTGCCAAGTTATCACAGGGGCTGGACCCTGCCAACGGCGCGGTGCCCGCGGAACCCGGTCGACGGCACGCCGACGCCCGCAACCGCGCGGGCCCGCGTCCGATGGGCCCCGGGCCCCTCGCGCGCCAGCGGGCCGTGCGGTTGGCCCCCGCGGCGCATGTGCCCTATCGTGCGCCTCCCTGACCACGACCACGATCGAGGCGAGCAAGCCCATGCGGGTCTCGGACCGCACCTATTCGTCGCTCAAGCGAGTGCAGATCTGGACGGGCGTGGTGCCGGTCGGTCTCTTCCTCCTCTCCCACCTTGCCACCAACGCGCGGGCCCTCGCCGGGGCCGCGGCCTTCGATCGCGCGGCCGAGGCGATCGGCCGCATCCCCGGGCTCATGGTCATCGAGGTGGTGGCGATCGCCCTGCCGATGTTGCTCCACGTCGGCCTGGGCGTGGCGCTCGGGACCACGGCCCAGGCCGCCGGCGACGAGCGCGGCTACCCGAGACCGTGGATGCTGCTGGCGCAGCGTGCCTCCGGTTTCTATCTGGTCGTCTATGTCGTGTTCCACGTCTGGAGCACCCGTCTCTCGCCGGATCGCCTGCCGGGTGGGGCCGACCTCTTCGACCTCATGGCGCGTCGGCTCGAGCATCCGGGCGTACTCGCCTACCACCTGGCGGGTGTGCTCGCCGCGGCCTACCACCTGGGCAATGGCCTCGTGGCGCTGGCCGGACCGTGGGGCCTGAACGTCGGGAAGCGCGGGCGGGCATTCGCGGCGCGCGCGGGGTTCGTCACCTTCATCGTGCTCTCGCTGGTGGGCATGCTGGCGCTGCTCGCCTTCGTGAGCCCGGCGTTCCGGTGGCTCGAACAGCATGGGACGCTCGCCCCATGACGACGCCCTTCGCGGAGGACCGGGACTCGGGCGGCGGCGAGGTCGCGCAGGCGTTCCTCACCGAGCTCGAACGCTGGGTGGCCATGGACCGGTCGGGATCGGCGCCGGGGCTGCGCGCCACACTCCTCGAGTGGCTGCGCGAGGCCCAGCGGGCGCAGCCGACGATGGCGTTGATCCACCAGTTCGCGTCGCGTGCCCTCTCGGTGGCGGATGCCGGTATCGCGCGCGGCGAGGCGCCGGCCGAGCTGCGTGCCGCCCTCGTCCAGTCGTGCGCGGCCGAGCGCGACGATCTGCAGGCGGCGCGCCAGGCGCTCGCCCGCCTGGCGGCGAGCCTGGTGACCGAGCGCGGCGGCTGGATCGCCACGCTCTCCGCGAGCGGTGCGGTGCGCGAGGCGATCCTCGAAGCCCACCGTGCCGGCCGCGAGCCGCGCGTGCTGGTGGCGGAGAGCCGGCCGCGCCGCGAAGGCCGGGTGCTGGCGACCGCGCTCGCGGCGGCCGGCGTGCCCGTATGGCTGGTGGTCGACGCGGCGCTGCCGCTGCTCATCTCGCAGGCGCACATGGTGTGGCTGGGCGCGGACGCCGTCACCGAGCAGGGCGTGATCAACAAGGTCGGCTCGTTCGCGGCGGCACTCGCCGCCCGCGAGCACTCGGTGCCGGTCTACGCGCTGGCCGAGCGACGCAAGTTCATGCCGGCGGGCGCCGGCGCGCTCAAGATCGTCGAGATGCCCTCCGACGAGGTGTGGAGCTCGCCGGCGGCCGGGGTGCAGCCGCGCAACATCTACTTCGAGCTGGTGCCCATGCCCCTGCTGCGTGGCGTGGTCGTGGAGGACTCGGTGCTGCCGCCCGGCGAGGCGACGGCCCTGGCTCGCGAGCGCCCGCTGCAGGCGGAACTGATGGGCGAATAAATCGGCGACCCCACGTCAGTTCACGCTGGCCAACGGTTGCCATCTCGCGCTAGATTCGGGGCCCGAATCTGAACCGAGGAGCTCGCCCTCCATGCGCCCATCATTCAGCAGCACGCTCGCCACAGGCTGCCTCATGCTGATGGGACTCCTCCGCCCGGTCGTGTCTGCGGCCGACCCGGCCCCGCTCGCGCCCGACCACGTGGAGTGGATGCCGCCACAGTTGGAAGAGGGGTGTGTCGAGCCGCCAATGTCTCTGCGCGAGCGCGCGGCTCAGCGCGAGGGCGCGCGATCCGCCTCCGTGCTTGGGACTAGCGCCACCGAGGCCTATCCCATCTACGCCTGGCCCCTCGCGCGCCAGCTGCACGATGGACTGGTCGTGGTGAACTACGTCGACCTCGATCCGGGCGCTTCCGTACTCGACTACACGGGTGGCATGGACACGTACGACGACCATGCCGGGACCGATTACAAGCTCCTCAACTTCCGGCTTATGGATCGTGGGTGCACGGTCCGCGCGGCAGCCCCGGGGAGGGTGGTGCAGGTGACCGGGCCGGCGGAGTACGACCGTCGCTGCGAGCTGGCCTGGCCGGTCAACGTCAACCTGGTCTCGATCGACACCGGCGCCAGCACCTACACGGACTACTACCACCTGCGCGCGAACTCGATCACGGTGCAGGTCGGCGATGTCGTTCAGACCGGCCACATGCTGGGCCTGGTCGGCAGCTCGGGTTACTCGAGGGGCCCGCATCTGCACTTTCAGGCCTACGACTACGTCAGCGGCACGTATCACTTGCGCGATCCGTACAACGGGCCCTCGAATCCGCTCCCCAGTCTGTGGGTCTCTCAGGAGCCCTACGAAGGCCTGAATCATCTCTGGTTCACCGATCTCGGCGTCTATTCCGCGGCCGAGGTGGGCGGGAACCTGGCCAACACGACCTATTGTGTCATCGAGGAGCGGCTAGAGCAGCCGGTGGTGTACGGCATCGGCGAGGCGAAGCTGCCGGTCTTCGCGCAGTTCCAGACGCGCGCCGGCGATCCGGGGCGCATCGAGGTGCTGCGTCCCGATGGAAGCGTCTTCGGCTCGTACGACTTCACATCGACCCTCAGTGAACTGCTCGGCTTCTTCTGGACATCGTGGAACTGGAGTCCGAACGTGAGCGCCGCGGACTACGGCACCTGGACGGTGCGAGCGCTCAGCAACGGCGTGCTCTCGTACTCGACCAGCTTCGAGGTCGGGCCGACCACCGAGTTCGGCCCGCGCTTCTGGCGCCGCAGCGGGCGATCGTTCCGCATCAGCGGCGCCGTTCAGCGCGACACGCTGCGGCACTCCCCGCTCGGTGGCCCGGTGACGTACTCGCTGGTGGACGCGCCGTCGTTCGTGAGCCTGATCCAGGACTCCATCATCACCATCGGCGCGACGTCGAACCAGACCACCCGCTCGACCTACTTCCAGGCGGTGATGACCGACGCCGCGGCGCGACGGGACACCGCCTGGTTCCACATCGTCGACATGAGCAAGGCCCTGGGTCCGGTGGTGGACGTCGGGCCGATGGTGACGCCGGCCGGTATCGAGCTGGCGCTCGCGGGAGCGAGTCCGTTCGGCGCCAGCACGGCGTTGCGTTATCGCCTCGACGCTCCCTCGCGCGTGTGGCTGGGGATCTACGACCTGCGCGGGCGTCTGGTGCGAATGCTCGTGGACGGCGAAGACGTGGTCGCCGGCGCGTCGGTGACGCGGCGCTGGGATGGGCGCGACCGCGCCGGAGCCGCCTCACCCGGTGGCGTCTACTTCGCGCGTCTGGATGCCGGCGGGGCGCGGCGCGTGATCAAGATCGCACGGCTCCCCTAGTCGCAACCCGGCCGCCATCGCCTCGACCGCGCCCGGCTGCTATCGTGCCCGGCGTCCATGACGCCCGCAGCCGACGATACCGATCCACGCGACACGCCCAAGGCGCGCGCGTTCCTGCTCGAGCTGGGCCGAGGGCTCCACGAGGCGGGAGCGCCCGCCCACCGCGTGGAAGACGCCATGGGCGCGCTGGCGCGCAGGCTCGGCGTGCGTGGACAGTTCTTCACCGCGCCCACGTCCATCTTCGCCTCGTTCGGGCCCCCCGAGGAACAGCGCACCGCCATGCTGAGTGTGCAGCCCGGCTCGGTGAATCTAGAACGCATGAGCCAGCTCGACGAGCTGATCCTCGCGGTCGAGGAGGGCCGCCTCGCCGTGCACGAGGCGAGCGAGCGCCTGCGGGCGATTGCCACCGCGCCCGACCGCTACGGACCGCTGCTCTCGGTGGCCTGCTTCGGACTCTCGGCGGCCGCGGTGGCCCGCTTCCTCGGCGGCGGCGGCCGGGAGATCCTGGCCGCCGCGGCGATCGGCCTCCAGACCGGAGCGCTCGCCCAGCTGGCCGCGCGTCGGCCCGCGGTGGCGCGCGTGTTCGAGTGGGTGGCGGCGCTGGCCGCCTCGCTGGCGGCACTGCTGTGGGCGGCACTCGCGGGGCCGATGGCGCCCGCCGTCGCCGCGCTCGCGGGGCTCATCGTGCTGATCCCCGGCCTGTCGCTGACCGTGGCGCTCACTGAGCTGGCGACCCGCAATCTCGTCTCCGGCACCGCGCGTCTGGCCGGTGCGGCGATGACCTTCCTGGCCATCGGCTTCGGCTTCGCGCTCGGCGCGCGCTTGGCACCGCTGGTGGGTGCCGCCGCGGTGGCCGTCCCGCTCGCGCCACTCCCGGGCTGGACCGAGTGGCTGGCGCTCGTGCTCTCGCCGTTCGCGCTCGCGGTGCTCTTCCGCGCCCGCCCGCGTGACATCGGCGTGATCCTCATGGCCGGGGTGCTCACCTTCGGCGTGGCCCGCATGGGCGCGCGCCTGGCCGGCAGCGAGGTGGGTATGCTCGCCGCCGCCTTCACGGTCGGCGTCGCGGGCAATCTCTACGCGCGCCGCCGCGGCCAGCCCGCCGCGGTGCTGGTCGTGCCGTCGCTGGTCATGCTGCTGCCCGGAAGCCTCGGCGTGCGCAGCATCGCCACGCTGCTCGCGCGCGACGTGGTCTCGGGGATGGAGCTGGCGTTCACGTTGGTCGTGCTGGCGACGGCGCTGGCGGCCGGACTGCTGCTCGCGAATCTCGCGGTGCCGCCGCGGCGCCCGGCATCGGACGCCTCGAGCGCTTGACCTGGTTGCCGTTTCGGATCGCTGTCGGGCGGGGCGCTACCTGGCGATGACGACTTTGGCGGTTTGCACCGATCGGTCCTGAACCAGCCGCGCGAAGTAGAGCCCGGCGCGAAGCGAACCAGCCTCGGCAAGCCGCAGCACGTGTTCCCCGCGCCCGAGCGAACCGACCTCGCGGGCGAGCACCCGGCGTCCGGAGAGATCCAGAATCTCGAGGGTCGCGGGCGTATCGCCCGCGAGCGCGAAT
>JBGPXY010000066.1:0-12420 GCA_041492985.1 Candidatus Eiseniibacteriota bacterium
GTGATTCGCGGTGTCAAGGAACCAGGCAGTCGCCGCGGCCGTGGCCCGGATGTGCGAGATGGGCGTAGTGCGCGCGCAGCGCATGGACCGCCAGCCGAGCGCCGCCGCGATCCCGACCGGCGTCCCCCAGCCCGCGCGGCCGATGCCCCAGGCGAGCCACACCGTCCACACGCCGAAGGCCACGCTCTCGATCCCGGGCAGCAGGTAGAACGCGGTCGGGTCGCTGAAGCAGGCGGCCGCGAACCCCTCCTTGCCGACCCACCATCCGAGCACCGGGCCGACCACGAACAGGTCGGCATAGGAAGCGAACGCGAAGTAGAGGAGCAGCGTGCCGGGCCAGATGAAGAAGTGCGGGTTCAGATCCCCGGTGCCGAAGCGCAGCGCGCGGAGCACGACCTGTGGCTCGTCGTGGAAGTAGAAGAGCCAGGGAAGTCCGTAGTGGATGCCCCAGCGCCTGGCACCCTGAGCCTGGCCCCCAGGGCGAGGGCGTGCGCGAGCACGATTGCCGCGGCCGGCGCGGCGGGGGGCGGCCGGACCGGCTCATGGCGCTTCGGGAGGCGACCAGCGCGCCAGGTGCACCTCGGTCCCGCCGCCTCGCGAGCTGGGCCACGACAGCAATACGTCGCGGTCGTCCACCGAGTACGAACCGGAGCCGCCGTAGAGAGCGCTCCGCACCACCAGCCGGCGGACCCCTGGGGGGTCGACGACGACGCGCGGGGTGACGAAGACGACGTGTGTCACCCGGTTCTTCGCCAGGTAGCGCTCGAGCCGGTCATCGCGCAGCGCCCGCTGGTACTCGAGGGTGTTCGCGACCCCGTCGCCGTTGATCCAGGCCCGGTCGGCGAAGAAACCCAGCAGGCCGAAGGCCTCGCCGTAGATGACGTCCTCCGGAGGGGTGTGGTCGCGGATCGCCGCCGCCAGCGCCACCTCATCGCCGGGACCGCCCGGGCGCGCCGCCTGGTACCACGCGCGCATCCGCTCCGCCTTGCCCACGAGCAGGACCCCCGACACCAGCGTCAGCCCGGCCGCCGCCGCGGCGAGGCACACGCGCCGGGCCGCCGCGCCGGGGACCCGGCGCGCCAGCGCGGAGGTCGCGGTCAGCCCCATGAGGAGGTTGTAGACGTGGACCAGGATGACGTAGCTCCCTTGGACGTCGGTGCGGCTGAACGCCAGCAGGTAGCCGAGGCGGGCCAGCACGTAGACCGTGAGCACGGCGAGCGCCGCGGTGCGGCCATCCGCCAGCTTCGCCGGCAGCCGCCGCAGCCGGCCGGGCGCGAGATGGCTCAGCACGGTCACCAGCGCGACGGCGAAGCCGAGCAGGAAGCTCGCCTGGTCGGGGGCGTTGAGCGAGGAGTGCCGGACGACCTCGAGACTGCGCGCCAGATCCAGGTGCGGGAAGGCGCTCTTGATGCGCGCCGAGACCGGGAGCCAGGCGTGGAATCGCGCCCACGACCACGCCACATAGGGGGCGGCGACCAGCGTGACCCATCCGGCGCGCGCGACGAGCCGCCCCTTCCCCGCCTGCCCGCCAAGCACCATCGACGCCATGAGGCCGAAGGCGGCCGCGAGCATGGGCAGGCTGTCGACCCGCGCCAGGACGAGCAGCCCGAGCAGCAGACCGTCGAGCGCCGCGGCCCGCGCGCCGGGCGCCAGCAATCCGTGTCGAACGACGCGCAGGAGATAGACCGTCCCGAGCAGGAGCACCAGGGGCCCGTCCATGCCGTAGTTGCTCTTGAGGCACACGAACCACACGTAGTACGCGATCGACGCGGCGAGCAGCAGGCGTCGCGGACCGTTCCGGATGACGGCTGGGTCCAGGGTCGTGTCGGCGAGTCGCAGCAGCGCGGCGCCTGCCCCCAGCATCGCCAGGAAGGTGATCAGGAGACCGACGCGATAGCAGACCGGGATCGAGAGCCCCGGGACCAGCGCCTTGTCCGCGAGCACGAGCAGCAGGGTGAGGAGCGGGTTGAAGCCGTTGGTCTCGTGCAGCCGGTCGAAGCTGAGCCCGTGGCCGAGACAGTAGTTGCGCGCGATGGCGAGATAGTAGCCGGCGTCGTCGCCGACCAGGATGTAGATCGAATCGCGCGGCGGGGCGACGAACAGGACCCAGACGAGGGCGGCGAGGATGGCCAGCGAGACCAGGTTCAGCAGTTTGGAGACGACGCTCACGGTCCTCCCGCGCGCCCCGGAGTGCCCGAAGTCGTGGCGCGACGATGGTACGTGCCGCTCTCTCCCGCCCGCAAGTTTGCGGTCTGCACGGCGGCGGGCGGGATGCGTGGCACCCTACGGCCGCGGGCGCGTCCGGGCGCCGGCGCGGTTGTCGGTGCGCGCGGGCCGCTGCTAGACTCATTCCGATCGCGCGCGCCCATCTCCCGGCGCCCCACCACCGAAAGCACCCCGGGACCCCCTCCCTCCATGCACCGAGATCTCACGATCAGCGTCGTCATCCCCTGCTACAACGAAGAGGATGGCGTGCGCGAGGTGATCGGCCGCATGCCGCCCGCCGTGGACGAGGTGGTGGTGGTGGACAATAACTGCACCGACCGGACCGCCGAGGTGGCGCGCTCCCTGGGGGCGGTGGTGGTCGCCGAGAAACGGCCCGGCTACGGCGCGGCGTACAAGGCGGGGATGCGAGCCGCCACGCGCGACCTGATCATCACCCTCGACGGAGATGGGACCTACCCCCCTGAGGAGATCCCGCGGCTGGTGGACACGCTGGTCGATCGAGGCTGGGATTTCCTCTCGGCAAGCCGCTTCCCGCTCAGCGACCCGGCGGCGATGCACCTCTCCAACCGCCTGGGCAACTGGGTGCTGACCGTCGTCACGGCGGTGCTGTTCCTCAAGCCCATCCGCGACAGCCAGTCGGGCATGTGGGTCTTCCGCCGCGCGGTGCTCGAAACGCTGCGCCTGACCTCCGACGGCATGGCGTTCAGCGAGGAGATCAAACTGGAGGCGATGCTCCGCGGCTGCCGATTCGGGGAGTCCCACATCCCCTATGGTGTTCGCATCGGCGAGGTGAAGCTCCAGAAGTGGCGCGACGGTTGGGACAACCTCTCCTTCCTGGTGCGCAAGCGTCTGAGCCTGACATGAGCGCGCCGCCGTCAGCCCGCGCCGTTCGTCCGCGCCGCTTCCCCGACTGGCGCGCGTGGCCCGTGATCCGCCGCCTGCGTGGCGGGGGCGGCGATGTCGATCACGGCGGCGGAGACTGGGTGAACACCGTGCTCGCCATCGGCCTGGTGGTCGGGCTCGGCATCGTCGTGGGGATCCAGTACCTCTACCCCGACAAGCGCGTGCTCGCGGTGCTCGCCACGACCGTCATCTTCGGCATCGCCTGGCGCATCGACCTCGTGTCCGGCATCGGCGTGCTTGTTCTCGCGCTGCCGTATCCGCGCGGCACGGTGTTCGGCAGCACCAACCTGGCGATGGTGCTGCTGCTGCTCATCATCTGGCTGTTGCGGGCGAGCCTCCGCAGCGCGTCCCCCCCGCATCGGACGCCGGTGGACCAGCCCGTCGTCGCGTTGCTCCTGTCGTTCGTGGTTTCCTTCTACAACATCGAGAACGGGACCACCCTGGGCTGGGCGCTGGAGAACTTCCTCCTGTTGCTCGCGTGCATCGGGATGTTCTACCTGATCGTCAACAACGTGCGGCGGCCTGAACAGCTCGAACGGCTGCACGCGTTCCAGTGCGCCTCCATCACCCTGGTGTGCCTGCTCGGCGTGTACGAGGTCCGCCATCCGAACGGGATCCTTGTCCCCGGCTGGATCGGGTTCAACCAGCAGGTCTCGGAGGCGATCAACCTCCACAACGTGCGGATCGGCGGCCCCTTCTTCGACTTCGAGCTCCTCTCGGAGTACTGCGCGATGAACCTGCTGCTGCTGTTGCTCAAGTTCGCCCGCGCTCGCTCGGGCGCGCGCAAGGCGCTCTTCGGCGGGCTCTTCGTCCTCACGAGCTTCGTCATGTTCGCGACCGTGACCCGGGGGGGGCTCGTGGCGCTGGGAGTCGGCATCGCCTACCTGGCGTGGATGCAGCGGAAGCGATTCTCGGCCGTCACGGCGGGGATCGCCCTGGTCGCCGTGATCGTCGGCCTTCAGGCGATGAACTTCTACGTCGCGCACTTCACCTACTCCGGCGACCTGCTGGGGCGCCTGCTCGACGCCAAGTCCCTGACCTTCACCCACGGCATGCCGTCGGGGCGCGCGGAACTCTGGGCGTCGGCGTTCAAACGGATGATGGAGCACCCGTTCATCGGGCACGGCCCCTACTACACCATCCAGAGGGGGCTCGGCTTCTGGTACTGGCCGCACAATGGTTACCTCTACATTGGCAACCTGGTCGGACTGATCGGCCTGGGGTTCTACCTCTGGCTGCTGGCGCGGCTCTGGCGCCTCTCGCGTCCGCTGGCCAGCGATCTGCACGATGCCAACTACGCGCGGGCGTACCTGAACATCGCCCGCGTGCAGCTGGTGGTGTTCATCGTGGACCAGACCAAGATCGACTTCATGCGCAACCCGACCTACCAGTTCCAGGTCTGGCTGTTCTTCGCCTACATCGTCGCCGCCTACCAGGCCTCGCGACCCCCCGCCCCGGCCCCCGCACGAGCATGACGGACTCCGGCGCCGCGGCCAGGACGCTCATTCCCCGCGGCCCGTGGCTTCTGGTGATCGGCGCGGCGCTGCTGGCGCGCGTGGCGTTCGTGTTCCTGACCCCGCGCAGCATCGCCTGGCCGGACGGGCGCGAGTTCGAGGCGGTCGCCCGGTCGCTGCTCGAGCACGGCACCTACGGCCTGCAGACGCTCCGGCCCCCCGGGTATCCCACCCTGATCGCCGGGGTCTACGCGCTCTTCGGCGTGAACCTCCTGGCGCTGCGGCTGGTCGAGTCGGTTCTGGGCACGGTGGCGGTGGCGGTCGTGGCGCACGTGGGCGCCCGGCTGTTCGGACCGCGCGCGGGACTGATCGCTGCGGCACTGATGGCCCTGCACCCGGTCCTGGCGTTCCTGCCCTCGACCCAGTTCTCCGAGAACACCCTGGTGCTGCTGCTGACGCTCGCCTTCGGCGTCACGTTCTGGGCGTGGAGGGGCGGGGGGATCGCGCGCTGGGCGCTCGCGGGTGCGCTGTTCGGCCTGGCGGCGCTGGTCCGCCCCAACGTCGTGACCCTGCTCCCCGGGCTGGGGATCGGCCTCCTGTTCGCGCTCCGGCGGGCCGGCCGCCGCTGGGCTGCTCCGGCGCTCGCCGCGGGGGCGGCGCTCGCCCTCACGGTCGCGCCGTGGGTCGTGCGCTGCCACCGCGTGCACGGCGAGTGGTTCTTCGTCGCCACCGGGGGCGGCCGCCAGTTCTGGTTCGGCAACAACCCGCGCGCGACCGGCGCCACCACCAGCCTCACCTGGTTCGACGACGCCCAGATGGACTCGCTTCGCCGCCTTCCCGACGATGTCGCGCGCGAGCGCTGGCTCTACCGGCAGGGGATGGAGTTCGTCCGGCACGAGCCGGGACGCGCGGCGCGTCTCTATCTGGTGAAGCTCGGCAACCTGTTCGCGCTCTGGCCCGAGACCTTCAGCCGCACCGGTTTCATCAACCGCTGGAGCCGGTGGTCGCAGGGCCTAGCGAGCGCGGTGATCTTCGCGGGGACGCTGCTGGCCCTGCGGCGCTGGCGGGCGGATCCCGCGCTGTGGCCGCTGGCCGGCGCGGTGGCGAGCTTCGCGCTCGTGAACGCGGTCTTCTTCACCGTCATGCGCTACCGGATGGCGTTCGAGCCCTGCCTGCTGTGGATGGCCGGAGCCGGCTGGGCCGGCGTCGGCTGGGTCGCTTCCGCCGCGCGACGCGTCGGTGTCAATCGGTGAATCGGTAGCGCAGCAGCGTCCAGATCGCTTCGAAGCCGTCGCGCCAGCCGATCTTCTTGCCCTCCGCCTTGGTCCGATAGTGGTAGCGGATCGGGATCTCGAGGATGCGCTCACCGCGCTTGGCGACGCGGGCGGTGACCTCGGGGCAGAACTCGAAGCGCTCGCAGGCGAGCGGGATCGACTTGAGGAGCGAGGCGCGAAACACCTTGTAGCAGGTCGCCTCGTCGGTGAGACGCGTGCCGTAGAGCAGGTTGGCCATCGCGTTCAGCAGCAGGACGGCGACCTTGAAGTGCGTGAGCGGGAGGGGATTGTCGTGGCCGAGATAGCGGGAGCCGTAGACCACGTTGGTCTCGCCGCGGACGATGGGCGCGATCAGCTTGGGATAATCCTCGGGATCGTATTCCAGGTCGGCGTCCTGGATGATGACGATCTCGCCACGGGCCTCGGCCAGCGCGGTGCGGATGGCGTATCCTTTTCCGCGGTTGGCGTCGTGGTAGAAGGCCCGGATCGGCAGCCGCTCCGCCAGCTCGGCCAGCACCTCCCGCGTCCCGTCACGGGAGCCGTCGTCCACCACCAGCACCTCCTTGTCCACCGGGACCGCCAGGACCCGATGGAGCAGGGTCTCGAGGGTCGCATGTTCGTTGTAGACGGGCACCAGGACGGACAGCAGGGGTGTGCGCAGGGAGGCTCTCCTTGGACGTGGGACGGGCGAGAAAGTCTAGCAGATGGGTGTGGGTCGCGGGAGCGCGGCCACCACCGGGACGCGCCCTAGATGTGCGGGATCGTCGCCTGCTTCGACCCCGATGGCCGCCGCCCGGAGACGGCATGGCTCGACGCGGCTGCCGCGGCACTCGCCCACCGCGGTCCGGACGACGCGGGCCGCCACGTCGAGGACGGCGTCGGCCTCGCCTTCCGCCGGCTCTCGATCGTCGACCTCGCCACTGGTCACCAGCCGCTCGCCAATGAGGACGAGACGCTGTGGATCGTCTATAACGGCGAGATCTACAACCACGCCGAGCTGCGCCGGGAGCTGGAATCGCTCGGGCACCGCTACCGCACGCGCAGCGACACCGAGACCATCATCCACGCGTACGAGCAGTGGGGCGCCGACTGCCTGGCGCGACTGCGTGGCATGTTCGCGTTCGCGATCTGGGACCGGAAGCGCCGCCGGTTGTTCGTGGCGCGCGACCGGCTGGGGATCAAGCCGCTCTACTTCGCCCGCGCCGGCGCCGGGTTCGTCTGCGCGTCCGAGATCAAGGCGCTGTTCGCGTTCCCCGGGATACAGTGCGCGGTGCACCTGCCGGGTCTGGTCGAGCACCTGACGCTCCGCTACACCGCGGCTCCCGCGACGCTGTTCGAGGGGATCGAAAAGCTCCTGCCCGGGCATCATCTCACCGTGGACGCCACCGGCGTCCGCGTGGAGCGCTGGTGGCGCGTCGAATCGTGGGAGCCCAAGCTCGAGATCGACGACGCGCAGGCCCTCGACCAGCTCGCCGAGCGGCTCACCGAGTCGGTGCGTCTCAGGCTCATGAGCGAGGTGCCGCTCGGAGCGCTGCTCTCGGGCGGCGTGGACTCGAGCCTGGTCGTGGCGGTCATGAGCCGGCTGCTCACGCGGCCGGTGCAGACGTTCTCGGTCGGCTTCGATGCCCCGGGCGCCTTCAACGAGCTCCCGTTCGCGCGCCGGGTGGCGGAGCACTGTGGCACCGAACACCGCGAGATCGTCGTCGGCGCGGCCGACCTGCTCCGCGAGCTGCCACGCCTGGTGTGGCACCAGGACGAACCGGTCTCGGAGCCCGCCGCCATCCCCACCTTCCTGGTCTCGCAACTCGCGCGCGGGACCGTGACGGTGGTGCTCACCGGCGAGGGCGGCGACGAGCTGTTCGCCGGCTATCCTAAGTACGCGGCCGAGCCGCTCGCGCGGCGCATCGCCTCCCTCCCGTCGTTCCTGCGCGGGCCGCTGCTCGCCCAGGGCGTGGATCGGCTGCCGTTCGGCTTCCGCAAGCTCCAGGTGGTCGCGCGCAGCTCGCGATTCCGCGACGAGGCGGAGCGGCTCGCGGCCTGGTTCGCCGGCTTCGCGGGCGACGAGCGCACGCGGCTGCTGGGCCCGGCGCTGCGCCCGCACGCTGCGGGCGCGGCGCGCGCCTTCGCCGCGGCGCTGGCCGGATCGACGGCGCGCCGCCCGCTCGACCGGATGCTGGATGTGGATCTGCGGCTGTGGCTGCCCGACGATCTGCTCATGAAGATGGACAAGATGAGCATGGCGGCCTCGATCGAAGCGCGCGTGCCGCTGCTCGATCATCCGCTGGTGGAATGGGCGGCACACCTGCCCGATCGATTCAAGATCCGCGGACTCGAAGGGAAGGTGCTGCTGAAGCGGCTGGCGCGCCGCTGGCTCCCGCGCGAGATCGTCGATCGCCCCAAGGTCGGCTTCACCGTGCCGCTCTCACCCTGGTTCCGCGGTCCGCTCCGGGAGCTGGTCGGGGACACGCTGCTCTCCCCCACCTGTCTCGGGCGCGGCTACTTCGAGCCCGAGGTGTTGCGCGGCTACGTGGACGATCACCTCGCCGGACGACGGGACCGCGCGCGCGAGCTGTGGACGCTCCTCACGCTCGAGCTGTGGCACCGGGCGTTCATCGACCGGGCGCCGCGACCGATGCCCTCATCCCCACCGCCGCGCCTGTCACCCACCGTCATGCCCACCGCGGCGCCGTGAGCGCACGCCGGCCACTACGCGGTCGAAGAGCGACGCGAGACGATCGAGGACGGCGTCCGGCGCATGGTGCCGAGCCACGTAGCCCCTGGCGCGCGCGCCCGCGGCGGCGCGGGCGTCGGGGTCGCTGAGCAGGCGGCGCACCGCGGCCTCCATCGCCGGCAGGTCGGTCGCGATCTCGCCCAACCCCTCCTGGACGACGACGCCGTCCGGGTCGACGATGGTCACCGTCGGCACGCCGTACGCCCAGGCCTCGAGCACGGTGTTGGGAAACCCCTCGACCGGCGAGGTGTGCACAAACAGGGCGGCGGTGCCGAGCAACTCGCCGAGCCGGTCGTGGTCGAGGTAGCCGCGCACTTCGAGATTCGGGCAGGCCTCCGCGGCCCGGCGTGCCGAGTCCCATGCGTCTCGCGTATCGGGCGGGATCGGGATGATGCCGCACATGACGAAACGCCGGTCCGGCAGCCGGCGCGCCAGCTCCGTGAACCACTCCGGCCGCTTCAAGGGCTTGTAGGTCGCCAGCCACACGACCGGTCCCCCACCGCGCGGATCACTCGGCCGTTGCGGCAGCTCCACCAGGTTCGGAATCACCTCGCTGGCGACGCCGAACTCGCTCGCGAACATCCGGCGCTGGAAGTCGGTCTGCGCCACCACCGCCTGCGCGCCCCGCAACGCCCGCCGGTACCACCAGCGGTCGCGGGGATTGTTCAGCAGGGGCAGCGAGCGCCGTGCATCGTGGTCGCTCGCGGCGCCCAGCACGAACGCCGCCCGCCGCACGCGGGCGAGGTCGCAGGTGATGCCGGCCGGGAACCCCGAGCCGCGCACGTAGTAGACCTCGGCATCGGCTGCCGCCAGCGCCGCCAGCGCGCGAGTGAGGCGCGGGTGGAAGAAGCGAAGCACCGGGAGCCCCGCGTGCGGAGGAAAGGCCCGATGCACGGTGATGCCGTCCACGACCACCCGGGCCGGCTGGCCGTAGTCGCAGGTCACCATGCGGACCTCGAACCTCCGGGCGGCGAGACCGCGCGCCATCGCCACCTGCTGCACCTCGGCGCCGCCCGTAAACTCGACGGCTCCATCGGTGAACAGCGGGTAGGCATAGGGCGCATAGAAGCAGATACGTCCGCGCCCGTCGGCGTCGCGGATCACGGCTTGCTCCACCGGGTCAGCACCGCCTCGAGGCGCGGGCGCACGCGCGGCCACGCGAAGGCCTCGGCCGTCTCGCGTCCGGCGCGGCCGAACCGCTCGGCGAGCCCGCGCTCGTGCGCGAGCCGCGCCAGCGCGTCCCGCAGCGCGCGCGGATCCCCCGCCGGCACCAACAGGCCGTTGACCCCGTCCACCACCAGCTCGCGCACGTGGGCGCCGTCGGTCGCGACCACCGCACGCCCGTGAGCGAACGCCTCCAGCACCACGTTCGGCAGCCCCTCGCCGAACCGGGCGGCGAGCACCACGACCGCAGCGTCACGGTAGAGCTGGTCCAGCCGTTCGCGCGCCACGAACCCCTCGAAGCGCACGTCGAGCCCGTGCATGCGCGCGCGGGCTTCGAGCCGCGCGCGTTCGGGGCCGACACCGACGATGGTGAGCAGACCCTGGAGGCCCGCCACGGCGTCGATCACCGTGTCCATGCCCTTCTCGGGGATGAGCCGGCCGACGGTCAGCACCCGTCCGCCCCGCGGCGTCACCACCTGCGGGAGGTCGAGACCGTTCGGCACCACCTCGAGCTTGCTCGCGACCACGGCGCGCCGCCGGGGGGCCACGCGCTCCAGCTCGCTCAACAGCTCGATGCGGATCGCCTCGCTCTGCACCAGCACGCCCCGGGCCTCCGTCCACACGCGCGGTGAGACGGCCCGCATCCGGCGCGAGACGCGCAGTCGGTACTCGCCCTCACCACGCACCCACACCACCGCGGGGATGCCGAGCTTGCGCTGGATGCGCACGCCCGCGAGGCCGCTGATGAACGTCTGGAAGCACACCATCAGATCGGGTCGCGGGTCGATCGCCGCCACCGCGCGGTCGATCGCGGCGAGGTCGAGCGCGGTGCGCACCAGCGGCAGCGGCGATACGGGAAGGCGCACGACGCGAAACCCGTCGCGCGTCTCGTCGGGCGGCTGGTCTGCGGGGTCGCGGCGCGTCACCACCGTGACCCGGTGGCGATCGGCGAGGTGTCGCGCCCAGGCCTCCGCCTGGAGCTCCGCGCCGCCGAAGGCGCCGGGCGGGAAGTGTCCGACCAGGAACGCCAGGTTCATGCGGCGGCCGGAGTCCCGCCGGATGGCAGCGACGGCAGCGGCTCCGCCATCTGCTCGCCCGGGCGGTCCACGTACGATTGGGCCCACAGCTCCAGGCACACCAGCGCCCACACCTGTCGCGCGTGCCGCTCGTCGTGGGTCCCCGAGCCCGCCAACACCGCCTCGACACCGCGCGGGTCCAGCCAGCCGCGGGCGCGCGCTCGCGGATCGAGCAGCACCTCTCGGGCGAGCCGGCCGAAGTCGGCGCCGAACCAGTGTTCGAGCGGCACGCCGAAACCCTGCTTGCCCCGTCGCAACGTCTCGGGTGGCAGCAGATCATTCACGACCTCCTTGAGGATCCACTTGGTCACGTCGCCGCGCAGCTTGTACTCGAACGGGATGCGCGCCACGAACTCGAGCACTTCGTGGTCGAGCAGCGGACAGCGCACCTCGAGCGACTCCAGCATCGAGGCGCGATCGACCTTCACCAGCACGTCGTCGGTCATGTAGGTGACGGCGTCCAGGTAGAGGAGTCCCGGCACCGCCCCCACGACCTCGGCTGCTCGCGCGTGCTCGGCGCGGGCGGCCGCGTACGGATCGTGGGCGCGCAGGCGGGCCGCGAGCGCCGGGGACAGCACGCGCGCCAGCTCCCGAGGAGGGAAGTAGCTCATCACGTCGAGATGGCGGCCCACCACGTCCTGCGAGACACGGCGCAGCTTGCGACCGAGCGGATGATCCGGCGGTAGCCAGCCGGCGGGCACACCGGCCAGCCGCCGCAGCGGCCACGGGATGCGGTCGAGCGCCGCGTACCGCCGCGCCCAGGGATAGGTGGTGTAGCCCGCGTACGCCTCGTCGCCGCCGTCGCCCGAGAGCGCCACGGTCACGTGGCGGCGCGCCATCTGCGACACGTAGTAGGTCGGGATCATCGACGCGTCGGCAAACGGCTCATCCATCTGCCACACCAGGCGCGGCAGCAAATCGAGTGCCTGCGGGCGCACGATCAGCTCGTGGTGGTCGGTGCCGAGGTGCTCCGCGACCCGCCTCGCATGCGCCAGCTCGCTGAAGTCCTGCGCTTCGAAGCCGATGCTGAACGTCTTGACCGGTTCGCTCACCGCCTGAGTCATGAGTGCCGTGACCACGCTCGAGTCGATGCCTCCGGAGAGGAACGCGCCCAGCGGCACGTCCGACATCAGGCGGACGCGCACCGCCTCGGTGAGCAGGGCGCGCAACCGCTCGCGGTAGAACTCGGCGCTGTGTCCCGTGTCGGGCTCGACCGGCAGCGACCAGTAGCGCGCGACCCGCGAACCCCGGGCATCGCACACGAGATAGTGGGCCGCCGGGAGCTTGCGCACGCCCTTCCAGATGGTGCCGGGGGCCGGCACGTACTGGAGCGTCAGGTAGTCGGCGAGCGATCCCTCGTCCACGTCGCGGGGCACCGAGGGGTCGAGCAACAGGGCCTTGAGCTCGGAGGCGAAGACGATCCGCCGACCGTCATCGTGGTAGAAGAGCGGCTTCTTGCCGAGCCGGTCGCGCGCCAGAAACAATACGTGCCGATTGCGGTCATAAAGCGCGAAGGCGAACATGCCGCGAAAGCGCTTGACGCAATCGGCGCCCCATTGCTCCCAGGCATGCACGATGACTTCCGTGTCGCA
>JBGPXY010000159.1:0-6448 GCA_041492985.1 Candidatus Eiseniibacteriota bacterium
GCACAGCGCGACCGGTTGTGGATCGCGAACCCGATCCGGATGGTCTGGCACTATCGCCTGCCGGAGATGGTGCGCGTCCACGCGGTGCACGCGCGGCACCACCGCCACCTCATCGACGAGATCCCGGGCCCCCGAGCCTGACGCCGCGTCGGGAGTGGATCACGCCTTGGGAGGCTGCTTCTCCCGCGCCCGCTGTTCGCGGCGCTCCTGCCCCCGTCCGCGCCGGTACCCGTACGCGAAGACCAGCGCGAAGGCGAGCACGTGGAGCACCCACCAGCCGGGTTTGAGGAACTGCAGGCCTTCGGGGAGGATCGAACCCGCTCCGTCCATCAGCATCGGGCGGTCTCCCTCGCGCGCGCGCGGGGCGTCATCGGCTCCCTGCCGCCAGGCGCTTCAGGAAACCCCGGTCACCCGCCAGCACGCTCTCGAGATCGACGGCCGCGGGCGCCACCCAGCGCACCGCGTGCACCGCGGCGCTGGGCGTGAACTCGAACGAGTCGAGCGTGCAGCGCACGAACACCAGCTCGACTTCGAGCCCGTGCGGGTAGTCGTGACGGCTCACCGCCAGCACCTCGAACGGCGTCGCGCGCACCCCCAGCTCCTCGTGGACCTCCCGCGCCAGCGCGTGCTCGGGCGTCTCGCCGGGCTCGATCTTGCCTCCCGGCAGCTCCCATTGGAGTCCCAGCTCCCCTCCCGGAGGCCGCTGGGTGAGCAGCAGCTGCCCCTCGTGGATCACGACCGCGGCCGAGACGCGCACACACCGGGCCGCGGCCGATGGCGGATCCGCGGCGATGGGGAGGGAGGGTTCGTCGTTCATCGCATCCTCACGTCCGACGCGAGCGGCACGGGCCCCTGGCCGACGGACCGCCTCGCCACCGGCTCGAGCTGCGGGTGTCCGTGGAGGGCCTGTTCGACGTCCCGCTCGAAGTGCCGCAGGTAACCCCGCTCGCCCCGCGCCCGGGCCTCGAGGGCGCGCCGCGCCGCGCGATGGAGCAGGGCGGCGTCGCGGGGCTGCAACGATCGCTGGCGCCGCAATTCGACCGGGACGCGAAGGTAGCCGGGCGGCGTGTCCACGATCAGGGGCGACCGGGCCAGCGCCCACAGATCGCAGGCGCGCTCGCCGCGCGGGATCAGCCGGCGCGCCTGAAGCAGGTGGGTGAGCTCGTGGGCGACGGTGAAGGCATCGAGTCGCCGCGGCCTCACCCAGATCCCCGGATGGTCGGGATGGAGCGAGCCCCAACCCAGCACCCCGCGCTTGCGGGCGAGCCCGACGCGGATGGTCGTGCCCTCGAGCTCGGGGAAGAAACCGCGCACGAATTCGAGTCGCTCCCGGATGCGCTCCTGGTAGGGCGAGGCGAGCACGAGGCGCGAGAACCGCCAGCGCGGCGGCGCGATCACCAAGTCGATCGCGAGCTGTTCGTAGACGCGCGCCGTTCCCGTCCTACGCCGCGGACGCCGCCGCGTTCCCGGGATCCGGAGCGGCTCGGTCAGGCGTTCGCCCGCCCGGTGTGGCGCCAGCCGGGCCGTGACGCGTCGGCGACCAGCGGGAACTCGTTGTGGAGGACGATCACCCGCGTCTCGCCCTGCGCGAGTCTGACCGCCAGCGTGGTGGTCCGAGAGAACACGAAGCCGAAATCATTGTAGAAGCGGACCACGATGAACGAATGGCTGCCGGCGCTGAGATCCCTGAACGAGGTCCGCCCTCCCCGCTTGAGGGTCACGGGCTGGCCGGAGTCGATGGTGACGTGGAGCGAATCCACCGGGCTGTTCTGCGTCAGCAGCACGTCGATCCGGCCGCTGTTATCGGGCGGGCAGGTCGGGCAGGTCGTCTCGTCGTTGAAGCACGAGGCGAGCGGGAGTGCGATCAGCACGATGGCCAGACGGATCCAGGCGAGACGCGACATGACGATCTCCGGGACGCTCCACGAGGCGATGCTCGAGTCGACGGACCGGAAAGGTACGCAAACCCCACCGGGTCTGTCCACCATCCAGCCCGGCGTGCATGTGGACAATCGCGGCGCCGGACGGCACACTCCCGGCATGCACACGCACCTCATCCCGGGGTCCACCACGCCCGCCGGGGCCCCGGCGGCGACCGCGACCGGCCTCGGGGCCATCCCTGGGCCGCCCGCCCCCAGCCCGCCCGACGCGCCCCAGTTGTCGCTGGTCATCCCGGCCTACGACGAACGGGAGAACGTGGGTCCCCTCCTCGCCGAGCTGCGTGTGGCCCTCGCGACCGTCGGGCAGAGCTACGAGATCGTCGCCGTGGACGATGGCAGCCGTGACGGCACGGCCGAGTGGCTGGCGCGCGAAGCGGAGCGCGACCCCCGCGTCGTGGCGGTGCTGCTCGCCACCAACAGCGGGCAGAGCGCGGCGCTGGCGGCGGGCATCCGGCGCGCCCGTGGCGCGGTGATCGTCACCCTCGACGCAGATCTGCAGAACGACCCCGCCGATCTGCCCCGGTTGCTGGCGGCCCTCGCGGATGCCGACGTGGTCTCGGGCGTTCGGCAACATCGCCAGGACGACTGGCTGCGCCGGATCTCGTCGCGGATCGCCAACGCCACGCGGCGCGCGGTGCTGGGCGACCCGCTCACCGACATCGGCTGCTCGTTCAAGGCCTACCGTCGCGAGGCACTCGAGGGCATCCCGTTGTTCGTCGGCGCCCATCGTTTCCTGCCGGCGCTCTGCATGTTCCGCGGCGCACGGCTGACCGAGGTGCCGCTCTCGCATCGCCCGCGCCGGCACGGCAAGTCCAAGTACGGGGTCGGCAACCGGCTGTGGCGGGGTCTGTACGACCTGGTGGGCGTGCGCTGGCTCCGCTCCCGCATGCTGCACTACCGGGAGAAATCGCCACCGCGCTGAGCCGCGACGCTCACGCCACCCGGGGACCCTGGTGGGCCGTGACGCCGTCTACTTGCGTCTCAGCGTGTCCGGCCGCGCCGCGCTCGTGTCCGGTTTCGCTGCCGTCGAATCGCTCCGGGCCGTGCTGTCCGCGGCCGTCGAGTCGCGCCGGGCGCCCGGCCGGTCCTTCGCGTCACCCGGAAGGCTCAGCAGGTCGATCTCCTTGCGATTCGTGACGCCGTCGCCGTCCGAGTCCTCCTTCTCGATCGCGGCGAAACTGAACCCGCCCTTGCGCAGGGCGAGGCCGTAGGGGTTGAGGCCCGACATGTCCGCGCTGTGACAGGTCACGCACGCATCGAGTCGCGTGCCCTGGATCCTGGGATAGGACGTCACGAAGTCGCGCTTGATGCGCGGGCGCGCCTGGGAGACCAGCGCGAGGGCCGCGAGCAATGCAGCGACCGTGACGATGCGAACGACGGTGCGGATCATGAGGGATCTCCTGGTCGGCGGCCGGTCTGCGGTGAACGAGCCTAGCGCAACCCGCCGGTGCGGGTCACCGACGAGATTCCGGTTGGCCCGGGGGCGTCCCCCGTCTATGATGCGGGTCGCTCCCCGGCCGCCCGGCCGCGACGAGTCAATGGACTGACCCAAAGGAGTGTTGAATGCGCTGGATCACACGGATGTGCCTTGCGGCGCTGCTCTGCGCCGCCCTCGCCCCCGCCGCCTCTGCCACCGTCCTTGCCGGCGTCGACATCATGACCTCGACCGTGATGCAGGAACAGCAGAGCTCCTTCTCGGGGATCGCGCTGCGGATGCGGATCGCCTCCCCCCGGCTTATCGAAGGGATCGAGTTGATGCCGACGGTGGAGTACTGGCGGAACTCTAACAACGTCGAGCCGTTCGGCATCCACACCACCCGCAAGGACGCCACCCTCGGCGCCGATGCGCGCTACGCGTTCCGCTCGACCGGGATGAGGCCCTACCTCGGGGCGGGCTTCGGGCTGCACTTCCTCTCCAGCGCCGTCGACGCCCCCTCGCTCGGGCTCAACAACGAGAGCCACGCGCTGGTGAAGGGCGGCCTCTCCCTGCTCGGCGGGCTGGCGTTCCCGCTCACCGGACGGCTCGAGAACTTCGTCGAGCTCAAGTACCACTACGTGCCGGACTACCGGCAGATCAAGCTCAACTGGGGCCTGTCCGTCAAGCTCTAGACCGTCGCGGGCTCGAAGCGCAAGCGTGAGGGCCGGCCCCCGATGGGAGCCGGCCCTCGGCGCGTTCGGACGGCCGCCTTCAGTAGGAGAACCCGAGCAGCCCCGGATCGGGCATGAGATCCGGGCTCCAGGGGTCGGGCATGATCTCCACCTCGCACTCCTGGGGCAGCACGCTGGTCACCGCCTGCTTCACGTCCTCGATCATCTGCGGCGCGTAGGGGCAGAAGGGCGTGGTGAGCATCATCCGGATCAGCGTCTTCGGCGGCTCGAGGAAGCGGACCTCGCGGATGAGCCCCAGGTCGATCACCGAGAGGTTGATCTCGGGGTCCATCACGGTCTCGAGCGCCGAGCGCACCGCCAGCTCCTGCTGTGACGGGGCCGCCACCGGCGCGGAGGGCGCCGCGGGGGTGCCCGAGGCGTTCGTCGCCGCGGGCGCCGGGGGCGCCGCGGGGTCCCGGGGATCGTCCGTCATGATCGCGCCACCTGGATCTCGCCGCCCTCCACGCGCACGGCGTAGATCGTCACCGGCAGCGTCGCCGGCATCGCCAGCACCGCTCCGGTGCGGATGTCGAAGCGCGCGCCGTGGCGGGGACATTCGATCACGTCGCCGTCGATCAGGCCCTCCGCGAGCGGCCCGCCGTCGTGCGTGCAGACATCGTCCATCGCGTAGTACCGGCCCTCGACGTTGAATACGGCGATCTCCTCGTCGTCGAGGCGCACGACCTTGACCCCGCCCGGCGGTATCTCGCCCACCTTCGCCACGGTCACGAACTTCACGGCCTGGATCCCGCTCATCACGTCCCCTCCCGTCATTCGTCCTCCCCGGGCCACTGATGGATCCCGTAGACCCCGGCCTTCAGCGTCTTGAGCGCCAGCATCCCGCACTTGAGCCGCACCGGGCCCAGCTCGATGCCGAGCATCTCCAGGACGTCCTCGCGCGATAGCTTCTTGACCTCGTCGAGTGTCTTGCCCTGGACCGCTTCGCACAGCATCGAGGCGGCCGCCTGGCTGATCGAGCAGCCGACCCCCGAGAAGCGGACCGCGTCGATGCGTCCGTCCTTCACGTTGATGTCCATCCGGATCCGGTCGCCGCACAGCGGATTGGCGTCCTCGTAGGTGATGTCCGGGTGCTCGAGCGTGCCCTGGTTCCGCGGGTGCTTGTAATGATCGAGGATGTTCTCGCGGAACAGGTCCGCCATGTCGTTCATCGCGCGAACACCTGCCGCGCACGGTGCAGGCCGCGCACCAGCGCGTCGATCTCCTCGGGCACGGTGTAGCAGTGGAACGACGCCCGGGCGCTCGCGGGCACGCCCAGCTTCTCGTGCAGCGGCATCGCGCAGTGGTGGCCGGCGCGCACGGCGACACCCTCGCCGTCGAGCACCGTGGCCACGTCGTGAGGATGCAGCGTGCCGAGGGTGAAGGCGATCACCCCGCCGCGCCGATCGGCCGGCGGGCCGAGGATGGTGAGCTCGGGCACCTCGCGCAGGCGCTCCATGGTCGAGGCGGCCAGCTCGCGATCGTGCGCGAACACATGCTCCATGCCGAGGGCTTCGAGGTAGTCGACCGCGGCGCCGAAGCCCACCGCCTCGGCGATCGCCATGGTGCCCGCCTCGAACTTCCACGGCAGCTCGTTCCACTTCGACTCGGTCAGCTTCACCTCGCGGATCATCTCGCCCCCGCCGAGGAAGGGAGGCATGGCCTCGAGCAGCTCCCGCCGTCCCCACAGGGCGCCGATCCCGGTGGGTCCGAGCATCTTGTGGCTCGTGAACGCCATGAAGTCGCAGCCCAGCGCCTGCACGTCCACCGGGCAATGCGGCACGCTCTGCGACGCGTCGAGCATGAGCAGGGCGCCGGCGGCGTGCGCCTGGCGGGCGATCTCGGCGACCGGGTTCACGGTCCCGAGCACGTTCGAGATGTGCACCACGCTGACCAGCTTCGCCCGTCCGTCGGCGAGCAGCGACGGGAGCACCGCCAGATCCAGCTCGCCGCCTCCGGTGACCGGGATGAAGCGCAGGGCGACCCCGCGCTCCTGGGCGAGGATCTGCCACGGCACCAGGTTGGAATGGTGCTCCATCTCGGTGAGGACGATCGCGTCCCCGGCCTTGAGCTGCGAGCGACCCCACGCGTAGGCCACCAGGTTGATGGCCTCGGTGCTGTTGCGGGTGAAGATCAGCTCGCGCGGCGAGCGGGCATTGACGAACCGCGACACGCGCCGGCGCGCGTCCTCGTAGGCCGCCGTCGCCTCCTCGGCGATGCCGTAGATGCCGCGATGGATGTTGGCGTTGCAGGTCGCGTAGTAGCGGTCCATCGCCGCCAGCACCGCGTCGGGCTTCTGGCTGGTCGCCGCACTGTCCAGGTAGAGGAGCGGCCTGGCGCGGGCGGTGCGAAAGATCGGGAAC
>JBGPXY010000078.1:0-11357 GCA_041492985.1 Candidatus Eiseniibacteriota bacterium
CGGCGCAGCCAGTAGGTGGTGCTGAAGGTCTGGGTGCTGAAGCGACGCCCGCACTGTGAACAGCGGTACCGCTGGATGCGCGTCGGTGTCGCCTGGCGGTGGTAGAAGCCGATGCGCCGGTAGCGCCATCCGGTCGGCGAGTGGAAGTAACGGCAGTCGCTTGCGGGACAGAACGGCGGCGTGAAGAGGGGATCCGGTCGCGGCATGAGCGCCGTTCTCTGCAGCCCTTGCGCCAGAACCAATTGTCGGAGCACAACCGAACGATCGGCCTCCGCACGGCGGCGCCTCCGCCCTTGAGCCGGTCGCGTGCGACCGATAGTCTGCCGGGCTGACTCGCACTCCTCGCGTCGATCGGACGCGATCCGCGTCCGCACCGCCGAGAGCCCGCATGCCGACCCCGCACGAGCGCCGCGCGCTCGCCATCATCCTGAGCGCGCTCCTCATCGACACCATCGGCTTCGGCATCGTGATCCCGGTGATGCCCGACCTCATCGTCGAGCTGACGCACACGTCGCTCGGCGAGGCCGCCCGGCTGTCGGGCTGGCTCATGGGCGGGTTCGCCGCCATGCAGTTCCTGTTCGGCCCGGTGATGGGCGGGCTGGGAGATCGCTTCGGGCGACGCCCGGTCATCCTGCTCTGCATGCTGGCGTTCGGGTGCGACTACCTGGTGATGGCGCTCGCGCCGACCTTCGGCTGGCTGTTCGTGAGCCGCGCCGTGGCCGGGATCGCAGGAGCCACGTTCGTCCCCGCGAGCGCCTACATGGCCGACATCACGCCGCCCGAGCGCCGTGCCCAGAACTTCGGCCTGATCGGCGCCGCGTTCGGGCTGGGGTTCACCATCGGGCCGGCGATCGGCGGGCTGCTGGGGAGCTTCGGCCCCCGCGCGCCGTTCTTCGTGGCCGGCGGGCTGGCGCTCGCCAACGCCACGCTCGGATTCTTCTTCCTGCCCGAATCGCTTCCGGCCGAGCGACGGCGCCCCTTCCAGATCGCGCGCGCCAATCCCTTCGGCACGTTCGCCTCGCTCGCCCGGCACCGCGGTGCGGCGCCGCTCTTCGCCGCGTGGTTCCTGTGGATGATCGCGCATCAGTCGTATCCCGCGACCTGGGCGTTCTTCACCCGCATGAAGTTCGGGTGGGGCGACCACGCCGTCGGCGCCTCGCTCGCCTACGCCGGGCTCGTCATGGCGCTGGCGCAGATCTTCGTGACGCGCCGTTTGATCCCTGTGATCGGTGAGCGCCGGGCGATCCTGCTCGGGCTCTCGTTCGGATGCGCGGGCTTCCTGGGCAATGCCCTGGTGCCGCAAGGCTGGATGGTCTACGTGGTCCTGGGCGCAGCGGCGCTCCAGGGACTCGTGTTCCCGTCGATGAACTCCACCCTCTCGCGCACCGTCGCCGCCGACGAGCAGGGTGAGCTGCAGGGTGGCGTGGCGAGCCTTCAGAGCATCGCCGCCATCCTCGGGCCGCCGCTGCTCACCCACGCGCTCGCGCGCTTCACCCGCGAGGGCGCGGCGGTGCGGTTCCCCGGCGCGGCGTTTGCGCTCGCTTCGGCGTTCACCCTGGGCGCCATCGTGATCGTGGCGTTGTTCGCGCGCCGGGTGTTCGCGGGGGCCGCGGCGGCGTCCCCTCCCCCGCGGACGGCAGCGGCTGTCACCGCGACGAGCCCCACGGACGGGAGCCTCTGACGCCCGTGGCAACGGCCCGCTAAAACCGCCAGAGGCCGAGAACTGGCGAATTTACCCCTCCGAAACGACTCTTTTCGTGACCCGTGTGCTAGCCTCCCTGCCCGCGATGCAAGGCCTCGCGCCCTCTCCTGAGGACGGGGCGCGTCCCAGCCCACGGTCGGCACCGGAAACTCCGCGAGGATGATTCGAGATGAAGCTGGTGCTTTTTCGTCACGGGCCTGCGGGCCGGCGTGATCCGCGGCGCTGGCCGGACGATGCCGTCCGTCCGCTCACCGGTCGAGGCCAAGAACGCACGCGCGCCGCGGCCCGGGGCCTGCGTCGCCTGCTCGGCTCGGGCCAGGTCGCGATCGTCACGAGCCCTTACGTCCGATGCGCGAGCACGGCCCTGATCCTGGCCGAGTGCTTCAAGACCGAGCGCGTGGCCGAGGATGCAGCGCTGGAGCCGGGAGGCTCGTATCGGAGCGTCCTCAAGCTGCTCGGCGATCGCAAACCCGGCGACGTGGTGGTGCTCGTCGGCCACGAACCTGATCTCGGCAAGCTCGCCGGGACGCTCCTGTTCGGGGCGCCGAGCCCGCTGCCGCTCCGCAAGGCCGGCGCCTGCGTGCTTCATTTCGTCGCGGCGGTCGAACCCGGGGCGGCGATCCTGCACGGTTTCTATCCCCCGCGCATCCTGCGACGCATGGCGGGCCGGAAGGCGCACGCATGAACCCTCAGGACGCCACGTACGGGAGTCATACCCGCCAATTCCCGGGGCGCCTGTTCATCGTCGAGGGCATCGACGGGTCGGGCAAGAGCACCCAGCTGACGCTGCTCGCCCAGTGGCTTCGCGGCGAGGGCTACCCGGTGGTGTTCAGC
The DNA here is from genome assembly GCA_041492985.1 of Candidatus Eiseniibacteriota bacterium. GTDB lineage: Bacteria > Eisenbacteria > RBG-16-71-46 > RBG-16-71-46 > RBG-16-71-46 > WS-11. The sequence continues at coordinate 2,537 of JBGPXY010000078.1, forward strand.
GAGTGGAACTCCTCGCTGATCGTGAAGTCCACCACCTCGCGCGGCAAGCGCAGGCACCTCCTGACGCCGCTCACCTTCTCCCTCATCCACGCCACGGACTTCTCGGAGCGTATCGAACGCGAGATCGTCCCCTCGCTCAAGGCCGGGGCCATCGTGCTTGCCGATCGCTACGTCTACACGGCGTTCGCACGCGACGTCGTGCGCGGAGTCGATCCCGCCTGGGTGCGATCGCTCTATCGGTTCGCCGCCGTGCCCACGCAGGCCTTCTATTTCCGCGTGCCTCTCGATCTGGCGCTCAAGCGCATCCTCTCCGGTCGCCCCAAGCTCAAGTGGTATGAGGCCGGCATGGATATGGGACTGCATGCCGACGTGCAGGAATCCTACCGATTGTTCCAGGCGCGCATCATGGAGCAGTACGAGTCCATCGTGAAGGAGTTCGACCTCACGGTGATGGACGCGAACCGGCCGGTCGAGGTGCAACAGAAGGCACTGCGACGCGCGATCCGCCCGCATCTCGAGAGCATGAAGGAACAGGTGGCGCAGCGATGAGAGGGTTCGGTTCCTACGGCGACGGCATCCCGGGCGTGGATCTGTCCGAGCTCTCCGGCTGGCTGGTGGTCATCGAGGGCACGGACGGTGTGGGACGCACGACCCACGTGGACCGATTGCGCGCGCACCTCGAACGTCTCGGCTACGCGGTGGCCGAGACCGGACTGTCGCGCTCGGGGCTCGCCGGCGCCGGCATCCGCCGCGCGAAGCAGGGCAACACTCTCGGCTCGAACGCGTTCAATCTCTTCTACGCGACCGATTTCGCCGACCGGCTCGAGCACGAGATCATCCCGGCGCTGCGTTCCGGGTTCGTCATGCTGACCGACCGCTACGTGTATTCGCTCATCGCCCGCGCCATTACGCGCGGCGCGGATCCGGACTGGATCAAGAAGGTCTACTCGTTCTCGCTCAAGCCTGACGCCGTCTTCTACCTGCGGATCGAGGTCGAGGACCTGGTGCCACGCGTGCTGCAGACCGGCGGGTTCGACTACTGGGAGTCGGGTATGGACCTGCCGATGGGCGAGGACCTCTTCGAGTCCTTCATCAACTACCAGCGCCGCGTCATCCACGAACTCGACACGCTCGCGCGCGAATTCCACTTCGGCACCATCGATGCGATGCTCCCGGTGGACGAGATCGCGGACCATCTGGCCGAGAGCGTCGCGGCGATGATCCAGGCCGGGGAGGCGCCCACGGACGGGCAACCCGCCGAACCGTGAAGCCCCCGCTGGTGGCGTTGGAGACGACGACGGCGCATGAGGCGGGGGATCTCGCACCCCGAATCGCAGCGGAGTTCGAACGCCGGCTTGCGTCCTTCACCGCCGCCTCGGAACGCATGCGCACACTCCACGACGAGGCTGCGATCCACGACGTGCGCGTGAGCGCGAGGCGGTTGGCGGCCGCACTCGACCTGTGGCACCCGCTGCTGCGGCCGCGTTCCCGCAAGCGTGCCCGGCGACGCCTCCGCTCGCTGCGGCGCTCGCTGGGGCGCGTCCGCCAGGCCGAGGTCGCCTTCGCCGATCTGACTGCGCGGCTGGCCAAGGCACCGCCGCCGGTGCGCCTCGGCGCCCCCGACCTCGTCGAGCTGCTGGGCCGCCTCGTGGTGCGCGGCCGCCGCCGCGCGGCGCGAGCGTCGGGTGTCCTGCGAACCGCCCGCATCACGACACCCGTGCGGCGCACCGTTCGGTCGATCCCCGAGATGATCGTCGCGGCCACGGGAGCCAGCATCGATGCGCACGAGCGGCTCGCGGCGCTCGCATCGAAAGCGCACCGCGTGCTCCGCGTGGCGGCCCGACTGGGGGAAGATGTCCCGCTTCACACGGCACGCATCGCGGTGAAGAAGTGGCGCTACGCGTCCGAATCCTACGAGGCGGTGGGCCTCCCGCCCATCGGCGCCGATACGAGCGATCTGCGTGCCCTGCAGCGGACGCTGGGCGAGCTGCATGACCGCGCGATGCTTCGCGATCTCCTGCTGCGGGAGACCGAACGACGGCGCCGGCGCGGTGTGCGTCAGCGTGCGGAGATCCTGAGCCCTCTGATCGCCACCCTCGAGGCCGAGCGCCTCGAGCGGATCGGGACGTTCCTGGCGCTCGTGCAGCGAATGAACGGCCCGGGGCCCCGTCCGTCACCTCTTCCGGGGGCCGCATTCTAGCTGGCGGTCTTCACTCGCGGCGGCACCACACGCAGCGATGCCGACCGCGCGCCGCGCCCGGCCCTGGCGGGCGACCGCTTCGCTGTCGCGCGGCGCGTGATGCCCTTCGCGGCCTCGGCCGCGGGATCGACGGCCACCCGGACCCGTGCGCCCAGCAGCCGCTCGAGAAGATCCGTGCGCCGGCGCGCCCCCCAGAGTTCGAGCCGGGCGTCGCGCTTCGTGCGTACCAGGATGGCGAGACGTCCGGGGCGTCGCTGGATGCGCAGACCGCCCACCAGCTGGTAGTGGCTGCGGTCGAGCCCCTCGGCCACGCGCAGGATGCCCGCCAGCCAGCGCAGCCGGCGACGGCGGCCCTTGTCGAATCCGAGCGCTTTCATCTCCTGCTTCCGGGGTCGGCGCCCGCCGTGGAATCGCGCGACGGTCGCGACCATCTCGACCTCCTCGCCGGACAGGCCGCGCAGGTTGCCGTTGCGGATGATGTAGTCCGAGTGTTCGCCATGGCCGTCGTAGCCCAGCACCGCGCCCACGTCGTGCAGCAGCGCGGCGTACTGGAGCAGCTCACGCTCCGCCGTGCCGAGGTGGTGCTCGGCGCGCAGCCCGTCGAACAACGCGAGCGCGAGCTTGGCCACGTGGTTCGCATGCTTGTCGTTGAGCGGGAACCGGGCCAGGAGCTGGAGCACGCTACGCAGGCGCAGGCTCTCGACCTGTCCGGTCGACGACATCTCGCGCGGATGGTCGGCGATATAGTCGGTCACCAGGCCCTCGCGCACCCCGAAGTCGGAAAGCACGATCTCCTCGGCCTCGAGGGATTCGAGGACGTGCGTCAGCACCACCGCCCCGGCAACGATGATCTCGGCGCGTCGCGCGTCGATGCCGGGGATGCGGATGCGTTCTTCGTACGTCATGCGCTGGAGACGACGCGTGAGGCGCTTCAGATCCTCGAGCGGGAGGCGGTGCCCGTTGATCAGCTCCGGGGTCTCTCCGGTCTCCATCCAGTGCGCGGCGTGCGCCAGCGCCTGGATCGAGCCCGAGGAGCCGAAGATGCGGACCGGCTCGAGCGACGCGACGGCGCGCAGCGCGTCCCGTGAGGATTTGCGCACGTGCCGGCGCAGGCGCTGCAGATCGCGGCGCGTGGGCGGATCGGCGGGCAACAACTCCTCGGTCAGACGCAGCGCCCCGACCGGGCAGCTCACGACCTGGATGCAGCGCTCGCGATCGCCGACCACCATCTGCATGCTGCCGCCGCCGATGTCGACGATCAACGACGGTCCGGCGGGCAGTTCGAGCGCGCTCTTGACCGCCAGGTAGATGAGGCGGCCCTCCTCCTCGGCGGGGATCACCCGCGGCAGGATGCCGGTCGCCTCCCGCGCGGCCTGCACGAAGTCGCCGCCGTTCCGCGCCTCGCGCACGGCGGCCGTGGCGGTGCAGAGGATGTGGTCCACCTGATGGCGGCGCGCCAGCTCGACATAGCGCGAGAGCGCCTCCACCGCGCGCCGGATGGCGTCCCGACGCAGGCGGCCCGATCCCCACGAGCCGCGGCCGATCTGCACCACCTCTCGCTCGCGGTCCAGCACCTCATAGCCGGTGGCGCTGGTGGCGCTGGCGATGACCATGTGGATCGAGTTGGTGCCGATATCGATGGCTGCGATTCGCACGAACCGTACCTCGGGGTGAATCAAACTCCGACGGGCATGCCAGACGCTGTGGGGATTATCGACCTGAGGCCCGCCCAACGCGAACCATTTGATGGCCCACCTCGTGCGTTTCGACGGGTCGCACAGCGCCCTTCAATCTCGCGTGAGACGTTGAAGTGGACCGCGGAGCCCGATAGTGTCGGTCCGCGGCGGCGCTGCCGATACCTGAGCGAGATGAGGCGCGGGTGGTCGGCCCGCGAGACGACGGACCCCAGGCAGGAAGCGAGGGCGGCGTGATCACGAGACTGGGACGTGGCTTTCGCTCGCTGTGGCACGCGCCCCTGGGATTCCTCTTCGTGATGGCGACCGTCGCGGCCTCGGGCGTCGGCCCCGAGGGACCGCAACGACGCTCCGTCTCCTACCCGGCCCACACGATGGGCACCTACGTGCACGTCGTGCTCGTGACCGCGGACTCGGCGATGGCCGCGCCGATCGCGCTCGATGCGCTGCACGTCTTCGCGCACACCGACTCGCTGATGAGCAACTGGACCTCGACCAGTGAGGTCGCGAGACTGAATCGCGAGGCCGACTCCTCCACGGTGGTCGTCGAGCCGGAGGTCGCACGGGTCATCGAGCGCTCGCTGGAGGTGTGGCGGCAGAGCGAGGGCGCCTTCGACATCACGGTGGAGCCCCTGGTGCGCGCCTGGGGTTTCCTGGGCGGCAAGCCTCATGTCCCGTCGGATTCCGAGGCCGCGGCCGCGTTCCGTCATGTCGGCGGGCGCCATCTGAGCTTCGACCCGGTCGCGCGCACGCTTGCGTTCGACGAAGCGGGGGTGCGCATCGATCTGGGCGGGATCGCCAAGGGCTACGCCGTGGATGTCGCCGCCGAATCCCTGCGGGCGCGCGGGGTGCGGGACGCCCTGGTCGATCTCACCGGCAACATGCTCGCGATGGGCCACCCCGCCGATGCCGCCGGGTGGCGCATCGGCCTGCGCGATCCCCGTGACCGCATGCCGTACTTCGCCCGGATCCAGTTGCACGACGAGGGGATCTCGACCTCCGGCAAGTACGAGCAGTACGTCGCGGCCGGAGGACGGACGTTCGGCCACATCATGGACCCGCGCACCGGACAGCCGGCGGAAGGGCTGATCGCGGTCACCCTGATCTCGAAGAGTGCCTTCACCTGCGATGCCTGGGACACACCGCTGTTCGTGCTGGGGCCCGACGATGCCCGGCGCATCGCGCTCGCGCATCCGGAGTTCGCGGCGATCCTCGTGCAGCCGGGCGCGGCCGGGATCGACACCGTGTGGGTCGAGTCGACGCTGCGCGAGCGCTTCATGCTCGAGCCCGCCGCGCGCGAGTACTTCCGGGTCGCCTACTTCTGACCTCGGGCCGCCGGTCGGCGCGGCCGCTCGCCCCGCGTCGTGCCGGTCGCGCAGAACCCACTTCAGCTTCCCTCCCATCGTGCCGATGACGACGTGGAACCCTGCCTGGGACCGGTGGCGCCCTCTGGCGCCTGGCCCCGACGGCCGCGCAACACGCCTGTGGCGGGGAGCGGTGCGTGTTCGATGGCACGGATGGCGCGGAACGCCATGGCCACGGTCACGCCCATGGAAAGGGACTCACATGCGCAGGACGATCGTCCTCCTGACGGTAGTGGGAATGATGGTGCCGCTCGCGGCCCACGCTCTGGATGAGCACGTGTGGCTGATGCTCAACGGCGGCGGCGGCACATACGCCATGTCGGAACTCAACGCGGAAATCACCGCCTTCAACACCGCGAACGCCGGCAGCGGGATCACCTATCCCCTGGTCAAGCACGGCATGTCGTTCGGCCTCGCGGCCGGCTTCGACGGGCCGAACGGTTGGAGCTACGGGTTGGGGCTCGACCGACTCCACGCCGTCACCAAGGCGGGTGACGCGAGCGGATCGTTGGAGTACCAGTTCAACGCCAACGCCTGGCACGCCTTCGCCGAGCGCGCGTTCAGCTCGATGGGTCGCTCGGGGTTCGTGGTGGGCGGCGGCGTCGGCATCATCGCCGAGAGCGGCAAGCTGATCGAATCGACGCCGAGCACCGGGTCGGTGAACTACAAGCTCACCGGGGCCTCCCCGATGGCCGAGGCCCATGCCGGCGGCAACTGGTGGGCCACGTCCCAATTCGCTGTGGTCGCCACGGCGGGATACCGGTACGCCCGAGTCCGCACGGTCCGGGTGGACGGCGGCACGTTCATGACGTCCTCGGGCGAAGACTTGGCCGTGGACTACAGCGGGCCGTACGCGCGCGTGGGCTTCAAGATCGCCGGGAAGAACGTAGGCGACTAGAGTTCCATTCTCCGCCGCAACCATCGGGGTCCCCCAGACGTCCATATCGTCGGACGCTCTGGTTCGGGACGAGCGCGGCAATTCCGCCCGCCGCGCGCGGCCGGTCCACTCGCGTCGCGCCTGATCCATCGGCTACAGTCGTCGGCTCGGTCGTTTGCGTCTCGGTACTCTCCCAGGACTCCCCATGCGCCATTGCGTTCCCCTGTTCGTGACGCTGCTCCTGCTCGTTCCAGGTCTCTCCTACAGCCAGGCCACCACGGCGCCCGCCGCGCCGGCGACCAGCCTGAAGGGCAAGTTCCAGGATCCCACCACCCGGGTCGCGGTCTCCGGCGTGCAGATCAAGCTCACCAACCTGGCGGACACCAGCGACGTGCGCCGCGTGACCGCCAAGGACGATGGCTCGTTCGAGCTGACGGGTCTCGCCGTGCACAGCTACCGGCTCGAAGCCACGCGCCTGGGATACGCGCCGCTCGTGCAGATCATCCGCGTCACCAGGAAGGACCAGGACGCGGGTGTGCTCGCCCTCACGCCCGAGTCGGTGCCGGTGAGCGGCATCACCGTGACGGAGTCCCCCGCACCCGCGGTCCAGAAGGGTGACACCACGGAGTTCCGCGCCGGCGCGGTGAAGACGCACCGGGATGCCACGGCGGAGGAGCTGGTGCAGAAGCTGCCGGGCGTGACGATGGAGAACGGACAGATCAAGGCACAGGGCGAGAACGTGCAGAACGTGCTCGTGAACGGCCGGCCGTTCTTTGGCAACGATCCCACCGCCGCCATGCGCAACCTCCCGGCCGAGGTAGTCGATCGCATCCAGGTCTACGACCGCCAGAGCGATCAGGCCGAGTTCAGCGGCTTCGACGACGGCCAGGCGCAGAAGACCATGAACTTCATCCTGCGCGACCGGAAGCTCAAGTTCGGCAAGGTGTACGGGGGCTACGGGGATCAGGATCGCTACCAGGGCGGCGGCAACATGACGTTCCTGCGTGGTCCGACGCGCCTCACCCTGATCGGCATGTCGAACAACATCAACCAGCGCAATTTCTCCCTTCAGGATCTGTTCGGGGGCCTCACGGGCAACCCCGGCGGCGGAGGAGCCGGCGGACCGCGCATGATGATGTTCGGCGGCGGCGGGAACCGCGGGCCGGGCGGCGGAGGCGGTGGCCAGATCTTCCGCATGGGCGGCTTCGGCGGCGGCGCGTTCGACCCGAGCAGCTTCCTGGTCGGCCAGCAGACCGGCGTGAGCACCACCCACTCGGGCGGCGTCAACTACGTGAGCCAGTGGGGCAAGGACCTGTCGGTCAGCTCGAGCGCATTCGTGAACCAGACCGACAACGACAACGTGCAGACGCTCACGCGCCAGTACCTGCCCGCGCAGGATTCGCTTGCGTACTATGACCAGAACATGGTGGCCGACACGCGCAACCGGAACGGTCGATTCGACGCGCGCGTCGAGTGGACCCCGGACTCGCTCAACTCGGTCATCCTGCAGCCTCGGCTCAACTTCCAGAGCAACGACGCGAACAGCATCGGCGACGCGGCCAACACGTCGGTGCAGGGATCGCCCTTGAGCGCCGCGCACAGCAAGTCGTTCGACGGCACCGACGGGAACAACCTCTCCAACCGCCTCACGCTGAGGCATCGGTTCTCGAAGCGGGGCCGCAACATCTCGGCCGACATCAATGTGGGGCACATCCTGCGGGACGGGACGGGTGCCCAGCGCTCGCTGACCGATCACTACGCCGGGTCCGGCACGAGCAGCGACACGCTGGACCAGCAGTCCACGTCGCGCACCACCACGAACTCGTTCTCGACACGCGTCGCCTTCACCGAACCGATCACCGCGCACCTCCAGGCCCAGGCGATCTACAACCCGTCGCTCACCCGGAGTGAGTCCGACGCACGCGCACACCAGCTCGACCTGCTGACCGGCGAGTACACCGTGCCCGACAGCGCGCTGTCGAACTCGTATCAGAACCGCAACACGATCCAGAACGGCGGACTGGCGATGCTGTACACGAAGGGCGTGTGGAGGCTGCTCGCGAACACTTCGTACCAGCACACGAGGCTGCATTCCGAGCAGACATTCCCCGCCACGCAGACGATCGATCGCACGTTTGACGACGTGCTGCCCTCGCTGACCCTGAGCGGCACGTTTGCGAACCGGCGGAATCTGCGGCTGTCATGGAACACCTCCACCAACAACCCCTCGATCGGCCAGCTCCAGAACGTGGTCAATAACTCGAATCCGCTCTCACTCTCGACCGGCAACCCGGATCTGCGTCCCACCTACATCCACTCGATCTCGCTGCGCATGTCCGAGGCCGATCCGGCGAAGTCGAAGAGCCGGTTCCTGTTCATGAACGTGACGCGGACCTCGCACCCGATCGCCAACGCCACGTTCACGGCACCGACCGACACGACCATCGACGGCGTGTTCCTCGCGCGCGGCACCCAGCTGACCAGGCCCGTGAACCTCGACCAGTCCTGGAACGCGAACCTGTTCGGCGTCTACAGTCGCCCGACCAAGTGGATCAAGAGCATCGTCAGCTTCAATGGCGGCGGCTCGTTCACGCGCAACCCCACGCAGATCAATGGCCTCACCAACGTGGGCAGCGCCTATGCCCTGCGCTCGGGGGCGACACTGTCGAGCAACATCAGCCAGAAC
>JBGPXY010000131.1:0-7717 GCA_041492985.1 Candidatus Eiseniibacteriota bacterium
ACGTTGGGGAGTGCGAGCAGCGGATGCTCGCCCGGCGGTTCGGTGGCGAACACGTCGAGCGCCGCGCCGCGCAGCGTGCCGCCGGAGAGCGCCGCCAGCAGCGCCGCTTCATCCACCACCCCGCCGCGCGAGCAGTTGACGAGGATGGCGTCCGGTCGCATGAGCGCCAGCTCGCGCGCGCCGATCCGGCCGCGCGTTTCCGCGGCGAGCGGCACGTGGAGCGAGAGCACGTCGACCGCGGCGAGCAGCTCATCGAGGGTGACGGGCTGGACCCACTCGTAGCCGGCGGGCCAGCTCGGGAGTTGCGGATCGCAGGCGATCACCTCCATCGCGAACGCCCGAGCGCGCAGCGCGACCTCGCGACCGATGCGGCCGAAGCCGAGCAGCCCGAGGGTGCGGCCGGCCAGCTCGCGGCCCATGTACCTGGTCTTCTCCCAGTGGCCGCGCCGGAGATCCGCCGCGGCGGGCACCAGGTGTCGCTCGAGCGCCAGCGCCAGGCCGAACACCAGCTCGGCCACGGCGATCGCATTGGCGACCGGCGTGTTGGCGACCGTGACCCCGCGTTCGCGCGCCGCCGGGAGATCCACGTTGTCGAGCCCGGTGCCGGCCCGTACCACGACCCGAAGGGTCGGGCATCCCGCGAGCACGGCGGCGGTGACCTTCGTGGCGCCGCGGACGAGGATGCCCTCGAATCCCTGAAGCGCCGCGATTAGCTCGGGCTCCTTGAGGCCGGTGCGTTCTATCACCTCGAGTCCGGCGGCGCGCAACTTCACGACGGCCGCCTCGTCGAGGCGGTCGGCGACCAGCACCCTCACGCGCGCTCCCAGGCGGCGAGCGCGGCGGCGACACCGCCGGTGGCGTGTCCCCCCAGCGCGTTCACGCACTCCTCGAGCGCTTCCACCACGGCGACCACGTCCTCGCGCTGGTAGGCGCCCATGTGGCCGATCCTCAGGATCTTGCCCTTGAGCCGGTCCTGCCCGCCCGCGACCACCATGGCGTGCACGTCGCGGAGGCGCTTGACCACCGCCGACGAGTCGATCCCGGCCGGAGCGGTGAGCGCCGTGACGGCGTGCGAGGGACTCGACGCGAACACGGCGAAGCCGAGCGCCTGCGCTCCGGCGCGGACCGCGTGCGCGAGTCGCCGGTGACGCAGGTGGACGGCGTCCAGCCCCTCCTCGCGGATCATCGCCAGCGACTCCTCGAGCGCCAGCACCAGGCTCACCGGCGGCGTGAACGCGGTCTCACCCAGCGGCCAGCTCTTACGCGCCTTGCGCAGATCGAAGTAGAAACGCGGCAGACCCAGGGCGTCGATGAGCGGGGCCGCCCAGGGCGCCAGGCTGAGGGTGGCGATGCCGGGCGGGATCATCAGCCCCTTCTGCGAGCCGCACACCACCGCGTCCACGCCCCAGGCGTCCTGCGGCAAGGGGTGCACACCGACGCTGGTGATGGCGTCCACCACCAGTCGGCGCCCGCGCGAACGGGTGATGCGCGCGATGGCTTCGATGTCATGGAGCGCGCCGGTCGACGTCTCGCTGTGGGTGGCGAACACCGTCACCAGGCCCGGATCCTTGTCGAGGTGGCTCGCGACCGTCGCCGGGTCGACCGCCGCACCCCACTCGACATCGATCACCTGGTGCTCGATCCCAAAGGCCTTGAGCAGGGAAGCCCAGCGCTCGCCGAACTTGCCGCCGGCGATCGTCAGCGCCCGTTCGCCCGGCGACAGCAGGTTGACGACCGCGGCCTCCATCGCGCCGGTCCCGGAGGCGGCGAGCAGGAACACCTCGCCCTCGGTGCCGTGCAGCCAGCGCAGCGACTCGGTGACGCGCCGCAGCACCGCGCGGAAGCCGTCGGTGCGGTGATGCGGGGGCTCCTGCGCGAGGGCGCGCAGGACGCGGGCGGGGATCTCCACCGGTCCCGGGGTGAACAGTCGGGTCCTGCGCACGGACGTCCCGGCTGACATACGAGCGACGGGGGGATCGGCCATGCCGTCAGTGGGCGTAGCGGGCGGTCTCGCCTTCGCCGGTGTCGGCCGCCGGCTTCTGCTTCGGCTTCGGCTCGACGCCGGGGGGGCGCTCCAGGGCGTGCTTCAGCACCTGGTCCATGTTCTCCACCAGGACGAACTCGAGGTCCGCGCGCACCTCCTCGGGGATCTCGACCAGGTCCTTCTCGTTCGACTTCGGGATGAGCAGGGTCTTGAGCCCCGCGCGTCGCGCCGCCACGGTCTTCTCGTTGAGCCCGCCGATCCCGAGCACGTTCCCGCGCAGCGTGATCTCACCGGTCATCGCCACGTCCGGGCGCGTGGGCACGCCGGTCAGGGCACTCACCAGCGCCACGCACATGGTGATGCCGGCGGAGGGGCCATCCTTCGGGCTGGCGCCCTCGGGGATGTGCACGTGGATGTCGATGTCGCGGTAGAACCACTTGTCGAGGCCGAGCTGCGCGGCGTGGGCGCGCGCGTAGGAGAGCGCCGCCTGTCCGGACTCGCGCATGACGTCGCCGAGCTTCCCGGTGAGCTGCAGCTCGCCCTTGCCGGGGAGGATGCTCACCTCGATGGTGAGCACGTCGCCTCCCACCTCGGTCCACGCCAGCCCGTTGGCCACCCCGACCCGCTCGCGCCGCTCGACCACCGTGTCGAGGAAGCGGGTGGGTCCGAGGAACTCGTTCATGTTCTCGGGCGTGAACGTGACGCGGCCCTTCAGCTGGCCCGCCGCCTTCTTCTTGGCCACCTTGCGGGAGAGGCTGGCGATCTCGCGCTCCAGGCTGCGCACGCCGGCCTCGCGCGTGTAGCGGTTGACGAGCGCTCTCAGCGCCGGCACGCCGATGCGCACGTCGTCGGGTGCGAGGCCCGCCGCTTTCACCTGCTTCGGGACCAGGAACGCTTTCGCGATCTCGATCTTCTCGTTCTCGAGGTAGCCCGGCAGCCGGATGATCTCCATGCGGTCGGCCAGCGCCGGCGGGATGTTGTAGAGCGAGTTGGCGGTGCACACGAACATCACCTGGCTCAGGTCGAAGTCCACCTCGAGGTAGTGATCGTTGAAGGTGTGGTTCTGCTCGGGGTCGAGCACCTCGAGCAGGGCGGCGGCCGGGTCACCGCGGAAGTCGCTGCCGAGCTTGTCGACCTCGTCGAGGAGGAAGACCGGATTCTTGCTGCCCGCCTTCTTGAGACTCTGGAGGACCCGGCCGGGCAGCGAGCCGATGTAGGTGCGGCGGTGGCCGCGGATCTCCGCCTCGTCGCGCACGCCACCCAGCGAGACGCGCACGAACCGCCGCCCGAGGGCTCGCGCGATGGACTTCCCGAGCGAAGTCTTGCCGACGCCCGGGGGGCCGACGAAGCACAGGATCGGGCCCTTGTTCTTGCCGGTCAGCTTGAGGACCGCCAGGTACTCGACGATCCGCTCCTTGATCTTGCGCAGGCCGTAGTGATCCTCGTCGAGGATCCGCTCGACCTCCTGGATGTCGTCGTTGTCGCGCGTCACCTTGCTCCAGGGGAGCGTGACCAGCCAGTCGAGGTAATTGCGGACCACCGTGGCCTCGGGCGACATGAAGCTCATCTTGGCCAGACGGTCCAGTTCCTTGACCGCCTTGGCCAGGACCTCGCGTGGCATGCGCGCCTTGCGGATCGCGCTCTGGAGCTCGTCGATCTCGCTGGCGAATTCGTTCTGGTGGCCCAGCTCCTTGCGGATCGCCTTGAGCTGCTCGTTGAGATAGAACTCCTTCTGGTTCTTGTGGACCTGCGAGCGCACCTGGCCTTCGATCTTGCGCTCGAGCTTGACGATCTCCAGCTCGGCGGTGAGCGTCTGGCTCAGCAGCTTCAGGCGTTCGACCGTCCCCTCCACCTCGAGCAGCCCCTGCTTCTGGGGCACCTTGACCAGCAGGTGGGCCGCCACCGTGTGGGCGAGCGAGGCGGGGTCGGTGATGTTGTTCGCGGTCATGAGCACCTCGTCCGGGATGCGCCGGTTGAGGTGCACGTAGTCGTTGAACAGCGAGAGCACGTTGCGCATCAGCGCTTCGACCTCGGAGCCGCGCGCGGGGTCCTCGTCGAGCGGCGCCACCTTGACCACGTAGTAGTCGGTGGACCAGGAGAAGCGGGTGACCCGCACGCGGCACAGCCCCTCGACCAGCACGCGCAGCGTGCCGTCGGGCAGCCGGAAGAGCTGGAGGACGCGCACCACGGTGCCCACCTTGTAGAGCTCGTCGTGCGAGGGATCGGCCACCTCGCTGCGTCGCTGGGCGGTCACGAACAGCACGCGGTCGCGCGCCACCGCCTTCTCGATCGCGTTGATCGACGGCAGACGCCCGACCAGCAACGGGATGGTCATGTACGGGAACATGACCACGTCGCGCAGCGGCAAGAGCGGCAGGCGATCGCGGAACTCGAAGCGCTCGTCGCCGCGCATCACCGTCAGCTTGCTGGCGCGCTCGTCGCTCAGGCCCGGACGGGCGAGGGCGCGGCCCAGCCGGAGGGGGCGGACGGGCTTCCCGGCCCTGACGGGCTTCGCGGCCGTGACGGGCTTGAGAGGCTTCGGGGCCGTGGCGGGCTTTGCGGGCGCGGTGGACTTCCCGGCCGTCTCGGAGGTCACGGGCCGATCCGTCCGGGTGGTGCGCAGCGGCTTCAAGCCCCGACGGGGCTTTTTCGTTCTCGATGAGGGCACGAAGGGCTCCTGGGTCCGTCCCTGGACGCATCGCCCCGCGGCAGGGCGCTGCGCCCGCTAGGCTTCCTTGCGGCGCTTCTCCCGCTCCCCGCGATAGGTCAGGAGGGGGGGGGCGCCGCCGATGATGCACTCGCGGGAGATCGTGCAGCCGATGACGTCGGCCCGCGAGGGGATGTCGTACATGACGTCGAGCATCGACTCTTCGATGACGGCCCGCAGGCCGCGCGCGCCGGTGCCGCGCTTGAGGGCCTGCTCGGCGATGGCCCGCAGGGCGTCGGCGGTGAAGTCGAGCTTGACGCCTTCCATCTCGAAGAACTTCTGGTACTGCTTGGTGATCGCGTTCTTCGGCTCGGTCAGGATGCTGACCAGCGCGTCCTCGTCGAGCGAGTCGAGCACGCCGACGACCGGCAGCCGGCCGACGAGTTCGGGGATCAGCCCGTAGCGCAGCAGGTCCTCGGGCTCCACCAGGGCCATGAGCGCGCCCACGTTCCGCTCCTTCTTGCCCTTGATGTCGGCGCCGAAGCCCAGGACTTTCTGCCCCACGCGGCGTTCGACGACCTTGTCGAGGCCCTCGAAGGCGCCGCCGCAGATGAACAGGATGTCCTTGGTGTTGACTTCGATGTATTTCTGCTGCGGATGCTTGCGTCCGCCCTGTGGCGGCACGTTGGCGACCGTGCCTTCGAGGATCTTGAGCAGCGCCTGCTGCACGCCCTCCCCCGACACGTCGCGGGTGATGCTCGGGTTCTCGCTCTTGCGCGAGATCTTGTCGATCTCGTCGATGTAGACGATGCCATGCTCGGCGTTGACCAGGTTGAAGTCGGCCGACTGGAGCAGTCGCACCAGGATGTTCTCGACGTCCTCGCCGACGTAACCCGCCTCGGTGAGGCTGGTCGCGTCCACGATCGCGAAGGGCACCTTGAGGAAACGCGCCAGCGTGCGGGCGAGCAGCGTCTTGCCGGTGCCGGTCGGCCCGATGAGGAGGATGTTCGACTTCTCGAGCTCGACGTCGCTCGACGAGGGTGGCGCGTAGATGCGCTTGTAGTGATTGTACACCGCCACCGCGAGCGTCTTCTTGGCGCGATTCTGCGAGACGACGTAGTCGTCGAGGATGCGCTTGATCTCGGCCGGCTTGGGCAGCTGCCCCGACGCCGAGGGCTGCTCGCGCTCGAGCTCACCCTCGAGGATGTCGTTGCAGAGCTTGACGCACTCGCTGCAGATGTAGACCGACGGTCCGGAGACCAGGCGCGCGACTTCGTCCTGGCCGCGGCCGCAGAACGAGCAGCGGATCGGGTGGGGTGTCGCGATGCGTTTCTTCATGGTCACTTCCGCTTCTCGATGATGTCGTCGACGATCCCGTACGCCTTGGCTTCGGCGGCGGACATGAAGTTGTTGCGATCCGTGTCCTTCTCGAGCTGGTCGACGGTCTTGCCGGTGTGCTTGGCGAGGATCTGGTTGAGCTGCTCCTTCATCTTGACCATCTCCCGCGTGTAGATCTCGATGTCGGTCGTCTGGCCCTGCGTGCCACCCCACGGCTGGTGGATCATGATACGCGAGTTCGGCAGCACGGAGCGTTTTCCCTTCGCCCCCGCCGCCAGCAGCACCGCGCCCATGCTGGCCGCCTGGCCCATGCACAGTGTGGCCACCTCGGGCTTGACGAACTGCATCGTGTCGTAGATCGCGAGGCCCGCCGACACCACGCCGCCCGGGCTGTGGATGTACAGGTTGATGTCGCGATCCGGGTCCTCGCCCTCGAGGAAGATCATCTGGGCGATGACCAGGTTGGCGACCGTGTCATCGATCGGCGTGCCGATGAAGATGATGCGATCCTTGAGCAGCCGCGAATAGATGTCGTAGGCCCGCTCTCCACGGCCCGTCTGCTCGACAACGATCGGAACCAGACCCATCGATTCGACTCCTTCTTCGTGAAGGCTCAGCGCACCGCCGGCACGACCAGCGGCGCCTCCGTGACGACCTCGTCGTGAACGTCTGCCGCGTTGATGATCCAGTCCAGCGCCCTGCGCTCCAACAACGATTCCTTGAGGCTGTGTCTCCGCTCGGCCGACTGATAATGGGCCCGCACCCGCGCCGCCTGGCGCGGCTCGGACTGGGCGATCCGGTCGATCTCCTGGGCCACGTCGTCGTCCGTCACATCCAGCGTCTCCTGCCGTGCCACCGAGGCCAGCAGGACCTCCCGCTTGAGCGAGCGCTCCACCCCCGGCCGGTAGCGTCGCTCCAGCTCCTCGCGCAGCGCATCATCCACCGAGCGGTCCTTGGTCGCCTCGCGGATGACGCGCTCCAGCATCCACTGCACCAGACGCGGCGGGAGGTCGAAGGGGTTCCGGCGGATCAGCTCGTCGGTGATCGCTCCCTCGACCTCCCGCCTCACGCGGAGGTCCTCCTCCCCCTCGAGGTTGAGCCGCACCCGTGAGCGCAGCTCCTCCAGCGATTCGAGGTGGAACACCTCTCGGGCGAAGTTATCGTCCAGTTCTCGCAGTTTCTGCGCCTGTATTTTGCGGACCCGCACCAGATAGCGGACCGACCGGCCCGCCAGTTCCTGGGTCGGATAGTCGGCCGGATACTGCACGTCGAGGGTGCGCTCCTGCCCCTCGCTGGCGCCCAGCAGGCCGTTCTCGAGGTCCGGGAGCAGGTCCGGCGCGCCGAGCTGGATGCGCAGCCCCCGCGACCGTGTGCTGGGGAGCCGGCGCCCGTTGGCGTCGACCCGCACCGAGTCCACCAGGACGATATCGCCGCGCTCGGCCGGCCGATCCAGGTCCACGAACACCGCCGATTCCTCGCGCAACCGGGCCAGCATGGCCTGAGCGGCCGCGTCGTCCACCGGGCGCGCGCGCCGCGTCACCGGGATGCCACGGTAGTCGCGCGCCTCGACCTCGGGACGCACGTCCACCAGGGCCTCGAAGCGGAGGGGCTGTCCGGGGGTGAACCTGAGGTTCCGCACCAGCGCCGGCACCACCGGGTCGAGATGCGCTTCGTTCACGGCCTCGCCGGCCACCCGCGGCACGAACGCCTCGAGGAACTCCTGCTCGACCGCGTCCGCGTAGTGCTGC
>JBGPXY010000190.1:0-5018 GCA_041492985.1 Candidatus Eiseniibacteriota bacterium
CACCCGGCTGGGCGGCCACGAAGTCACGATATTCGGCCATCCGCGCGTAGCAGCGCGGGCATCGGTCCAGGTGGCCACGTCGTGGATCGGCGGGATCGAGGTCGAGCACCAGGCCGAGCTCGTCGTCCGGGATATGGCGCTCGGTCATGCATCACCTCCGAACCTGCGATTGCTTCCGGTCATGGCGGCGCGCAGCTTGCGGCGCGCATTCTGCAGCACGCTGCGGGCCCCGGTGCTGCCGGTGAGTCCGAGCAGCCGCGTGATCTCTTCCACACTCAGGTGATCCATATAGCGCATCCAGACGGCGCGCTGCTCATGAGGCTCCAGTGTCCGGCGAAGCACATCCAGGACGGCGCTCTCCTCCTGCGCCCATTCGAGCTGCGCCTCGGGGTCGGATTGCGGGTGGGTCAGCTCGTCGGGATCCACTTCCTCGTCGCGCGTCAGGCTCCGCTTGCGTACCGCGGTGAGACATCGGTTGCGCACGATGGCGAATAGCCACGAGGAGAACTTCGCTCGACCACCGAAGGTGGGCAGGGCACGATACGCGTTGATCAATGCCTCCTGAGCCAGATCGAGCGCGCGATCGTGGTCGCGCACCTGTCGCAGGCTCCAGAGATACGCGGACTCACGATACCGTCCGAGCAGCTCGGAAGCGGCCGCCCGGCCACGCGGGCCGTCGCGGTCCGACTGCGCTTCGCTCACCAGCGCTTCGTCGGTCCATGATCCGAGCGGGGTGTCCTCCATCGTTAGGACGCGAAGTCGGGTGAAAGAATCACGACCGGCGCTCCAGGGTGACTCGGGTCGAGGGCTCGCCCACCAGGACGAAGCCCGCCCAGAAGAACGGATGCCGGGTGGCCACGTGAGCCCTCACTGCGAGCTGAGCCTCCCGCAGGGCCGCGCCAGCCGAAGCCCCGCGCCCCATCGCGCGGTAGAAGCGCTCGACCAGCTCGGCCGTGGCCTGATCGTCGACGGGCCACAGCGTGGCGATCACGGTCGGTACGCCGGCGCTTAGAAACGCACTCGCGAGTCCCTGGACTCCCTCCCCGAACAGTACGCTCGTCCCGGCCGACGAGCATCCCGAAAGCACGCACAGCCGCGCCGGCAGGTGGAGCCGGGCGATGGTCGAGGCCCGCAGGTACGGGTCGGTCGTCGGGAGATGCTGGGCGTCGCCTTCCCGTACCGTTCGGTTCGTGTGCGGCGCATCGGCGCCGATCAGCACCCCGGACCGCCAGGGGAGAACCGGGTCCACTTGCGTATGGGCGGCTAGATGCAGCACCTCGAAGCGCCCGAGATCGGCCGCGACCGCGGCGACCGACGGTTCGCCCCTGCGAGATCGCACGTCGACCCCTGCGAAGGAGGCGCCGAGCCAGCGCGCTTCTCGGTCCACACCGTTCAGCGGGCGGCCCTCCGGATCCGTGGTGCGCGCGAGCACGAGCAGCTTGCGCGACGCTGCCACCGCACGTCCGGCACGGCCGCGCAGCTCGGCCAGCAAGGTCGCCGAGGGAACGAACACCACCTCGCGGCCGGCGAGCAGCGGCTCGGGATCGGCCGTGGGTCCCGCCCCCGGAAGCAGCGTGGCCGAGAGCGGCAGGGCTCCGAGCGTGGCGTCCGCCGAGATGAGCACGCGGGTCGAACGCCGCACCAGGTCGGCCACGGGGCCGAAGAGCAGCGCGCCCAATGCCGACCCCGCCGCGTCGCACAGGGCCGACGCATCGGCGGCGTCCGCGGCCTGGGGCGGAGTCATCATCAGGTCGCGCAGGCGCGCCGCGGGCGCCCGGAGCGCACGCAGCCCGGGCAGCCGCGCGGCGCGCGCCTCGCGGCGCGTGATCGCGATGACGAACGACCGTTCCTCGGACGCGAAGAAGTCGAGGAACAGCTCGCCCTCGAGCAGGACCGATCGCTGGAGGGAATCCACGCCCACGCGCACCCGCGATGCGGGCGACTCGAACGCCTGCGGTCCGCGCATGCGCTCTTCGAGCGTGCGCGTCTTGAACGGTTGCAATGCCGCGAACACCGCCCGCGCCTGCCGCTCGGTGGGTGCACGATCCGAGGCCCCGAGCAGCAGGTCGGCCAGCTCCGAATAGATGGTCGAGCCCGCCGCCCCGCGCGCTTCGCGCCAGCCGAAGTCCGACGAGCCTCCGCGCCACGCAGCCCACTGCCGGGCGGCGGTGTGCAACGCGACCAGGGCGCTGTCCGGTCGCCCGAGTGCACGCCACGACTTCGCCACCCGGAGCGCCGCCGCGCCGTTGGCGATACCCTGCGTCTCCTCGGCCAGTGAAACCCGGACCGCTCGTTCCAGCGACGCCTGCGGACGACCGAGATCGAGCAGGCAGTCCGCGAACGCGCGCTCGAAGCTCTCGTCGGGGTACTCGAGCACCTTCGACGCGTTCTGGCTCTCGAATCGGGCGAGCGTGTCCACGGCCTCCGCGCACCGGCCCCGCGTGGCGAGACTCAGGGCGAATCCCGTCGCGGCCGCCTTGCGCTCGGCGAACGTGAGCGAGTCCCCCATCGCCAGATTCTCGCGGAAGATCCGCTCCGCTTCGTCCTGCCGACCCTGCATGCGGCGGATGAACCCGATCTGATTGCGCACGCCGGCGCGCGCGCGGCGCGAACCCGTTGCGCCCAGGACCTCGACCTCGTGCTCGAGCGTGTCGCAGGCTTCGTCCAACCGTCCGAGCTGGGTCAGCGCGACCATCGAGTTGGTGAGCGGCGTCAGCGCCCTGATCGGACCGTACACGACGCGTTCGATCTCGTAGGCTTGGTGCCAGTCGTCCATGGCAGACGCCGGGTCTCCGACCACCAGCTCGGTGGCCCCGAGGTTGTTGAGCGCCTGGCCCTGGTGTACACGATCCCCGTCGCGGCGCGCCTCCTCGAGCACCTGTCGATAGACCGCGCGCGCGCCGTCGGTGTCCCGCATGCCGGTGAGCGCGCGGCCGAGCCCGATGCGCGCCTCGCGCTCGGCGTAGATCCCGATCCTCCCGGCGCCGAGCGCCAGAGCCCGGCGATAGCCGTCGCGGGCCTCGCGTGGTCGGCCCCCGAGCACGGCATCGTAGGCGAGCCCCATCCAGGCGTACGCGAGGTACTCGCGATCGCGCATGCGCCCCGCGAGCATCAGCACCCGCCGGTAGATCGGCGTGGACTCGCGCAGCCGCCCTTCAAACAGCAGCCCCAGCGCATGTGAGGCGAGCGCCCGCTCGAGCCACAGCGTGTCGCGCCGAGTGGTGGCCAACGCGAGCGCTGAATCGAGATCAGCGACGGCGGGCCCGGACCGACCCGCGAAAATGAAGCCGCGCCCACGGGTGGTGAGCGCCGCGGTCTCCAGCGTGCGATCGCCGTGCTCCCGCGCCACCCGGAGCATCGAGTCGATGAACGCAAGGCCCGCCTGTGGGCGGGTCGAGTTGAGCAGGGAATCCGCGCGGCTCATGAGGCGCGCCGCCTGCCATGGCGTCGAGCTCGGGGCCGCGGCCGGCCGCGAGGGTGGGCCCGGCGCGCCCGCAGAGGCGAACGCCAGGGCGAACGCCAGCGCGAACGGCGGGGTGGGCGTCATGAGGGAGACCCGGGAAAGCGAGATCCACGAACGGATCGGGACCATTCCGGCGGCAGGCTACCACGGGGCCACCAGACCCGGCCCCACGGTTCGAGGCCCGATCGGCGGGGTCGTCAGTCTGTGATGATTTTTCCGCGACTCCAGGCGTCACAGCATCGGTCCCTGGCGCCCAACCCCCTGGGGCGGGCAGGTCCAGGCCTCCGCACTCAAACCGAGGATGCCGTCATGCACCGATCCATTGCGCTGATCGTCGCCAGCCTGTTGAGTCTCGCAGCGCCCGCCCGCGCCGGCTGGCCCGGCAATCCCACCGATGGCAACCTCGCCGTATGCACCGCCGGCGACGACCAGATGCAGACCTCGGTCGTCCCCGATGGCGCGGGCGGGGCGGTCATCGTCTGGCAGGACTACCGCAGCCTGGGCGGGTACGTCATCTACGCCCAGCGTGTGAGCGCGGCCGGCGTCCCGCTCTGGACCGCCGACGGCGTGGCGGTCAACACCTTCGTGAGCTATCAGGTCAACCCCGTCGCGGTGTCGGACGGCGCGGGAGGCGTGGTGATCGCGTGGGAGGACTTCCGCAACGGTAACTACGACATCTACGCGCAGCGGCTGGATCCGACCGGAGCCCGGCTGTGGGCGGCCGCGGGTGTCCCCCTCTGCGCCGCGGCGGGTAACCAGCAGTCCCCCCGGATCGATACGGACGGAACCGGCGGAGCGGTCGTGTCGTGGGATGACAACCGCGTCCTCGCTCACGACGTCTACGCGCAGCGGATAGACGGCACGGGCGCCGTTCAGTGGACGGCGACCGGACGGGCGGTCTGCACCTCGACGCGCTTCAAACTCTCCCCGACCATCGCCGCGGACGGAGCGAGCGGGGCGTTTGTCGTGTGGGTGGATAGCCGGATCGCGCCCAGCGTCTATCAGATCTTCGCTCAGCGCGTGAACGCCACAGGCACGCCCCAGTGGACGACCAACGGCATCGCCATGACCCCGGCGAAGAGCGGTCAGAGCTCGCCCGAGATCGTCTCCGATGGCGCGAATGGCGCCATCGTGACCTGGAACGAGTCATTCGGGGGCGGGCTCTACGACGTCTACGCCCAGCGTGTGAACTCGGCCGGCGCGTTGCAGTGGACGGCGAGCGGCGCGGCGATCTCGACCGCCACGGGTCTGCAGCTCGCTCCCCACCTCGTGCGGGACGGAGCGAACGGAGCCGTCATCGCCTGGGACGACAGCCGCAGCGGAACCAGCCGCGACATCTACGCTCAGCGTGTGAACGGGCTGGGCGCACCGCAGTGGACCGCCGACGGCGTGGCGCTGTGTCTCTCCAGCGGCGATCAGATCTTCCCAAGGCTTGTCCCCGATGGCGGGGGAGGGGCGGTCGTCACATGGCAGGACATGCGCAACGGCACGGACGACGACATCTACGCCCAGCGTGTGAACGGCGCAGGGGTGCCTCTCTGGACTGGGGACGACG
>JBGPXY010000114.1:0-9047 GCA_041492985.1 Candidatus Eiseniibacteriota bacterium
AAGACGTTCGGTCCCGAGGCCAAGGCCCGCGCGCGCCAGATGGTGGACAACCTGCGCGCCGAGCTGCGCGACCGGCTCCAGGGTCTCGAGTGGATGAGCGCGGCGACCAGGGCGCAGGCGATCAGGAAGCTCGACGCCTTCACCGTCAAGATCGGCTACCCGGATGTGTGGCGGGACTACAGCACGCTGACGATCGATCGCGGTCCGACGCTGCTCAACGACATGCGCGCGGGGCAGTACGAGTTCAAGCGCAATATCGCCAAGCTCGGGGCGCCCGTGGACCGCAAGGAATGGGGCATGACGCCGCCGACGGTGAACGCCTACTACAACCCACGGATGAACGAGATCGTGTTCCCGGCCGGGATCCTCCAGCCGCCGTTCTTCGACGCCCTGGCGGATGACGCGGTGAACTACGGCGGGATCGGCGCGGTCATCGGGCACGAGATGACGCACGGCTTCGACGACCAGGGTCGCAAGTTCGACGCCGACGGCAACCTCAAGGACTGGTGGACGGCCGACGACGCCGAGAAGTACAAGGCGCGCTCGTTGATGGTGGAGAAGCAGTACGACGGCTACGTCGCCATCGACTCGCTGCACGTCAACGGCAAGCTGACGCTGGGCGAGAACACCGCCGACCTGGGCGGGCTGAGCGTCGCCTACGGCGCGCTGCAGAAGGCGCTCAAGGGAAAGCCGCGGACGAAGATCGACGGGTTCACCCCGGAGCAGCGGTTCTTCCTCTCCTTCGCCCAGATCTGGCGCAGCAACACCCGTCCCGAGGCGCTCAAGCTGCGGCTGAACACCGACCCGCATTCGCCGGGGCGGTTCCGCTGCATCGGACCGCTCTCGAACATGAGCGAGTTCCAGCAGGCCTTCGGGCTCAAGGACAGTGACCCGATGATGCGGCCGGCCGCGGACCGCGCCAAGATCTGGTAGGACACACGGCGGCGACGCGCGCGATCCCGGTGCGCGTCGGCGCGACGCTTCATGCGCGTGGAGGTGTCATCGTGCGACTCGCCCCGATCGCTCTCGCTCTCCTGATGGTCCTGACGCCGTCCGCGGCCTTCGCCCAGGGCGACACCGCGGCGGCCGTGGCTCCGGCGCCGCGCGATCCGAATCTGCCGGCGGGCGAGGACGCGGCACGCGCGGCACTCGACGCCTCGCCGCGTCACGGCGAGTTCGTCGACATCGCGCGCCCCGGCGCGGTGCCCATCCGCACGTGGATCGTCTACCCGGAGCGCAAGGACAAGGCGGGCGTGGTGCTGCTCATCCACGAGATCTACGGGCTCAGCGACTGGATGCGGGGCGTCGCCGATCAGCTGGCGCGCGAAGGATTCATCGCCGTGGCGCCGGACCTCATCTCGGGGATGGGCCCCGGCGGTGGCGGCACCGATTCGGTGGCGAGTCGTGACGACGTGGTGAAGCTGGTGCGCGCGTTGACCCCGGAGGAGACCGAAGCGCGCCTTGCCGTGGTGCGCGCCTGGGCCACGAAGCTCCCGGCCGCGAACGGACGCATCGCCACCATGGGGTTCTGCTGGGGCGGCGGACGCAGCTTCCTGTGCGCCGCCACCAGGCCGGCGCCCGATGCCGCCGTGGTGTTCTACGGCACGTCGCCCGACAGCGCGCGGCTCACGCAGATCGCCGCTCCGGTGCTCGGGAACTACGGCGGCGATGACGCGCGCGTCAACGCCACCATCGAGCCGGCGCAGACCATCCTCGGCAAGCTGGGCCGAAGCTACGAGCCCCACATCTATGACGGAGCGGGGCACGGCTTCCTGCGCGCTCAGGCGCTCCGCGACGGGGCGAATCTGAAGGCGACCCAGGAGGCCTGGCCGCGCACGGTGGCCTTCCTCCACAAGCACCTCAAGTCGTAGAGCGCGGGCGCCCACCCGGCCTCAGGCGACGACGGCGGGTGCTTCCGTCCGATCCACCTCTTCGATCCACACGCGCAGCAGCTCGGCGGCCGCGAGGACCGACGCCGGAGCCGGCGCGATGGTCGCCGCCGCCGTGGCGGCGCGCCGGGCGGCGCCATCACCGCGCCGCGGAGCGGGCATGATCTCCGGCACGTGCACGCTCCCTCGCGCCTCCAGCGCCTCGCGCACGGTCTCGAGCCAGCCGCGGACGCGCGCCTGCGACTCTGCGTCGCGCTGATGCACGCGCAGGTAGGCGGTGACGAAGTGGCCGAGCCACGCCGGTGAGGCGGTGTCGGCCCCCGAGGAGGCACGCAGGCCGAGTGGGGTGAACAGCTCGCGCTCGACCGTCTCCACCAGGCGCGCTGACTGCTCGGGCGGCAGGAGCGGGGGCGAGAGGCTCACGGCGAGCAGCTGCGAGGGCGAGAGCCCCGGGCGCGGGCCGTTGGGGGTGAGCGACTCGTAGAAACTGCCGCGCGTCCCGTCCCACATCCCCGCCACCATCCTCGTCTGGTGCTCGCGCGCCCAGGCCAGGTAGAACGCCCCGCTCTCCTTCCTGCCGACGAGACGGGCGAGCTGGGCCGCCGCCACCAGCGCGTGGAACCAGAGCGCGTTCACGTCGGCACGGCAGCAGGCCGCCTCGTCCTCGCCGGCGCTCAGCAGCCCCGTGGCCCGCACGTGGATCCCGCCGCGGGTGCCGGAGCGATACGACTGCATGATGCTCTCGACCGCCGGGTAGAGCGCGTCGCGCACCAGCTCGATGTCCTCGCTGCGGCGCGCGAGCAGCTCGGCCGCATGCACCAGCCACAACGCCGGGACCGGATCGCCGTAGCGCGGCCGGCCGTCGGCAGGATCGAACGACTCGGGCGCCAGACCCTCGTTGAGATACTCGATGTAGCCGCGCAGCACCTCACGGGCGGGCTCGAAGGCGCGCAGCGTGATGAGCGCGGGGAGTGCCCGCAACGACTCCTCGCCACGCTCGATCCCCGCCGGCAGCGACGTGAGCAGCGTCGTGCGCCCGTCGCGCTCGACCAATCCGTCCGAGAGCGCCTGCGCCAACCGGGTGACCCACGGATCCGCCGGGTCCACCAGCGGCGCCGATCGCCGTGCCAGCGTCTCGCCCGGTCCCCCGTGGGCGGTGGCGGCCTGGCGCGCGGTGAAATCGGCGCCCGCGAACGCGCCGCGGCGCCAGCGTGCCGAGTGGTCGCGTTCGCCGCGCTCGAGCAGATCGACACACTCGGCCAGCGTGCGTGGCGGCGGCGCTCCGAGCCGACCTTCCACCGCGAGTGCCCGGAACAGGTCGTCTTCGATCGCGGCCATCACGTGGAAGGCGCCACCCACCGGGATCGCGCACTCGAGGTAGCCGGGCACGAACGCGTCCTCGGTGGGCTCGACCGTGACGCGCCGCGTCTTGCCACGCGCCGGCGCCCGGGCGGGCTCGGGCCGGCGCTCCGCGGGGTGGACCAGGCCGCGCTGCCACACCCGCGCGGGCATGAAGGCACCGCTGTGCCAGAGCGTGAGCGCCGGCCATCCGGCGCCGCACTCGAACCGCACGCGCCCCGGCACCGCCTGCCCGGCGCCGTGCGTGCCTTGACCCTCGCGCTGGAGATCCTGCGGGCCGCGCGTGGCCATGAGCGGGCTCACCATGAGCCGGGACGGCGGCCCATCGAGGTGGCGGTAGGCGACGGCGACGGCGTTGTGCCCGTGCACCATGAAGACGGTCTTCTCGAGCGTCACCCCGCCCGCGCGCCAGCGCCAGGTCGGCCACGGGTCAACGCGGAACTCCTCGAGCAGCAGGTGTCCCGCGGGACGGGGCTGGTAGCGCGGCGCGGCCTCACCCGTGGCCACACGTTCCGCCTCGGTGGTCGTCGCTGCGTGGAGGTTGCAGCCGAGCTCGTGGCTCTCGGCGCCCACGAGCAACCGCTCGTCCAGCTTGAGGAGTGCGGTGGTGAGCCGGCCGTTGGGCCCGGCGGCGATCAGCAGCGCGTGTGCGCGCCGGGTGTGGGCACCGGCGGCGGTGCCGGACGCGGAGCCGCCCACGCCATTGGTGAGCAGCCATTCCATGGCGAGCGCGGCGTCGAGATCGGAGAGGACATCCTGTCCCAGTCGCATAGGCGGATGAAAGATAGCATGCCGGACCACCCCGAGCGGTGTGCGATCCGGGGCAGCCGCCCCGCTAGCGCGTGCCCGGCCTGTCGAGCAGCGATGCGAGCGGAACGATGCTCACCCCACCCAGCCGCCTGGCCTCCAGTGCGCGCGGCAGCCAGCGCTGCGTGGTCGGCGTCGCGCGCAGCAGCACCACCAGGTGGCCACGGGCGCGCGCCTCCTTGAGCAGGGCGTTCCAGCGCTGGTCGAGGGCCTTCGGATCCGTCTGCTTCGCCTCCCCGTCCAGCACCACGTCCGCCTCGGCGTAGTTGACCCCCAGGTCCGAGGCCAGGGACTTGCACACCGCGCCGGCGGCGGGGGAGACGTGCAGGAACGGCACGCGTCGCCGTCTCAGCTCGCGATAGACGGCGGTCATCACCGTCATGTCCTGGGTGGCGAGCGAGCCCATGTGGTTGGCGACCGCGGCGACCGGGCCGGCCTGGTCGAGGTAACGGCTCACCGTGGACGAGATCTGTCGCGGCTTCATGGACACGAGCAGCGTGCCGGGGCCGGGGTTGATGTTCGGATAGTTGAGCGGCTCGAGCGGCAGGTGGAGCACCAGCTCGCGTTCGCGTTCGCGGGCGTGCAGCAGGACGCGCTGGCTCGTCCTCGTGCCCGGCACCACCGCCACCGTGAACGGCGCCGGCAGGGCGAAGAACGAGTCGGCCTGTGCCGCGTCCTCGCCGAATCCGTAGAGCACCAGCGCCACGCGCGCGGGGTCGCTCGCCGCATCGTTGGGACCCGCGCGCCGGCGCACGATCAGCACCTCGTGGGTGGGCCGGCGCGGGAGGCCGACCAGCAGGCGCACCACCAGATCGCCGCCGTCGGTCCATCGCTCGCCACCCTCGAGCACGACGGCGCCATGTTCCTCGAGCGTGCGGGTCAGCGCGTAGTTGACCTGGAGCAGCGAGGCCGAGGGTCGCAGGCCGACGCGCCAGCGCACCGGGGCCGGGCCATGTTCGAGCGGGGTCTCGGTGATGCTGTCGCGCGGGACCCCCGCTGACGTCAGACCCAGGCGCAGCTGCTTGCCGACGATCCGCAGCAGATCCGCGCGGTCGCCGAGACCCACGGTGCGCGCCACCGCCAGCCGGCCCGCGTCGGAGCGCAACGCCCGCACCGCCTCGCCGATCAGGAACAGGCCGAGGGCGGTGGCGGCGAGCAGGCCGAGCACCCGGGGGGCGAGAGCGCTGGAGCGGGATTTGCGTTTGGGCATGGTGGGAGGCAGGCCGCAAGGTACGCAGGCGCGTTGCCCTCGTCAACGCGGGGCGCGGGTGTTCGCGGCGAGCGAGCCGGCGGTCGGGTTCGGACCCGTCGGGGCTGACGGGGCACCCGCCGGGCGGCCCAGGCGTGCACCGCCGGGAGCCTCCTTTTTGCAGTTTTGTGACATGCATCTGTTACCCGGGTGACAGCCTTGTACTCGGTCAGGCCGATAACCCAGCCAACGCGGCACCTCGGTTCTCGCCGCACGACATCCATTGGAGGTGGGCCAATGAAGTTTGCTCGACTCGTCTGTACCGCGATCGCACTGACCATGGTGACCGGCTGGGCGACCTGGTCCTACGCCTGCGACCAGGACAAAGCCACGACCACCTCCGCGAAGTCCGCCAAGGGCATGAAGGTCAGCGCCGCCTACGTCTCCGCGACGAAGGCTTCGGGCACCTGCACCGCCGAGATGGCGGCCCACTGCACCGCCGAGATGGCCGCGGCCTGCAAGGCGAAGATGACTTCGGCGACCGCCGCAAGCGCCGCGAACTCCAAGGGGATGAAGGTCGACGCCGTCGTCGCCTCCACCTCGGGCAATGCTGACGCCTGCTGCATGGGCAAGGTCTCGGCGAGTGCCGCGTCCACGAGCGGTTCCTGCGCGATGAAGGGCGCCTCGGCCGCCGCGGCTTCCGCCAACGGCGCCTGCGCGATGAAGACCATGAGCGCCGCCGCCGCCGGTCAGTGCAACGGCCACGGCATGGGAGCGATGGCCTCCTCGAACACCCCCTCCGACTGCGAAGCGTGCATCGACGGGTGGGACTGCAACGAGGCTCTCGACGCCGCCGGCGCCCACCGCCAGGCGGTCCGCCTCAAGAACGGCGTGATGTACGTCTACACCGCCGACTCGCAGAGCAAGGTGAGCGCGGTGCAGGCCGCGGTGGCCCGTCGCGGTGATCACATGACCCGTCTCGCGGCCGCCGGCGACAAGGCTCACCTGTGCGCCGAGTGCAAGAGCATGCGAGGCGCGATCGCGAGCGGCAAGCTCACCCGCGAGGTGGTGAACATCGAGGGCGGCTCGCTCACCCTCATCACCTCGACCGATCCGACGGTGGTGGCGAAGATCCACGCCATGGCCGACACGAAGGTGGCAGCGCGCACCAAGAGCTAGGTCTCGCGGCGCCGACCCGTCGCACGGGTCGGGCAGGCAGACACGGAGGGCCGGCCCCGCAACGCGGACCGGCCCTCCGCGTTGCCCGGGACCGGGCCAGGGGCTAGGCTTCCGACCCTATGGCGATCTCCCGCTTCAGCCGTCGCGTGCTCGGGATCATCGGGCTGGGCGTGGCGCTGCCGGCGGCGCTGCTCGCCGGCCTCGGGGTCTACCTGACCCTGCGGATCTCCGACGCCGTCCACGCCCAGAGCGTGCGTTACAACCTCTATATCGCCCAGCAGGTCGCCTCATCGTTCGAGCAGGAGCTGCTCGCCAGCCTGCAGCGCGCCATCGGCCCCGCGGAGATCGCCGCACGAAGCGGGCGCGGGGTGGACGAGATCATGGCCGAGCTGGCCACGGGCGGGGGCGAGTTCTTGGCGCCCCTGTTCGTGCCGCTCGACGAGCTGTCGGGGTTCGACCTGCTGCTGGTCGAGCACCAGCCCCTGGTCTACGCGCGCGGGACCGGTGCGCACGCGCGGCACTGGTTCACGGGGCTGCTCTTGCGCGGCCCCGATGGGACGGTGATGGGCGCGGGCGGCTGGTGGCTCGACCCGGGGCTGTTCCTCACCGCCCACCTGCGGCCGGTGTTCGACGAGCGGCTGCCCCAGGATGCGCGGATGTACGGCGGCATCGAGTCCACGCGCGGCCTGAGTGTGCAGCTCAGCGGTCCCGAGGGTCAGCGCATGATGATCGGCCGTGATCCCGGGTACGCGGCCACGGCCTACAGCGAGACGCTGACCGGCCCCTTCAGCGGGCACACGATCAGGGTCGCGGCCGTCACCGATGCGCCGGTGGTGTGGGCGGACCGCTTCGTCACCCTGCTCGTGCTGTTCATCGCCCTCATGGGGGTGGTGCTGATCGGCGCCACGTTCTTCGGCCTGCGCTACACGGTCCGCCAGCTGGAGCTGGCGCAGATCAAGTCGAGCTTCGTCTCGAACGTGTCGCACGAGCTCAAGACCCCGATCGCGCTCATCCGGCTGGCAGTCGAGACCCTCGAGATGCGGCGGCTCTCGTCGCCCGAAGACAGCGAGAAGTTCCTGCGCAGCATCAGCCGAGAGGCGATGCGGCTCAACCAGCTGGTGGACAACATCCTCGATTTCGCGCGGCTCGAGGCGGGTAAGAAGGTGTTCCAGTTCACGCCCGTCAACGTGCTGGACGTGGTGCGCGACGCGGTGGAGAGCTTCCGGCCGCGCCTCGAAGACCAGGGCTTCCGGCTCGACGTCGATCTGCCCGACGATCTGCCGCTGGTGCCCGGCGACGCGGCGGCCCTGTCACAGTGCGTGCTCAACCTGCTCGACAACGCCATGAAGTACTCGCGCAACCGGCGCGAGGTGAAGGTGTCGGCCGCGGCGCGCGTGGACGAGGCCGGAGCGCCCCAGACGGTCGCCATCTCGGTCGCCGACCGCGGGATCGGCATCTCGCCGCGTGACCAGAAGAGCATCTTCGAGAAGTTCGTGAGGATCGAGACCGGGCTCGTGCACGACGTGAAGGGCGCGGGCCTCGGGCTGTCGCTGGTGGACCAGATCATGCGCGCCCACGGCGGGCGCATCGAGCTCAAGAGCACGGTGGGGGAGGGCAGCATGTTCACGCTCGTGCTGCCGGCGTTGCGCGGCGTCGAAGCGGCGCGACCCGAACCCCAGACGCAGGCGGTGTCGTGAACCCGGACGGAGGCGGAGGTATGATGAAGCACGTGCTGGTCGTGGAAGACGAGGAAGGGCTGCTCGAGACACTCGCGCACAATTTCCGCTACGAAGGCTACGAGGTGATGACCGCGCGCACCGGGCCCGAGGGGCTCAAGATGGCGCTCAAACAGAAGCCGGATCTCGTGGTGCTCGACATCATGCTGCCCGAGAAGGACGGCTTCACCGTGCTCAAGGAGCTGCGGCAGCGCCATCGCGAGATGCCGGTGCTGGTGATCACCGCGCGGAACTTCGAGGCCGACGTGCTGAAGGGATTCGATCTCGGCGCCGACGACTACCTGACCAAGCCGTTCGGCGTGAAGGAGCTGCTGGCCAGGGCCAAGCGACTGCTCCAGCGCGGCACGGTGGCGGGCACGGTCCCGGGAGCCACGACCTACACGTTCGGCGACGTCGAGGTGCGCTTCGAGCCCCGCGAAGTCCACAAGGCCGGCAAGCAGGTGGCGCTCTCGTTCAAGGAGTTCGAGCTGCTCAAGTACATGATCGAACACCGCGGGCGCACGGTGTCACGCGAAGAGCTGCTCGAGGAGATCTGGGGCGTCGACGAGGAGCTGGGGGTCACGACCCGCACCGTCGACACGCACGTCTCGAACCTGCGCTCCAAGCTGGGTGCGGGGTTCGCGCAGCCGTTCATCGTCGCGGTGCACAAGGTGGGGTACAAGTTCGTCGAGCCGGCGTAGGAGCCCGCCGCCCGCACTGCCCCATTACCCCGTATCGAGCACGAAGTGGAAGGTGGCCGCACTGGCGTCGGCATCCGGCCGGACCGCCATCATCAGTTCGGGGCGGAACAGTCGGTCCCGGGCGTTCCTCGGCTCATCGGGGAAGAAGAGCTGCGTCGTCAGCAATCGCCCGGCGCCGGGTCGCTGCACCTTCACGTGGAAATGCCGG
>JBGPXY010000139.1:0-7252 GCA_041492985.1 Candidatus Eiseniibacteriota bacterium
CCGCCGGTCGGCGTCGCGATCGCCTCCGCTGAACCCGCCGAGTTCATCGCCGCTCCTGCGACGCAGGCGCGGCGCGGGTTCGATAGCTCCCGCACCGAGGAGTGGATCGGCAGCGTCTGGCTCCAGAACGCGGGGGCGGTGCTGGTACTGCTCGGCGTGTTCTTCCTCATCCTGTGGGGTTACACCACGGGGCGGTTCGGCCCGGGGGTGCTGGTCGCAGCGGGCGCGGCGCTGGGGCTCACCCTCGTCTGGCGCGGTGACCGCACGGCGCGTTCGTTGCCGGCGTTCGGCCACGCGGTGATCGGGGTCGGGCTCGGTACGATCTATCTCTCGCTCTACCTCGGCCACTTCACCCTGCGTGTGCTCCCCCCCACCGCGGCCTTCGCGGCACTCACCCTCGTCTCGCTCGGCTCCATCGCGGTGGGACTGCGCTACCGCGTGCAGACCATCGCCGCGCTCGGGGTACTGGGCGCCTTCGTCCCCCAGCTCATGGCCGCGTGGATCCCGCTCAAGGGCTTCTCGATGTCGCCCACGGGGTTGCTCGGCTACTTCGCGGCGGTGGACGCCGTCGTGTTCCTGCTCGCGGCACGCGCGGGCTGGAGCGGGCTCGATCTCGCCTGCCTGTTCCTCACCGCGGTCACCTGGATCGCGCAGTTCCACGAGCCATCGTGGGGCTGGGGTGTGCAGGCCGGACTCACGACCCTGTTCACCGCGCTCGGACTCTCGCCGCTGCCACGACTCGTGAGCCGCGAAGGCGCCGCACGCGGCATCGACCTCGCCGTGATCGCCCTGGCGCCCCTCTGCCTGATCGCCGCGTCGTGGCCGCTCCTCGCCTCGGCGGCCCGGGGTTCGAGCGCGGCGCTGCTGCTGGCGCTGGCGATCGTATATCTGCTGGAGGCGATCTGGGTCGATGCGCGTCGGCCGGAGCGCGACCTGTGGCGGCCGCTGACCGGTGCGGCGGTGCTGTTCCTCACCGCCGCACTCGAGCGCGCGCTGGGTTCCCAGCGCACGCCGATGGCCTGGAGTGTGGAGGGCACGCTGCTGGTCTGGCTCGGGCTGCGCGAGCGGGGCGAGTGGCTGCGCCGGTGCGGCTACGTGGTCTCGGCACTCGGAGCGCTGTGGATCCTTGTCACGGTCTACTCCTCCGCGGATTGGCAGCGCGACCAGCTCCCGGGGCTCTACCCCGTCGGCATCCGCGACCTGGTCTGCATCCTCGCCGTTCTGAGCGGCGGATGGCTGCTGGCGCGCGGCCGGGCGCGACTGAGCCCGGGTGAGAGCGCCGTGCCGGAGGTCTGGACTGGCATCGGCAACCTGATGATCCTGGTGTGGACTGGCCGCGAGGCGGTGCATCTGGGGCTCGCGCTGGAAGGCGAGGGCGGTCGGTGGGCCCACCCGCGCGACCTTGCCGCGCCGCGCGGAGGTCAGCGCCTCAACGCGCTCACCGCTTCGCTCGTGGCGCTTCTCTGGATGGTTCAGTCCGCCATCCTGGTGGGCATGAGCCGGCGGCCCGGACGCGGGTTCCTGCGCGCGTGCGGATACGGGGCGGGGGCGTTGGCGGCCCTGATCGCGTTCGTCGGGCTCAACCTGCAGGACGGCTGGAGCAATGACCAGCTCCCGATCCTCCACCCTACGGGACTGCTGAACCTGACAACCATCGCCCTCATCGTGGCGATCGCCGCCGCCCTCGCGCGGCGCCGAGACCGGCTCGGCGCGAACGAGCGGCACATGCCGGAGGTGCTGACCATCGTCGCGAGTCTGTTGACGGTGGGTTGGACGGCGCTCGAAGCCAATCACCTGGCGCGCTCCATCTCCGGGGTCCCGGGGGAGTGGGCCCCGCGCGGCAGAGGTGCCGACATGGAACGGGTGAGGATCCTCGCCGCGTCCTTCACGAGTGCCGGCTGGCTGCTCCAGGCGCTGGTGCTGCTCGCGCTCGGCTGGATGCGCCGCTCGGCATTCCTGCGCTGGGCCGGCCTGGTCCTGACCGGGATCACCGTGCTCAAGTTCCTGGTCATCGACTTGCAGACGGTGGACGTGTTCTGGCGCTTCCTGACCGCCATCGTCGTGGGAGCGGCGCTGCTCGGGATCTCCTACGCGTACCAGCGGCGCGCGCGCGGCTGAGGCGATTTCGCTCGAAGCCCGGATGGGGATGAGCGCATCTGACGGGTCCTGACGCTGGAGACCCAACCACGAGGAGGAGTGTGATGAAGGCACTGGTGATCGGTGCGACAGGCACCGTGGGATCGGTCGTCGTGCGCGAGCTGCTGAACCGCAAGGTCGGCGTGCGGGCGTTGACGAGGAGCGGCGACAAGGCGAAGGGCCTGCCCGAGGGCGTCGAGCCGGCGGTGGCCGATATCGGCGAGCCGACCACGCTCGGCCCGGTCTTCGATGGCGTCGACGCGGTCTTCATGCTGAACGCGTTGTCCAAGATGGAGACCCACGAAGGGATGATGGGCCTGCTCGCGGCGAAGCAGGCGCGCGTGAAGCGATTCGTCTACATGTCGGTGCACTTCGCCGACCGTGACCCGCTCATCCCCCACTTCGCCGCGAAGGTCCCGGTCGAGAAGGCGATCGCGGCGTCGGGGATCCCGTACACGATCCTTCGGCCGAACAATTTCTATCAGAACGACGCGTGGTTCCGGGACGCGCTGCTCCAGTACGGGGTCTACCCGCAGCCGCTCGGAGACGCGGGGGTCTCCCGCGTGGACGTGCGCGACATCGCCGAGGCAGCGACTATCGCCCTCACGACCGGCGGTCACGAGGGTCGCACCTACAACCTCGTTGGGCCGAAGCCTTGGACGGGCGCGGTCACCGCGGAGGCCTGGGGCAAGGCGCTCGGACGGAAGATCGCCTACGGTGGCAACGACCTCGACGCGTGGGAGAAGGCATCGCTCGCCTACACGCCGGCGTGGCTGGTCTACGACTTCAAGATCATGTATCGCAATTTCCAGGAGAAGGGATTCCTCGCCACCGCGGACGATGTCGCGCGCCTCACCACGATGTTGGGACATGCGCCGCGCGGGTTCGAGGCGTACACGCAGGAGACCGCGGCGGCCTGGAGTGCGACAGCCGCCAAGGGCTGAGGGGAGCTACCAACGGACGCACCCCGCGGGGGCTGCCCCGCGAGGTGCGCTCCATCCATACGCCGGGCGTCACCGCTTTCTACGCCGTCAGTTCTTCGGCTGCTTCTGCTGCCATTCCTCCCGCGTCATCGTCTTCACCGGCTCGAGCTTGCGACCTTCCAACGACGCGTTGAGCGCGGGCAGCTCTGTGCCGCTGATGGCATCGAGCTGGGCCTGGGCCTCGGCCATCTGCGCCTCGCACGCCTCGGTGAAGCGCAGCTGGGAGTTCGTGGGACGGCCCTCGTAGCCGTTGACGGCGCCGTAGAGGTTGCCCAGCTTCTCGCGGAGCTGTTCCTCGCCCGCGATCTGGCCGCCTTCGCGCGTGGCGACCAGCACCTTCCGGCGTGACTCGAGCCGGTCGGCGATGGCAATGAGCTTCTTCCCCACGGCGTCCGCCTTCCCGAGCTTCTCCGCGCGCGCTCTCGCCTGGTCGCGCACGTCCGCGATCGCGTCGACGATGAAGCTGAGGGTGGCGAGGTCCTTGTAGAGCTTGTGCACCACCTCCTGCTGCACCGCGCGATCCGCCGCCGAGTGACGCGAGCGGGGATCGGGCGCCAGGACCACCTGGGACGAGAGGGTCTCCTGGCCGCGGATCAGCTTCACCGCGTACGCCCCTTCCGGCAGCTGCGGCCCGAAGATCGCGTACCCCAGCGGCACCAGATTCTCGGAAGGCGGCACCTTGGGCGCCTTGAGCCGCATCGGCCAGGCCACGCGGTTGATCCCTCGCCGCTTGCCCCCGGGCAGGGTGGAGATGAGCTGGCCCTTGGCATCGTAGAACTCGAGCTTCAGGTCGCCGAACATGTGCCGCTTCTTGAGGTAGTAAGAGACGATCGCGGCCTCAGCGGGCACACGGCCCGTGTACTCGCTCGCCTCGAAGCGCTGCTCGCTCGAGGGGATCATCAGGATCGAGGGTCGGGACGGAAGGAAGGCGGCGTCCGATGCCAGCACCGCGGGCGACAACCCGCGCACCGGCGTGAGGTCATCGAGGATCCAGATCCCGCGGCCGTGGGTGGCAACCAGCAGGTCGTGCTCGCGCGGATGGATCGCCAGGTCGCGCACGGCGACCGGCGGGAAGTCGCCCTTGATCGGCACCCATTGCGCGCCACGGTCGATCGAGATGAAGAGCCCGAACTCCGTGCCCAGGAACAGCAGCTCCGGCTTGACCAGGTCCTCGCGCACGACGTGGGCGTAGCCCTGGACGTCGCCGCTCGCCAGACTCTGCCAGCTCTTGCCGAAGTCGGTGGTCCGGTAGACGTAGGTCTTCAAGTCGCCGGTCTGGTGGCCGTCGAACGTGGCGTAGGCGGTGCCCTCATCGAAATGGCTGGCCTCGACGCACGTCACCCAGGTGCTGGGCGGCAGGCCGGTGATCTTCTTCCCCACGCTGGTCCACGACTTCCCGGCGTCGCGGCTCAGCTGGACGAGCCCGTCGTCGGTGCCGACCCAGATCACGTCGGGATTCTTCGGAGATTCGCAGATCGAGAAGATCGTACAGTGGTTCTCGGCCGACGAGTTGTCCACCGAGAGTCCGCCCGATTCCGCCTGGCGCTGCTTGACGGGGTCGTTGCTCGTCAGATCGGGAGAGATCCGCTCCCAGGTCTCGCCGCGATCGCCCGAGCGGAACAGGAACTGGGATCCGAGATAGAGCGTGCCCGCCCGCGTCGGGCTCATGTGGATCGGCGTGTTCCAGTTAAAGCGGTATTCGGCTTCGCCCTTCGATTCGAGCGGCTTGATCTGTTTGGTCTCACCGGTCGAGCGGCGCACGCGGAGGATGTTGCCCTCCTGATACTCCACGTAGGCGAGATCGGGATCGGTGGGGTCCACGAACGCCCAGAACCCGTCGCCACCGCCCAGCACGCGCCAGTGTCGGTTGGCGATCCCGCCCGAACGCCGCGATGGACCGGTCCACGTGCCGTTGTCCTGGAGCCCACCATAGACGTTGTACGGCCACTCCATGTCGTAGCTCACGTGGTAGAACTGGCCCACCGGCAGGCTGCCGATGAAGCGCCAGGTGTTGCCACGGTCCACCGAGGTGTACACGCCGCCATCGGTGCCGCAGAACATCTCGTCGGAGTCGGCCGGGTCGATCCACAGGGCGTGGAAGTCGCTGTGCACGCCGCCGCCGATCTGGCTCCACGTCCGCGTGCTGTCGTCGCTGACCCACAGGCCGGTCGAGGTCTTGTACACACGGTTGGGGTCCCGCGGATCGGCGATCATGTGCGCGAAGTAGAACGGCCGCGCGGTGTACGTCGGCGACGAGGTGCCCTCGGTCCAGGTGTCGCCGCGGTCGTCGGAGCGGTACATCGCGCTCTTCTTCGCCTCGACGAACGCGTACACGCGGTTCGGCCGCGTGGGCGCCACGGCGATGCCGATGCGCCCGAGGTCGCCCTTGGGCAGGCCGTTCGTCAGTCGCTCCCAGGTGTCGCCCCCATCACGGGTCCGGTAGAGACCGCTGCCCGGCCCCCCCGAGCTGAAGGACCACGCCTTGCGACGGAATTGCCACATCGCCGCGTACAGGATCTTCGGATCGGACGGATCGATGGCGATGTCGGCGCAGCCCGTCTCGTCGTTGACGAACAGCACGCGCTGCCAGGTCTTGCCCCCATCGCGGGTGCGGAAGACGCCGCGCTGCGGATGGGCGTCCCACAGATGCCCGGTCGCCGCGACGTAGACCGTGTCGCCGTGCTGCGGGTCGATGACGATCCTTGCGATGTGCTCGGATTCCTCGAGCCCCATGCGCTGCCAGTTGTCGCCGCCATCGGTGGTCTTGTAGACGCCGTCGCCCACCGAGACGCTGTTGCGCACCCATGATTCGCCGGTGCCCACCCAGACCGTCTTCGGCCGGGACCGGTCGATGGTGATGGCGCCGATCGACTGGCAGTACTTGTCGAACACCGACTGGAACGTGGTGCCGCCGTCCGCCGATTTCCAGACACCGCCGCCGGCGGAGCCCACGTAGAGCGTGAGTCGATCGCCCTTGATGGCGTCGAGGGCGGCGATGCGGCCCGACATCGCGGCGGGACCGATCGAGCGGAGCTGGAGCCCCGCGAAGGTCTCCGCGTCGAGCTTGACGTCGTCGGCGCGACCGGCGACCGGGAGAGTCAGCAGCCCCGCGGCCAGCGCGGCGAGGCCGACAGCGTGCGACATGCGAAACGACATGGCGGTCACTCCCCGGTCGTCGGGTGGGTGGAGTCGATGGGAAGGCGGCGTCACTTCTTCTTCGTGACGTCCCCGGCCTTCTTGACGGCGGCCTTCGCGGGCGCGGCCTTGCTCGTGTCCGGCGCGGCGGCCGTGGCCGAATCCGCGTGGGCGACCGCGGGCATCCCGAACAGGCTGTCGGGCAGCGCGACGCCGAGCTCCACCTTCTCGATCACGATCTTCTGACGCTGCGGGCTGCCCTTCATGCCGCTCTCGATCGCGAACGGCGTCATCATGCCGTCCACTTCCTTGTAGTCGCCCATGTAGCTCTCGCTCTCGACCTCGGTCCCCTTGACCGTGCGCTTCGCCTCGCTCTTGATCTCGAGGTAGGTCTCGGCGTCCAGATAGATGTGCCGGAGCTCGCCATTCTTGAGCGTGACCTTGAGCTTGTAGGCGTCGGCGCCTTCGACCTGCTCCTTGCCCACCAGCTCGACGGTGTTCCCCTTCTGCTTGTAGTCCATGAGCGGTCCATCCATGTCGGACTGCTCCACCGCCATCTTCGAATCGTCCTCTCCCATGACCTCGGGGTCCTTCTTGCCCATCATCGGCATCACGGCCCAGGCGGTCTTGCCATCGTAGGCCTGGACCCCGACCATGCCCTGGAAGTTGAACTCCATCCGGAAGCTGTTGGGACGCTTCTGCACCATGGTCATCGGGATCTCGATGCCTTGCGGCAGGACCATCTTGGCGGTCATCCGCGTGGACTGGACCGCCTTGAGCTTCTTCAGACCACCCCTGGCCTCGAAACTCTTGGCGAGCAGCTCGTCCACCGTCTGCGCCGAGGTGATCGGCGCGAGCAGCGCGAGCATGGCGATCCCCATCAGCAGGGTCTTGCGCAACATGGCATGGGCTCCTTGTCGGGTACGCGCACCGGCGCGCTGCGAACCGGTTGCGCTGGAGATGACGAACGCCGCGAGGCGCTCCGCACCGATGGACGA
>JBGPXY010000021.1:0-22886 GCA_041492985.1 Candidatus Eiseniibacteriota bacterium
CAGACGTGTTCCTGACCGCCACGTCCCAGGTCCCCTGTCGGCCCCACGGGCGGAGCCTCACGCGGAAGCCCGGCCAGGAAGCCGGGATCGCGGCCCGAACGACCAGCGTGTCCCCCCCCTCGAGGGTCACTCCGAGGACGGACTCCAGCGCCGCCCGTAGCATCCAGCCGGCCGACCCCGTGTACCAGGTCCAGCCCCCCTCCCCGAGATGCTGGGGATTGCCGCACACGTCGGCCGCCACGACATAGGGCTCCACCTGATAGACCGCGACCTCGCTCGGCGTGCGCGAGTGCGTCACGGGGCTCAGGATCTCGAGCATC
Source organism: Candidatus Eiseniibacteriota bacterium (assembly GCA_041492985.1). Taxonomy (GTDB): domain Bacteria; phylum Eisenbacteria; class RBG-16-71-46; order RBG-16-71-46; family RBG-16-71-46; genus WS-11. The sequence goes on from JBGPXY010000021.1 coordinate 321, forward strand.
CGCGCGGCGCGGTCACGACGACCCAGCCCCGCCATCGCGCTCACGGCCCACAGCGCGGCGTGGGTGTACTGCCCGCCGTTCTCCCGCACTCCGGGCAGGTAGCCCTTGATGTAGCCCGGATCGTGAGGCGTTCGATCGAACGGCGGTGTGAGCAGGCGCACCAGCCCCTCGTCCCACGAGACGAGATGGTGCTCCATCGCGTCCATCGCCCGCTCGCAGCGCTCCCGCGGCACCGCCCCGGAGAGCACCGACCACGCCTGCACCAGCGCGTCGATCCGGCACTCGTCATCGCCGCGCGAGCCGAGCGGGGATCCGTCGTCGTAATAGCCGCGCCGATACCATCCACCGTCCCAGCCCGCACGCTCGAGAGAGTCGGTCAGCCGCAGCTGGTGGGCGCGCCAGCGGTCGATCCTCGCCGTGTCGCCCCGCGTCTCGCAGCAGGGAATGAAGGCGTCGATCACCGCGTACAGGAAGAACGCCATCCACACGCTCTCACCGCGCCCCTCACGCCCGACCCGATTCATGCCGTCGTTCCAGTCGCCGCTCCCGAACAGCGGCAGGCCGTGCGCCCCGGTGGCCAGTGATCGTTCGATCGCGCGGCAGCAGTGCTCGTAGACATCGCCTGTCACCGCGGACGTGGCGGGGATCATCAGCGCTTCGTCCTCCTCCGGCTCGAGCGCGCGGCCTGCAAGGAAGGGCACCTGCTCCGCCAACACGCCGACCTCGCCCGTGACCCGCACGTAGGACGCGGTCACGAACGGCAGCCAGAGCCGGTCGTCGGCGAAACGTGTCCGGATCCCCTGCCCGGGAGGCGGATGCCACCAATGGAGCACGTCCCCCTCGACGAACTGATGCGCGCAGTGGAGCAGGATCTGATCGCGCGTGATCTGCGGCTCCAGCGTGAGGAACGCGGCCGAGTCCTGCAGCTGATCTCGAAACCCGAATGCGCCCCCGGACTGGTAGAGCGCCGTGCGCCCCCAGAGCCGGCAGGCGAGGGTCTGGTAGGCGAGCCAGCCGTTCACGAGCAGGTCGAGTGAGTCGACCGGGGTCTCGACCTGCACCCGGCCCAGGCGGTCGGCCCAGCCGGCCCTGACCTCGTCCAGCGCGAGCATCACGGCCCCCGGACGCCGAAGTCGCCGGACGATCGTCTCGATGGTCTCGGGATCCGACGCCTCGCCCAGCAGGAACGCGCACGACCGCGACTCTCCCGGACCCACATCGAGCTGCACCTGGATGCAGAAGCACGGCTCGAGCCCGGGGCCGGTGCAGCCGTCGGGACCGGCACCCGCGAGCAGCGCTCCGGGACGCGCCGGGCTGCCGCCGGCGCCCAGGAAATGCTCGCGGTCGGTTCCCATCCGGAGCGTCGAGCCGCTGGCGCCGACCACCGGGGCCGCGAACACCACCGCGTCCGCGAACGGTCCGTTGCGGTCCGGGCGCGCGAACAGGATGTGCTCGCGTTCGTCCGCCGACGTGCTCACCACGCGCGCGGCCCGTTGCGGCGGCTCGCCGAGCACGAGTCGCTGATAGGACACCACGGAGAGCCGGCGGGCGCTCGTGCCGGGATTGAAGATCTTCACGTGCACGATCTTCACCGGATCGGAGGCGTGGACGAAGACGTCGGTCTCGACTTCGAGGCCGCCGCTGACGTGGCGGCAGCGGCTGGAGCCGAAGCCGTGGCGCATCTCGTAGGGTCCGTCGCCGGGGATCGGGCCGGGGAACGGTGACCAGAGGAGCCCGCTCGCTTCGTCGCGCAGGTAGAGGGCTTCGTCGTGCGGATCGCGCACCGGGTCGTTGGCCCAGGGTGTCAGCCGGAACTGGCGACTGTTGCGGCTCCAGGTGCAGCCCGCTCCCGACTCGCTGATCAGCGCGCCAAAGCTCGGATTGGCGAGCACGTTGATCCACGGCCGCGGCGTGAGGCGCGGGCTTCCCTCGCGGGTCCGCGGGAGCCGGATGACGTACTCATCGCCCCGTGGGCTGAAGCCGCCGGTCCCATTGAAGCAGCGTAGCGGCTCATCACCCAGCGGCCACGGCATCGTCTCACCATCGGCCTCTCCTTCCGAAACCGTCCCACCCCGAGGCGCCACCGGCGCCGCGGGCACGCCCTCGTGGATCGGGTCGCTCATCGCCAGCGGGGACGCCCCGTCCCTCACGATCCAATCGGCATCGGCGCGGAGTCGCGCGAGACCGCGGGCATCGAATGCGTCCGGGCCGAAGACGAACACGCCCGGGAGGTCCGAGCGGCGGGCGAGCGACTCCCTCGGCGTCGCTCCCAGCGTCAGGAACACCAGCGGGGTGCGCAGCCCCAGATCCCGCCAGTACGCGTGGGCGGTCAGCATCTCGTTCACCGTCGAGTCGAGGGCGTCCGAATCGACGACGATCGCCCCGCCGAGCTCGAGCGCAGGAGGGCGGCCCGACGGAAGGCCGGCCGCATCCACCCGCGCGGCATCCGGCCCCGGCCGGAGTGCCGGATCCGCGTACAGCAACGCGGCTGCCACGCGCTCGAGGCGCTCTGCTTCCCGCGGGGTGAGGCCGTGCGCCGCCAGGCAGTTGGTCGCCGTCTCCTCGGCGAGCCGCCGGGATGCGTCGAAGGCGCCCGCGCGGGAGAGGCGCTGCGAGACCTCCAGCACCTGATCGCGGGTCGGAGCGGCGGCCGATACCAGCTCGATCTGCGATGTCCCATCGGGCGCGATCTCCACGACCCGCCGGAGCGCCAGCACCGGATCCAGCACGTCGCCGGTCGTCCCCGAGAGCGGCCGCGGGGAGAGCAACGCGATCGGGGCATCGGGTCCACGGCCGCGGCCCAGGAAGCGCGCCCGGTCGGTCTCGTAGCTCAGGGCACCCTCGCCCCGGCAGGCATGCGCGAGCCAGGGATGTCGCTGCTCCGGACTGCGGGGGCGTCGGTGCGCCAGCAGGAGCCCCTGCCCCGCAAGTGCTTCCGTCTGCACGAACAGCTTGGAGAAACCCGGGTGGTCCGCGTGCTGCCGCGCGTCGTTCAACACCACCTCGCCATAGCTGGTCAGCTCGAGCCGGCGCGGGCGCCCCGAGTGGTTGCGCAGGGTGATGCGGCGGCACTCGGCGTCCGCGTGCGCGTCGACCCAAACTTCCATCCGGGACTCGATGCCGTCATCGCGTCGCGCGATCGCCATCCAGCCGGGTCCATCCTCGGTGGCGTACCGCTCGGAGGTCCGACGGACCGGCCGCGCGCCGAGCGACCAGAAGGTGCCGTCGTCCAGGTCGCGGACGTAGACGAACCATCCATCGCCGTCCTCGACTCGATCGCCCCGCCACGAGGTGAGCGCCTGGTCCCCGAGCCAGGCGCCGCCGGTCCCCGAGGTGGTGAGCAGCGTCCGATAGCGGCCGTTGCTCAGCACGCGGCCGACCGGGGTCCGGGTGACTTCGGGGCGCGCCGCCGCCGGCGCCGGAGCGGGCTCGGACACGGCCTCACGCGGATGTCTCAGCGGGGGTGGCCGTCTCACCGCGCACTCCGGTGGCGGCGGTCGGATCCGATCCGTGATCCCGAGCGTCGTCGCTCGCGCAGCGGACGGCCGCTCGTTCGAGGCATCAGCGCAGCCGGACCACGATGCGCTCCGTCACGCTCCCGCCCACGTCCAGGCGGCACCGATAGACTCCGCTGGCAAGGCCGGCGCCCTCGAGCCTCACCTCGTGCGATCCGGGGCCCTGGTCGTCGTTCACCAGCTGAGCGACCTGGCGACCGCTCAGGTCGTAGACCGTCAGACGCACGCGCATCGCCCTGGCGAGCTGATACCGGATCGCGGTGTAGGAGACGAATGGATTGGGTGACGCCACGGGCGGCCCCGAGGCCGTCACCGCCGGGGGAGGCTCGACCCCCACGACGGCTGTGAACCCGGCGAGCTGCAGGCCATTCTGTACGTCCGCGTTCTGCATGAAGCGATTCCACACGCGCCCGGTCCGGTAGTTCTCGATCATGATGGCGATCGGCCCCTGGTCGATCCCCAGCACATCCGCGCCGTACCAGTCGGGGTTCACCTGGAGGTTGAACGCGTCCCGGAATCCGTAGGGCCCCCAGAGCTGGGTCTTGTAGTTCGTCCAGAGATTCTCGATCACCGGGATGACGATCTCGGGCGCGAACGCGATCGAGCTGATGGCGGCGGTCGGGGTGATCGTGCCGTTGTCGTTCTCGGCCGGTGGCGCCCCGTGGGCGAGGTAGAGCGGAGCCGGAGGCGGGTCATCCGACGCCGTCAGCCCCCACTGGTTGGCGCCGTAGCCCTGGAATCCGCCCGGGTTGGCGATGCAGTACGCCCGCTGGGCATAGGTCGCGCGCCGGGAATTCTCGAAGTAGTCGATGCCGTGGCCGCTGGTGTAGGGATCCTGGATGAGGCGGAAGTCGACCCAGCAATGCGAGTACTGGTGCCCGAACAACGGCGGGAATTTGATGTAGGAGTAGCCGTACTGCGTAATCCAAGTATAGAAAGCGCACCAGCTCGACCAGGCGCAGCCGGGGACCGGATGGGTGGGCGAGCCGATCGCCAGCAGGTAGAGGATCATCGCCTCGTTGTACCCGGTCCACGCGCCGAAATTGGCGAATCCGGTCGCGGGCTTCCAGCCCATCCAAATGAGCGTGCAGCAGGGCGGCTGGCAGGTCGACATGAAGTTCCAGTTCACGCGCTGGTAGATCGCGTCAGCGAGCGTGCGGATCTGGACCTCGTCCGAGGCGCCGCCGTTGAAGAACTGCTTGGCATCCAGGATCCCCGCGAGCAGGAGCGCGGTGTCGATCGTGGACAGCTCGCTGTCCCAGGTCCGGGTGGCGGTGGTCATATCGAGGAAGTGGTAGAAGAGCCCCTGGTAGCCGATGATCCCGCTCGCCGCCGTGCCCTGGGGCCCGTTCCAGAAGGTCTGCAGCGCCGTCAGCACGCGGGAGGCGGCCGCCGAACGCGAGACCCAGGCGTGGTCGACGGCGATGCAGATCGCCGAGAGACCGAATCCCGTCGCCGCGACGCTGCACGGCGACCCGGGCTGGCTGCGGTCGCGGATCAGGCCGTTGCTCGGACTCGCCTCGTCCCACGCGTAGCGGAACGAGCCGTACTGCAGGCTGTCCAGGATCGCGTCGGTCGTCTCCAGCGTCGTGGCACGCGCCGCCGGCGCCCAGCAGCCGAAGGCCACGACCGCGTAGATCAACAGGTGTCTCAGGCGCCTCGTCATGGATACGGTCTCCCGATGTGAGGGTCGAAGCTGCTAGTAGAGCAATCCCAGCGCGAGACGATGGACGCCTCCCAGGCGTCCGTGGTCGGCCCACGCGTAGTCGATGCGGTAGTCCCAGCTCTCGAGGCGTCCCTTCAGTCCGGTCCCCAGCGTGAGCCCCTCCTCGGAATCCTCCTTGAACAGGCTCTGATATCCGGCCCGCACGGCCACCAGGTCGCGGAAGGTGGCTTCGAGGCCCGCGCTCACGCTCTCGGTGTTGTCGTTCGGATGGATCGCCTCCGCGACCGTCCAGACGACCCATTCGGGACTCGGCCGCCAGGGCACACCCACGCCGACCCGGAACAGAATCGGGACCGGATAATCCTGCACGAAACGCTCGCCCGGCAGCGTGCCGTTGTCGCCATTGCGCGTCGGGTCGCCGTCATAGGTGATCCGCAGGTCGCGGCCGGAGTACCCGGCGGCGGTGCCGAAGTTGCTCAGGCTCGAGCCGATGTGAAGCCCCCCCGGGCGGATCCGGTAGATGGTGCCGACGTCGAACGTCACCGTGCTGGCGGTGCTGTGCCACACCGTCTCCTGGAGGTACTTGAACTGGACGCCGGCGCTGAAGCGCTCGGTGACGGCGCGGCCGAACCCCAGCCCGATCGCCATGTCCGACACGCTGAACCGCTCGCCGGTGCCGAGCGGCTGGCTCACGGTCCGCACGTCGATCTCACCGGAGTTGAGCGAGGTGACGCTGGCGAACCCGGTGCCCCAGCTGCCGAGCGGGAGTGCCGCCGCTACGTAGTCGTATCGGATGCCGGCGAACCAGTCGATGTGAGCGAACTCGAGCGCACGTCGCTCGATCCGCCCCGCGGCCGCGGGATTGTAGTAGGCCCCCTCGAGACCTGATTCGATCGCGCCGCCGGCGTTGCCGAGTGCGGCGATCCGGGCACTCGGCTCGATGAGCAGGAACTGTCCCAGCGTGGTGCCGGTCTTGCTTTGGGCGCCGGCCTGGGACGGCAGCGCGAGTGCGGCCCCGAGCACGATCGCCCACGTCGTTCGGGCCCATCGGGACCAGGCGGTCCTCGTGCCGGTCTGCGCGTTCACTTGATGACCGCGAACTTGCCGATGGACGTGCCGATCCCCGGCGCGTCCACGTGGAAGATGTAGAGACCAGGGGCTGCCTCGAGGTTGTCCTTGGTGCGAAGATTCCACGGCTCGAACCCCTCGATCGACGCCTCGTGACGGAGCGTCTGCACGAGATCCCCTCGGACGGTGTAGATGCGGATGACGCACGAGCTCGGCAGTCCGCGGAACTCGATGCGTCGCTCGCCGCGCCCGGAGACGTTGAACCGCGCGGGCTCGAAGCTCGCCGACTCGAGGTACGGATTGGGGACCACATAGGGTCGGGTGGCGAACTGGTCGCGCGCCGCGGCGTCGTCCACGCGCGCCCCGTGGCCCACGAACGTGAACAGATCCCCTTCGCCGAGCGGCGTGTCCAGGTGCAGGTCGTACTGGTCGTTGCGGCGCGGCGGCACGATCGGGCCGCGCGCCCCCTGGCCCAGCGTGTCGAGCTGGACGCGCCAGGTGACCAGCGAGTCCACGCGCACGTTGGGGATCGGGCAGAACACGTCAATGAGCTCGGCGGCGGTGCTGAGCGTGCCGTTGAGGTCCAGGTCACGGAATCGGAAGTCGAGCTGCAGATCGCCCGTGTCGCTGTGAGCGAAGACCCGGAATTTGGCCGGGCGCGCGGGGTTCAGGAAGGTCGCGATGCTGGTGTCGCGGACAACATCGTCGAAGACGATCGAGATGTCGTCGGGGAAGCCGGCCCGCCTCAGATTGATCGGCTGGGGCGGCTGATAGGCCACCTTGAGGCGCGTGTTGGTCGGGCTCCCCGCGGTGTATCCCGAGAGGGCCGTGTTCACGCGCACCTGGGGCAGGATGGTGACCAGCGGCAGCAGGCCGCACCCGACCGCGCCGTCGCCGGTGGCCGCGAAATCCGTGCCGTTCGTGAAGCAGACGGAGGGCTGCGAGCTGTCCGCGAGGGCGTAGCGGGTGGCGCGGATGCTCTCCGGGCTCGAGGCGTGGAAGGCGACCGTGTAGAGGTGTCCCTCGGTCACCTGGTTCGAGTTCACGACGTCCACCGCCACCGTCCCGACCCCCACCCCCACCACATGCGCCGCCGTGTCCACCGACGCGCCGACGTAGCCGAGCGCGCGCGGGTTGGGGCGCACGGCCACCACGTTCTTGGGCAGGATCAGACCGCCGCGGGCGGTGCGGGTCACCGAGATCGCATTCTGCGACGGGAAGACCCGCAACGAGTCGAAGGGCGAGTCCACGCCGAAGTCGTAGGCGACCACCCCGTAGAAGTACTCCTGCCCGTTGGTCACCGAGGAGTCGGTCCAGGTGTGGGTGATCCCGGTCTCGTCGCCCAGCCAGAACTGCACGCCTTCGACCGCCTTCTGCGAGTAGCCACGCCGGCTGTCCACGCGATCGAATTGCACGAACGGCTTGCGCAGCCCGATGTCGCTGCCGCGACCGGTCGTGATCTCCTCGGGGTCTCTGAACTCGGGGTCGGTCGAGCGATAGACCTTGTAGCCTTCGAAGTCGAACTGGCCCGTCACCGGGTCTACGCCCCGCTCCGCCACGTCGTCCCACGACAGGCGCACGAACCCGTTCCCCGTCTCCGCGCTGACCGTCGGCATCGGCGGCGGGACGGCGAACTGGTAGTTGGCGTTGTAGATCTGCTGAACGGTGCCCACGGTGCTGCGCAGCTCGGTCAGGTCCGCTCCGAAGGCGAGCGCCAGGCTGAAGCGCTCCCGCTGACCGGCCTTGAGGCTGAAGGGCCCGGACGCGAACAGGAATCCGATGTTGTAGTTGGCCGCCAGGGCCGAATCGAATCGCGCCGGGGCGTAGGGATCGGTGAACTTGTCGTAGAGCCGCTGCGGCCAGTTGTTGCTCTCGGTGTAGAAGAGGATGCCGTCGGTGGTCGGATCCGGGTTGCCGGCCCCGGCGCGGATGCGGTTCATCTTGAATCCCGTCAGCCCGATCTGATCCGACTCGGTGACGTCGGTGCGGTCGAAGTTGGGCTCGCCCTCGGTGGGGATGCCATCGCCCTCGCCGGTGTCGCCGGTCCCGGGCACGCCGTCCGCGCCGACGTCGTGGAACTCGGGATTCCAGTCCATGTCCTCGTCGCCGGTCCACCAGCTGCCGATCCGGTAGGGCGCCCGGTTCACGAGCGGGCCATAGGCGGCCTCGAACTTCTGCAGATCGTAATGGGCGGTGACGTACGCGAGGATCGAGTCCTGCCCGAGGATGTGCGTCCCGGGCCCCGCGTCGCGCCGTTCGTCGGTGATGCCGTCGTCGTCGTTGTCGATCCCATCGAAGGGATTCCCGGGGGTCTCCAGGTAGGCGTAGCCCAGGTAGCCCGTCGGCGAGCAGCTGCCACGCAGGTCGCGGCCGTGTCCGAACCGGTCCCAGGTGTAGACCAGGTTGAGCCCCGAGGACTTGTCGAAGAACGCGTTGTCGTCATCGGACTCGAAGATGCCGTCGCACGAGAGCGCCGAGCCGCCCACGCCCGAGTCCATGTAGAGCCCGAAGATGATGTTGTCGTTGTAGTCGGTCGTGCCCTCGTTGGCGATGTCGTAGTGCCAGAAGATGACGTTGCCGGCCTGCGGGTTGGCCCACTGGAATCCACGCACCTCGATGCGCAGGCCCAGGCCGTGCCGCGTGGCGTCGAGCGAGTCCGGGGAGTAGAGGTAGCGCTGGTAGAAGTCGTCGTCCATGACGGAGAAGCTCTCCTGATCGGCCGCCGGCCGCTTGCCGAAGTAGCCGTCCCAGCTGCCCGACCATCCCGGATCATCGGGATCGTTCACGCGGTCGGGCCACGTCGGCGGCCAGGTGCGCGGATCGTTGCTCATCGCCGGCGAACGCCCGCGGTTGATCGTGGGATCCGCCTGGAAGTAGCCGGGGCGCGGCTCGAAGCGCATGACGCGGTTGTACTGCGGATCGACCTCCTGTCGCTCGCGGAACCCGGTCTCCATGAGGTAGACGTCCAGGCTGTCGCGGGTCCGGATCTTGGACAGTACGAACGGCGTGATGCCGTCGGAGTAGTTCATCCCCGTGCCCTTCGGGACCTCGACCGAGTGGAACACGCTCAGGTCCACATTGCCGGGGTCGGACTGGTAGTCGCCGACCATCCCGAAGTTCCAGAACACCGTGCGGATGTTCGCCGCGTCGTGGAATCCCGAGCGCTCGGCGTCGATCCGGCCGCGCTGATCGGGCGGGATGAACACGTAGCCCCCCTGCGCCTGCGCGGGCGCGGCACACGCGAGCGCCAGCAGTAGCGCGGCGAACCCGCGGACGCTGGCTGCGATCGGTCGCGTCACTGGTCGCCTCCCTGCCAGGTGATCCCCAGCTCGACGCGCCGCGGCGCGTAGTAGCGGGTGGGATCGCCCAGCTGACGAGCGTCGTTCAACGTGTTCGTGCTCGAGTAGTAGGGGCTCCCCGAGTTGTCAAAGACAAAGCCGTTGAAGAACCGCGTGTCGAACAGGTTGAACACGCGCGCGAAGGCGGTCCAGCTCGTGGGCTTGCCGCCGATCTGCTTCTCGCCGCGCAGGTCCACGAGCACCCCGTGCGGCTTGCGGCCCGAGTTGTGTTCGAGCCCGCCGCTGAAGCCGCCCGGATCGAGCGACGGCGTGTAGGGCTGCCCGCTCGCCACGCGCACCACCCCGCTCACGGCGTAGTCGTCCGCCTGCGCCACCGTGGCCGTCAGGTTGAGCGTATGACGCTGGTCCCAGTCAAGCGGCACCTGTCTGGGGCGCGGGTCCTCGCCCGCATCCACGCGCGCGGCGGTCTCGTTCGGTTCGCTGGCGCTCCCCTTGGCGAGCTGCCACGTGTAGTCGAGCGACGTGCTCAGCGAGCCGAATTGCCGCTGATCGAGTGCCACGGTCAGCCCGGTGACGCTGCCGAAATCGGCGTTCGAGAGCCGACGGTACTCGGCGTTGTTGTAGGTGGTGAGGATCTGCACGCCGATCAGGTCGCGGATGTCCTTGTAGAACAGCGTCACGTCGAGGCCGAGCCATGGACGCAGCTCGTGCTTGTAGCCGAACTGGTACTGCGTGGTGCGCTCGGGCTTGATGTCCGGGTTGCCCAGCACGCCGTGATCGACCCCGTCCGCCTGGAGGTCCGTGAGCACGTTGTAGTCGGCATTCGAGAAGATGTCGCGCAGGAGCGGCATCTGGATGAAGTGCCCGTAGGCGAAGAACAGCGACGCCTTGGGCGTGACCGGATACGACACGCCGATGCGCGGCGAGAACGAGACCTTGTTCGTGGTGGGGCGGAAGACCGAGGGCGGAGCGCCAGTGATGGAGTTGGCCGGGTTGGACAGGTTGCTCGGCACGCCCCACTTCGAGTTGAAGTAGTCGTAGCGCACCCCGGCGCGGAAGCGCAGGTCGTTCCACTCCAGGTCGTCCTGCGCGTAGATCGCTCCGATCACCGGCTTGTAGAGGGCCGGATCCGGAAAGTCCGGCGGGTCGTTCTGGTGCGGGAGGTAGGAGCCACCCGAGACGCTCAGGATCCCCGGGGAGCCGAAGCGGAGGCGGGTCGGCTGCCACTCGATCCCGCCCTTGACCGAATGCCGGGCGCTGAGATTGCGGGTCAGCGACCCCCCGATCACCAGCGCGTTGGTGTTCTGCACGAAGCGCGTGCTCTGGACACCCTTCACGACTGCCCCGTGCTCGTAGACATCGGTGCTCAGTGGCGGGCCGGCGACGTAGTAGCGCGGATCGTCGAGGCTGTCGTACGCCGCGTCCCGGTAGTCGAAGTAGTTCTGGCGCAGCACGAACTTGAGCACGGTCCTGGTGTCGAGGGTCTGCGTCCAGTCCAGGCCGTGCACGATCGAGAACGTCCGCTGGCGCGACAGCCCCTCCGGGTCGAACCGGTACGCCCAGTCGAACCGTCGTCCGGTGACCTTGTTGACGATCGCCTGGTACGTGAGCTCGACCGAGGGGATGGAGTGGTTGGTGAGCTTCGCCACCCCGAGCCAGTCACGGGAGTAGCCGAGCGTGACGATCTTGTTGTCGCCGGTCGGAACAAACACCAGACTCTCGGGGCTGAAATGGTCCGTCGGCATGGCTCGGCGCTGCCCCTGCACGAAGTCGTCGAACGCGTAGTGCCGCGCGCTGAGCAGGAACAACGTGTTCGGCAGACCGGTCGGACCACTCAGCGTGAGCTGGTAGTTCTGGACTCCAGCGGGCAGGAAGTGGTTCTCGAACGGCTGGACATAGCTGCCGGAGGCATTCACCACGCTCGGGGGACTCCGACGCGCGTGGCTGTAGACGAAGCCTCCGGCAAGCAGCTCGCCCGACCATGCGAAGCGCTCGGTGCCGCGCCTCAGCACCGCGTTCACCACCCCGCTCATGGCCTGGCCGTATTCGGCATCGAACGTGCCGCTGATGACCTGCACCTCCTCCAGGATCGAGCGGTCGAGCCGCACGGTGGAGGCGTTGTCGTAGGGATTGTTCACCGTCACGCCGTCGACTTGGTACTGCACCTCGCCTCTTCGACCGCCGCGGATGTGACCGTCGACGACGCCCGCCTGGAGGTTCACGACGTCCGCCAGCTCCTGGACCGGCAACTTGGCGATCTCGGCGCGGCTGATGGTGGCCACGTTGCTCGTGAGACCCAGCTCGACCACCGGACGTTGCGCGCTCACCACGATCTCCTGCAGTTGGACCGCGCTCTCCTGCAGCGTCACGTCGATTGTGGCGGTGCGGTCGGCCGGGACCTCCACGTCGGTGAGCGTGGTGGCGGCGTAGCCGATGAGGCCCACTCTCATCGTGTGCGTGCCGGCCGGGACGTTGTAGAGGACGTACTTGCCCTCGGCGTCCGTCACCGTGCCGAGTCGCACGTCGGTGAGCGCGATGTTGGCGCCTGCCAGCGGCTGTTTCTTCGCGTCGAGCACGGTCCCGACCAGCTTGCCGGTGGTCCCCGCCCGCGCCGACGGCGGCGAGAAACACAGAACGAGCGCCGCCGGCACGGCGACGCTCGCGACGAGATGGAGACCCAAACGACCCATCATGCCCGACCCCGACCTTCCTATCGACTGCACGCCGGGCGGCGGGCGGCGAGTGATGACCCCGCTCGCCCCGCCACCGACGCTGGCTCGATCAACGCACGAGGATCATCTTGCCGGACAGCGTGACCGGCGCGCTACCCGCGGCATCCGACACCCGGAGCCGGTACATGTAGAGGCCGCTATCCATGCGCTCGTCGCCGAAGATGACGTGCGAGGGTCCGGCCGGCTGGCGACCGTAGTCGCGCCGCGCGACCATGCGTCCCGCGAGGTCGAACACCTCGACCATCACGTCTCCGGGCCGCGGGAGCGTGAAGTAGACGGCGGTCTTCCCACCGGACGGGTTCGGACGAGCGCCGAGCAGGGCGATGCGGGTCGGGGGAGCCGGCTCCTCGTCGCCCACGGCCACGACCTGCCCGATCTGCGCGGTATCGAGGTATCCCCACGCCGGACCATCCTTGCCGCCTCCGCTCGCGCCGCTGCCTCCGGCATGCTCGCGCTGCCACCAGACGCGCGTGCCATAGCTGTCCTGCCAGCTGGCGAACGAATCGCCGTCCAGGAGGTCGATGCTCAGGAACAACCTGCGGTCGCCGAGCCCGGCTGGGTAGCCGATCTTGGTGAGATCGATCCACATCTCGGCCGAGTAGCCGACATCCGATGCGAGCCGGCCAAAGGTGTCCCGATCCGCCGACGCGGTCTTGAGCCTGAGGGCGACCTGTGCTCCGACCGCGGTGATCAGCGGCGGTAGCTCATCCTGCGCCAGCGCGGCTCCCGTCGGCCCGACCTGGAAGCTGTACCGGTATCCGACCAGGTTCTGGTTGGCCGAGCTGCGCAGCGAGTAGTCGTTCAGGCAGACGATGAATCCGTCCCACCGGTTCTGGTCCGCGACGTACTGGACGATCTGGTCGCGGACGTCGAAGCCCAGGTAGAGCTTGTCGCCCTTGGAGAACCACTTGATCGTGGCGTCGGCGGGGTCGAGCACCGCCGCCGCGTTGGCGTTCACCTCGAACTGAACCTGACCGCTCCGCCATGGCCCCTCGCCGGGATAGGTGCTTCGCAGCGCCACATCGTCGTAGCGGATGTCGAAGTGGGGCGCCGCCTGCCACACCGGCTCGATGAGGAGCCCATCGATCGTCGGCGCCGCGTAGGCGTCGGCGGCCGGCACGCGGAAGTCCGGGCCGAGAGCGGGAGCGGGTCCTGAGCTGATCGTCACGGTCGGCCTGCCCATGACACGCACATTGTGGAACCAGAAGTCGTTCCCCCAGGGGTTCTGCCACCACACGCGGTTGGAGCTGAAGATGGGCTGGAACGGCCAGAACCAGTCGCAGTCGTAGACCGAGACGTTCCACTCGACCGTATCGCCGGCCGGCTTGTTCATGTCGTAGCCCATGACCGTGAGGTCGAATCGCATCTCGACCACATAGCCCCAGTCGTTGTCGTCGTTGGGGTCGCCATCGACGTTGTTGTCGTCGTTGGTGATGCCGCTGACCGTGGTGACCGCGTCCCACGCGGCGATCTCTTGAGCCGTCCTGGGGCGCGCGCAGTTCGAGGGAGCATCGCTGCAGCCGCTCCAACGGCCGCGGAAGCCGGGCATGGCGCCGGGCGCGACGGCCGCCACCGGGTTCTCCGGGTTCCACCAGGAATAGAAGTACTCGGTCGCGGGAGCGGGGCGGGTGGCCGACGCGTGATCTTTGATGGACATCAGGAGTCCGTCGAAGCGATTGAAAAGGTCGGAGCCGCCGATCGAGTGGTCGCGCACGTAGGCGCCCATGTAGAGCTGATTCCCCACCCGCAGGAACCGGATGGTCGTGAAGGTCGGGTCGCTGGGTGCGACCCCCGACTCGTAGAACCACCCGCTGCCCGGGATCCCGGTGTCCTGAGCCATCCGCACCACCACCGACTCGGCCTGCGCCCAGGCGGGCTCATTGAGGACACCATCCAGGGTGATGGCGGCGCCGTTGGTGGAACGCGCCCAGATGAAATCCTTGCGCGGGGCCTGCGCCAGAGCGGGGATCGTCGCACCGATCGAGAGAGCGAGAACGAGGGCCGCAAGCTGAGCGGATTTCATGGCGGGGCCTCCTGCCGGGGTGTCGTGGAAAGTGTCGAGGCCGGGATGCACAGGCCGAATCTCGCTGCTCAGTATATGGCTCTGAGGAGCCTCTGAAAACGATTACATTCGACCCCCGGGCCTTGAGACCACCCTCCATGGCGGCGCCGGAGAAGGGCTCGCGGGCACCGAGGGTCCAACCTCCTCCGCCACAGCCGATTGCCTGCGGGTTCAGGTTGCCGATGGGAACCCGCCTCGGAGACGGCCCCGGCGGGATTGGGACGCCCTCGGGACTTCCGATACTCTGCGGGCCCTTTGGCACTCACCGGAGGTCCATGACCCAAGCCCGAAGCTTCCCTCGAGGATTCCTCTGGGGGGCTGCCACATCAGCCTACCAGATCGAGGGCTCCCCTCTCGCCGACGGCGCGGGTCCCAGCATCTGGCACCGGTTCTCGCACACGCCCGGTCGCACCCTGGGCGGCGCCGAGGCCGACGTCGCGTGCGACCACTACCGTCGCTGGCGCGAGGACGTGGCGCTCATGCGCGAGCTGGGTCTCACCGCCTACCGCTTCAGCCTCTCGTGGTCGCGCATCCTTCCCACCGGCCGCGGCCGCGTGAACCCGGCGGGGCTCGACTTCTACCGGCAGCTCGTCGACGCGCTGCTCGAGGGCGGGATCCAGCCGGCCATCACGCTCCATCACTGGGACCTGCCCGCCGCACTCGACGACCTGGGCGGCTGGCGGAATCCCGATTCGGCTCAGTGGTTCGCCGACTACGCCGAGGTCGCGTTCCAGGCGCTCGGCGATCGGGTGCCGATGTGGGCGACGCTCAACGAGCCCTGGGTCATCGCGCACGACGGCTTCGTGACCGGCGTGAACGCGCCCGGGCATCGCAACCTCTACGAGGCGCCGATCGTGTCGCATCACCTGCTGCGCGCGCACGGCGCCGCGGTGCAACGCTACCGCGCGGGCGGGTGGAAGCGAGCGATCGGGCTGGTGGTGAATCTCGAGCCCAAGGAGCCTGCGACCGGTTCCCCGCTCGACGTGGCGGCGGCGGCGCGGGCCGACATCTACTTCAACCATCAGTATCTCGATCCCGTGTTCTTCGGCCGCTCCCCCGACGGGTTGCGCGACCTCTTCGGTGACGCCTGGCCGGAGTTCCCGGTGGAGGACTGGGCGCTCATCCGCCAGCCGATCGACTTCGTCGGCGTGAACTACTACACGCGCAAGATCGAGCGCCACGACGACGACGCCTGGCCCACGCGCGCCAGCGGCGTGCCCGTGCCGGGCGCCTTCTACACCGAGACCGGCTGGGAGGTGTTCCCGGAGGGACTCACGCGCACGCTGCTGTGGGTGAAGCAGCGCTACGGCGACATCCCGCTCTACATCATGGAGAACGGTGCCGCGCTGCCCGACCCTGCGACCGCGATCGACGGTCGCGTGGATGACCCGGTGCGCGCGAGGTATCTCCACGACCATCTGGCAGCGGCGCACGCGGCGATGGAGCTGGGGGTGGACCTGCGCGGCTACTTCGCCTGGTCGCTGCTCGACAATCTCGAGTGGAGCAGCGGGACGACCAGGCGGTTCGGCATCGTCCACGTGGACTTCGCCACGCAGCAGCGGACGATCAAGAGCAGCGGGCGGTTCTACGCCGAGGTCATCCGGACGAATGGAGGGGCGCTGGAGGCGTGGGCGGGCTAGCGAACGATCGTTTTGATCACGGCGGCGGGCTTGCCCACGATCTTCCACCGGACCCGGGCCGGGACATGGCGGATGACGAGCGGGCCCTCGAGCACCCTCCCGTCGACCGACACCTCCACGTGCTGATCGCGTCGTCGTCCCGGTGGCGGCGAGGCGATGACGATGCCGCCTGGCGGGATGCGAAGGTCCGAATCCTCGATCGAGAGCGCGCGTGACCGGCCGTCCTCGCGCAACGTGTAACTCAACGATCCCCACCGCGTGTGCAAACCGCGCACGGTGATCCCGCTCCCCGTGGTCCAGCGCTGCGGCACCCCCGCGCCGATCACCAGCGCGCTGTCGGCCTCGCGCTCGTAGGCGAGCATATCGAGCACCGAGCGCACGAAGTCCGAGCCCACCCAGGTGTGTGGCATGTCGCCGATGAAGTGCGGCGCACGCTCGTCGTTCCACACCACCTCGGCCCAGTGCTGGAAACCGGGCGGGCGGCGGAACCGCATCAGCCAGGTCAGTGCCGAGTCCGCGCGCTCGCGCCAGCCGAGGCGGACCATCGCGCCGACGGTGCGCCACTCGTAGGGGGTGAATGCGTCCCAGGGCTTGCGGCCCGAGCGCCGGTCGTCGAAGAACGTCCAGTAGCGCTCGAACGTGCGCTCGAGGGCTCCGCGCGGCAGGATGTCCCCGGCCTCCGCCGGGTTGAGCGCGATGGTCGTGGAGGTGGCGTCGAAGTCACCGAGGTCGGCGCACCCGGGCACGTAGTCGATCCTGTGCGCGGCCATCGCCCCGCGCACCGACGCCGCGAGGTCGTGGGCGAACGTGTCGCGCGACGCCGCGAGCCACGCGCTGTCCTCGCCGTGCCCGAGCACCTCCGCCAGCCATGCCGCGTCTTTATAGCCACGTAGCGCGAAGAGATCGTCCCAGTACGAGTGCATGGGCTTCGCCGAGTAACCTTCGTGGCTGATGGACGGCGGAAGGATGCCGAGGTACGGCGCGTTCTCCGGCGTGTGCCACTCGGGCGTGCGGCGCTGAGCGCGCAGCGTATCGAGGTACGCCGCGGCGGCGCGCACGTGCGGCCACAGCCGATCGACCGTGGCGCGGTCGCCGGTGAGGCGCAGGTACTCGGCCGCCAGGTAGATGAACTCGCCGTGGCTGTCGTGCTCGGGCACGGGATCGGCGCCGCGAGCATCGACGCAGCACGGCACCTTGCCGTCGCCATACTGGAAGGCCGCGAACCACTCGAGATAGTTCTTCACCACGTCGCCCTGGCCGAGCCGCAGCAGCGCCGCCGAGGTCAGCGCGCCGTCACGGATCCATGAGCGCTCGTACGAGCGCGACCCCGGTTGGATCGAGGGGCCGTCGCGGTTCACCAGGATGTAGCCGATCTGCGCCCGGAGCGCGCGCGCCACCTGCGAGTCGGGCAGGGTGATGGTCACGCGGTCGAGCCTCGAGCGCCAGTCGCGACGGACGCGTTCGAGCCTCGCGCCGAACTCCCTCACGTCGGCGGAATCGTCGAGGGCGAGGGGGTGCGCGCTGGGCCACTCGACCATCGGCACCACGATCACGATGTCGCGTTCGCCACCCGGCGGCAGGTCGAGCGCGTAGCCCAGCGCACCCGACGCGCGCTCGAACGAGTCCATCACGCTGGTCGCCCCGGGGAGCCGGCCCCTGGCCAGCCACTCGGTGACGTCTCCCTGGTCGAACATCGCGGCGCCGAAATCCGTGGGCTTCGTGACGCTGATCAGGCCGTGATCCTCGTTCGCCCACACGATACGTCCATCGAAGACGAGCGAGCGCAGGGGCGCCACACCGCCCGGCGTGTTGAGGAACTGCGCGGGCGGATTCACCTGGAACGGACGGAGCGCGAGGTACAGGGTGCCCCGCGTGCGTGTGGGGCCCGGGTTGCTCACCCGGTAGCGCACCCAGACGTCGGAGATCGCCGAGTTCCCCACACCCACCGCGGTCACGCTCAATCCCAGCGGCGCACCCGTCCACCTCACGGTCGGGATCGGCAGATCCCCATCGGCCAGGCTCTGCTCCGTGCGCACGTCGGCCCAGGTGACCAGCTTTCCGTCCACGTAGAGGAAGGGTTCGATCGAGTACGAAGCCTTGCCGGTCTCGAGCATCCCCTCCTCGTTGAGGAGCGCCTCCTCGCGGGCGCCCTCCGCGCCCACCACAGTCCAGTACGTCTGCTCACCGCGCAGCGCCCGTGGATACATCCCCCGCCGCGCCTCCTTCGCGATCGCCTCGAAGAACGCCCCGGGCGTGGCCGACCAGGCGAGCGGCTTCACCTCGAGTCGGCGGATCGCCACGCCGCGCGCGTCCACGGCGCGAAGCACGCACAGCCGGATGCGTCGCGCCTCGCTCTCGGGCAGATAGAGCGGATCGCGCCCGCCGTTCCCGCCGGCGACCGAACGAATCAGGCGCCAGGGGCCCGCTCCGTCCGCGGCCTCGACCGCATAGTCCGCCGCGTGGCGCCCCGGCATCCAGTCCACCACCAGCCCGCCGAACTCGCGTTCTGCGCCCAGATCGAGCTCGATCCACGGCGCGGAGTCGCCTGCGGCACTGGCCCAGAACGTGGCGGTATCCGTGTCGGCGGCGGCGGCGGCCAGGTGCCCCGCCGTCGTGCTCGAGGCACGCGCGATCGGCCGGGACGGATTGGCCGGTGGGATCGGCAGCGGCTCGAGCCTCAGATCATCGAGCCACACCGTGCCGTGGCCGCCATGGCCGGCGGTCACCGCGAACTCGATCGCCGCCACGCGCGCGATCTCGCCGCCTCCGGCGGGTCCCCACGCGAACGAGATGTGGCGCTTCTTGAGCGCCACCGTCTGCCACGCGGGCGTGAACGCGTAGTCGCGCGTGTTCACCCACCACACGTTCGCCCCGGTCGAATCGACGAGCTTGAACTCGAGGTTCTGAGGCGCGCACTCGCCGCGCACGCGGAAGCTGAACCGGTAGTTCACGGGCAACGCGAGGTTGAACGCCTTGTGCGCGACCGCGTAGCCGCCGCCCCCGTGGAAATCGAAGTCGATGCGCAGCGAACGGCCGACGGCGCCGGCGTCGGTGTCGGTCGAGAGCTTCATGCTCACGCCGCTGGCGGGAGTGGCGCTCCATCCGGCGGTGGACTCGAACGCATCCACGACGGTGGGGCCCGCCGCCCGCGCCGAGGCGACGATCCCGACGACCGCGGCGAGCGTCGCGAGGGTCGAAACGGCCGGCCCGCGCATCACGCGCGCGCCGTTCACCCCTTCACGCTCCCCATCATCACGCCTCGGATGTAGGCGCGCTGAAGTACCACGAACACCAGCACCACCGGGATCACCGTGAGCACGGAGCCGGCCATCATCAGCTCGGTGTCCAGCACGTGCTCCCCGGAGAGGCTGGCCAGCGCCACCGGCAGCGTGAACTTCGCCTCGTCGCTCAGCACGATGAGCGGCCACATGAAGTCGTTCCAGGCGCTCAGGAAGGTGAACAGCGCCAGCGTCACCATGATGGGACGGATGACCGGGACGACGATGGTCCAGAAGATCCTGAACTCGCCCGCGCCATCCACTCGCGCGGCATCGAGCAGGTCATCGGGGATGGCGAGCGAGTACTGCCGGATCATGAAGATGCCGAAGACGCCCGCCATGAACGGCACGATCACGCCGATCGGCGTGTTGACCAGGCCCATGCCCTTGAGCAGCAGGAACAGGGGCAGCATGCCGACCTGCGCCGGGATGACGAGTGCCGCGAGCAGGATGCGGAACACGCGCTCGCGACCGCTGAAGCGCAGCTTGGCGAAGGCGTAGCCCGCCATGGTGTTCACGAGCAGTGACACGAGGGTCGCCGTCGTCGCCACCAGTGTGCTGTTGGCGAAGTAGCGGGCCAGATCCAGCCGGGTGAACAGATCGATGTAATGGGCGAAGGTCGGCGTGTGCGGCAGGAGCCGGGGAGGGAAGCTGTTGGCCTCGCCGCTCGACATGAACGAGGCGGACACCATCCACAGCAGCGGGGCCAGCGTCGCCAGGGCTCCGAGGCCGAGGACGACGTGGAGGATCAGCGACGGCAGGAGCTTCCTCATGGATGGCGCTCCCGCTGCACCCGCATCTGGATGGTGGTCCCCACCAGCATGATCGCGAACAGCACGAACGCGATCGCCGAGGCCAGGCCCATCCGCCACCAGCGGAAGCCCTCCTCGTACATGAGCAGGACCACGGTGGTGGTGGCCTTGAGCGGGCCCCCCTGTGTCATGACGTACGGTTCGGAGAAGAGCTGGAAGTTCCCGAGCATCGTCATCACGCCGACGAACAGGAAGGTGGGCGCCAGCCCCGGCAGCGTCACGTGGACGAACTGACCCCACGCCGAGGCGCCATCGAGGCGTGCGGCCTCGTACTGCTCCTCGGGGATGCTCTGGAGGCCCGCCACGAAGATCAGCATGTTGTAGCCGAAGTTCTTCCACACGGCCATGACGATGATGGCGAACATGGCCCAGTGCGGGTCGCCCAGCCAGTCGATCGGATGGATCCCGACCGCGCCGAGCACCCAGTTCAGCAGTCCGTACTGAGGGTGATAGAGGTAGCGCCAGACGATGGCCACCGCCACCAGCGTGGTCACGACCGGCATGAAGAAGATAGAGCGGAACAGCCCCGGGTAGCGCACGAGCTTCGAGCTCACCAGCAATGCCGCCACCAGCGAGGTGATCACCGAGAGCGGCCCGCCGATCAGGACGAACATAAAGGTGTTGCCGAGCGCCTTCCAGAACATGGGATTCGTGAGCACCTGCGCGTAGTTGGCGATCCCCATGAACCGCGCGGTGTCGGGCCGGCCGATCGCGTAGATGTCGAAGTCCGTGAAGCTGAGCGCCAGCCCGCCCAGCACCGGCAGGAAGAAGAACACGCCGATCAGGCTCAGCGCGGGCAGCACGAACACCCAGCCCGCCCGGTTCTGGCGGACCTCGATCACCCGGCTCATCGCGCCACCTGGAGGCTTCGCGCCAGGCGCCGGCGCTCCCGCTCGACCAGCCAACGCCGCTTCTCGAGGACCCGGTCGATGTCGCGGTCGAGGGCCGCCAGCGCCGAGTCGGCGTGCGCGTGGCCGAGCACCATGGTTTCGACGCGGTCCTGAAGCATGATCGAGATCTGCTCCCACTCCGGGATGCGGGGTGTGGAGACCACGCGCCCGAGCTGGATGCCGAAGGCGATCATGTTGGGATCGGCGAGCAGCGCGGTATCCCGCCACGCTTCGACCCGCGCCGGCAGGTCGCCGGTGAGGCGCCAGAAGCGCAGCTGCTGCTCGGGCCGCGACAGGAACTCGATCAGCTTCCAGGTCTCGGCCGGGTGCCGCGACGATCGGAACATGACCAGGCTCGAGCCCCCCGCGGTCGACACGCCCGAGGCCGGGCCGTCCGGCCCGGGCAGCGGCGCGGTGGCCCATGACCCCTGCATGTCCGGAGACAGGCGGCGGCGGAACTCGCCCACGTCCCAGGGTCCGCTGATGTACATGCTGAAGGTGCCGCGCTCGAATTCCTGATACCGGTTCGCGATCGCCGCACCGGGCACGGCGGGGGCCAGCCCGCGGCGGAAGATGTCGAGATAGAAATCCGCGGCCCGCCGGTAGGCGGCTCCGCTGAACGCGCCGCGCGTCGCGCTGTCGGCGAGCAGCGGCGAGCCGGTCTGGAGCCCCAGGACGAGCCAGGGCGTGTACTCGTTCGTGGGCAGGAAGATCGCGAACCGCTCGCTTCCGCCGACGCGCTTGACCGCCTCCATCGAGCGCAGCCACTCGGCCCAGGTGCCGGGGATCGAGTCCCATCCCGCGCGGTGGAGGATGTCGCGACGATAGAAGAGCACGCGCGTGTCCACGTACCAGGGCACGCCGTACGCCATGCCGTCGATCACGTTCGTGTCCCAGATGCCGCGGAAGAACACGCTGTCGCGGAGCGTGGGCGATGACGCGAGCCAGGGCCCGAGCGGCGCGATGGCCTGGAGCGCCTCGAACTCGGCGATCCACGTGTTCCCGAGCTGGGCGAGGTCGGGGGTCGAGCGCCCGACATGCGCGGTAAGCAGCTTCTCGTGCGCGGCGACCCAGGGGATCTGCTGCACGACCACGCGGACGCCCGGGTTCTCGCGCTCGAAGTCGCGCACCAGCTCCTGGACCACCTCGCCCTCGCGGCCCATCGCCCAGAAGCGCAGCGTGACGCCTTCACCTGCCGCGCGCGAGCACCCACCCAGGACGATCGATGCCAGCGCCGCCGTCATCCACCGGCTGGTCGCGCGCATCACCGGCCGGACGTCAGCGAATCGAGCCAGCCGCCGGTGAACCCGGCGCGTTTCAGTCCGCGCACCAGGTGTGGGTTGCGATGCATGGTGCGCCACACCAGGCCGCTGCGATGATTCTCGATCATCGCCAGGATCGGCCCCTGGTCGATGCCGAGGTAGTCGGTGTCGAACCAGCCGAGCGTCGAATCGACCGCTCCGTGGTGCACCGGAGAAACGACGCGCAGCGTCGGGTTGAGCGCGTCCACGAACCCGTAGCGGCCGAACAGCCGATCACCGTAGTCCTCGCGCATCGCCATCAGCGTCGGCACGACCACCTCGGGCGCGAAGGCGATGGACCCC
>JBGPXY010000203.1:0-4395 GCA_041492985.1 Candidatus Eiseniibacteriota bacterium
CGCACCTGATCGTTGCCCTTGCCGGTGCAGCCGTGGGCCAGCGCGTCGGCGCCGACACGCTCGGCGCACCACACCTGGCGCGAGGCGATGAGCGGGCGGGCGAGCGCCGTGCCGAGCAGGTAGGTGCCTTCATAAATGGCCCCGGCGCGCAGCGCGGGGAAGCAGAAGTCGCGCACGAACGGCACCTTCAAGTCCTCGACCACCACCTCGCTCGCGCCGATCTTGCGCGCCTTGGCCTCGAGGCCGTCCAGCTCGGCGCCCTGCCCGACGTCGGAGCAGTAGCACACCACCTCGCAGCCGTAGTGCTCCTTGAGCCACGGCACGATGATGCTGGTGTCGAGGCCGCCCGAGTACGCCAGCACCGCGCGTTTCACCGAACGCTGCTTCATGTCGCTAGCCTTTCGTCGATTCGAGTTCGGTGAGCGCCGAGTCGAGGCGCTGCATGGCCTCGGTGATCTCCTCCGCCGATACGGTGAGCGGCGGCAACAGGCGAATCGCGTGGTCCCCGCCACGGATGACGAGCAGCCCGTGGGCCATCGCCGCCTTGGTGAGTCCGGCCGTGTCAAACCCGGCGTCCGCCTTGATCTCGATCGCGCGCAGGAGTCCCATGCCGCGCACCTCGCCGAGCGAGGCGTGCTTCTTGGCCAGCGTCGTGAGCCCGGCCTCCAGCTCGCGGCCGCGCTTCCGCACCCGCGCGAGGAAGCCCGGCTTGTTGATCTTTGCCAGCATCCAGTTGGCCGCGGTGGCCGCCACCGGACTGCCGCCGAAGGTGCAGCCGTGCATGCCGGCCTTGAGGGTGTCCGCCACCTCGGCGGTCATGAGCACGACCGCGATCGGGTAGCCGCCGCCCAGCGCCTTGCTCATCACCGTCATGTCGGCCTTGACGCCGTAGTGCTGGCCCGCGAGCAGCTGTCCGCAACGGCCCATGCCGCACTGCACCTCGTCGAAGATGAGGGCGGCACCCACCGCACTCGCGCGCTGACGCAGGGCGGTGAGGAACTTGTGCTGCCCGGCGACCGCGCCACCCTCGCCCTGCACCGGCTCGACGATCACCGCGGCGGTGTTGCCGTCGATCACGGCGTCGAGGCCCGGCACGTCGTTGAAGTCCGCAAAGCGCACGCCCGGGATGAGCGGCTCGAACGGCTCGCGGTAGGAGGGCGTCCAGGTGGTCGAGACCGCGAAGCCGGTACGGCCGTGGAAGCTGCCGCGGAAGGCGACGATGTCGCGACCCGGCATCCCCCTGGCGCCCGCGCGGGCGCGCGCGAACTTGAGCGCCGACTCGATTCCCTCGGTGCCGCTGTTGCAGAAGAACACCCGGTCGTATCCGGTCGCGGCGCACAGCGTCCTGGCGAGCGTGATGGCCGGCCCGTTGGCGAACAGGTTCGACGTGTGGCCGAGCTGGCGCATCTGCTTGGCCATCGCACTCGCCAGCCCCGACGGCGCGTGGCCCAGCGCGTTCACCGCGATGCCGCTCACGAAGTCGAGATACTCGCGGCCCTCGGCGTCGGTGATCCGCGCCCCGCGCCCCGAGACCATCTCGACGCGCGGGAAGTTGTAGACCGGCGCGAACAATCCCAGTTCCTGGCTGGCGATCGCGACCGGCGCCACGCCGCCGGCGCCGGGGGTCGAAGCGGATGCGGCGGTGAGCGAATCAGCCACGCGAGACCTCCATGGGCTGGGCCAGGAGCGTGGTGCCGCCACCCCTGCCCTCGAGCAATGCGGTGAGTGTGC
Source organism: Candidatus Eiseniibacteriota bacterium (assembly GCA_041492985.1). GTDB lineage: Bacteria > Eisenbacteria > RBG-16-71-46 > RBG-16-71-46 > RBG-16-71-46 > WS-11. Next base: position 1,732 of record JBGPXY010000203.1, read on the forward strand.
CGGGGCCCGCCCACGCGCCGATGACGACGCGCTGCGCCCCCGCTTCGATGGCGGCGGCCGCCGCGCGCAGCTTGGGCCGCATGCCGTCCTTCACATCCGGATGCGCGAGCGCGGTCGCGATCTCGCGCCCCTCCAGCCGCTCGACCACCTTGCCGTCGAGTCTAAGCCCCGGCGTGTCGCTGAGCAGCAACAACGCACGCGCGTGCAGCGCACCCGCCAGCCCGGCTGCGATATCGTCGGCGTTCACGTTGAGCAGCTGCTCGCCCGCGGCGCCGATGCTGGCGAGCACCGGCGTGCGGCCCTGGACGAGCAGCGTCTCGAGCAGTTGCGGATGGACCGCGACCACCTGGCCCACCGCACCCAGCAGCGATGCGTCGGCATGGCGCGCCACCTCGACCGTGCCGCCATCGAGGGCGCTCAGGCCCACCGCATCCACGCCCGCAGCGCGCAGCGCCGCGACCAGACGCGTGTTCGCGAGCCCGGCGAGCACCGCCACCGCGACCTCGAGCGTGTCGGGATCGGTCACGCGCAGGCCGTCGAGGAAACGCGGCGCGATGCCGAGCCGTTCGCACCACTCGGACACCTCGCCGCCGCCGCCGTGGACGAGGAGGGTGCCGCCGGAGAGTCGCGCCAGCTCCGTGGCCAGCTCCCGACACGCTCCCGGCGCCTCGAGCGACCGACCACCGAGTTTGACCACCACCGGGGTGACCGGCGTGGAGTTCGCTCTCTCCGATGTCGCGGCGGCTTCCGCGACCGGCGTCACGCGCCGGTCCCCCCGGATGGCCGCGCGAGCGGAGCCCAACCCCGGCCCCGCGCTCCTCACCACGGACTCCCGTGCACCGGCAGGCCCCAGCTCTCGGGCCAGCCGAGCATCAGGTTGAGATTCTGGATGGCCTGGCCCGCCGCGCCCTTGACCAGATTGTCGAGCGCGGCGGTGGCCAGGAGGGTGCGGCCCTCGTGCATGGTGGTGACGGCGACATCACAGCGGTTGGACGCCTTGACCGCGCGCGTCTCGGGCCAGACGCCCGGTTCGAGCACGCGCACGAAGGTCTCCCCACCGTAGCGGGCGAGATAGGCGGCACGCATCTCCTCGGGTGATACGGGGCGGGTGAGCCGCGCGTTGGCGGTGAGCAGGATGCCGCGCGACATCGGCGCCAGCTGCGGCGCGAAGCCGACCGCCACCGGCGAGCCCGCGAGACGACCCAGATTCCGCTCCATCTCGGCCACGTGCTGGTGCTCGGTGCCGGCCCGATAGATGGAAGCGCCGCCCTCCAGCTCGACGAACGAGGTCTTGAGCGCCGGCGAGCGGCCCGCACCCGAGACACCCGAGAGCGCGCTCACCATCACCGGCTCCTCGATCCAGCCCGACTCGGCCGCCGGCAGCAGCGCAAGCGTGGCGGCGGTCGGGTAGCAGCCCGGGTTGGCGACCCGCGTGGCGCCCACGAGCACGGTGCGGAACGCCTCGGGCAGGCCGTACGCGTAGGCCGGGCCGCTCGCCGTGGGCGAGCCACCGTCGCGAAAGTCGGACGAGAGGTCGATGACGCGCGCGGGGCTTGCGGCCAGCGCCGGGTGCTCGGCGGCGATCGCCTTCCATGCGCCGTGCGGGAGGCAGCAGACCAGCGTGTCGAACACATCAGCCGCCAGCATGTCGACCAGCGCCTTGGGGTCGGCGACCGTCGGCAGCGCCACCGCCCGCGGGTCGAGCCCCGGCAGCAGCTCGACCGCCGGGCGCCCCGCGTGCTCGCGCGAGGCCAGCACCGCCAGCGAGAGCCCCGGGTGGGCGAGGGCGAGCCGCGCGAACTCCTGGCCCGAATAACCGCTGGCGCCCAGCACCGCCACGCGCGCGGCCTGCCCGTCACCGGTGAACATCGTGGGCGCGGACTGGCCGACGACGGCGGCGGCGGCGCCCGGATCGAGCGGGGCCTTCACTGGGCCACCCCGGCCCGGGTCGCGAGACCTTCGATGTGGCGCTTGAAACGCATCGCCGACGCCCGGTTGTTGAGCACCACCAGCACCGTATCGTCGCCCGCGACCGAGCCCACCAGATGGTCGAAGGAGAGCATGTCGATCGCGCGCGCCACGCCGTTGGCGTGGCCGGGCGGTGTGCGCACCACCGCCAGGTTCTCGGCGATGCGGATCTCGTTCACGAAAGCGCGCAGATCGAGCAGCTGGCGCTCGCGGTCGAGGGTCTCGGTGGCGGGCCCCGGAAGCTGGTAGACCGCCTTGCCCTGCGGGCCCGGGCGCTTGCCCACCCCGAGACTGCGCAGGTCGCGCGAGAGCGTCGCCTGGGTCACCGGCATGCGAGCCCGGGAGAGGGCGTGCGCCAGCTCCTCCTGGCTCGAGAACTGACGCTCGCCGAGCAACTGGGCGAGCATTGCGAGACGCTGGGACCGCTGCACGGGCACCTCCGAGGTCGATGCATAACTATTCAGAGGTGTGAATAAAACAACATGCGCGGGCGGTGCGCAAGGGGTATTTGGGGGGTGGACGCCCGTCCCGTGACGGCTGACTGGCTGCCGAGGCACCCGCCGATCGCGCTTTCGAGACGCTCGAGGTCGGGTCACGCGGATCGCCGAGAGGGCGAAGTGGTGGACGCGTCGCAAGCTCCGCCGGTAGGACGTCGCAGGCCGGCTCGAAATGGGCCCGGCGGAGAGCTTGTCGGCA
>JBGPXY010000161.1:0-6339 GCA_041492985.1 Candidatus Eiseniibacteriota bacterium
CAGCGGGGCGTTCGCGTCGGCGAGCTGGTGCGTGTGCTCGGCGATCAGCCCCAGCAGCGCCAGGCTGCTCAGCCGCTCGCCGAGGATGGAGATGAGCTGGCCCCACCAGAGTGCGGCGAAGTCGCGCTGGCGGAGGAGCGGACGCGTGGGATCGAGGAGGGCCATCGAGCGAGGGGCGGCCTCAGCCGCGCGGCGACTCCTCGCGTGCGAGGGTGCCCGCGATCGCCAGCGTGCGGTGAAGCGCGGTGCCGAGCGAGGCAACGCCGATGAAGGCGATCACGCCGAGCAGCATCCGCCCGGGCGGCCAGCCGGCGAGCGGCGTGACGACCGGGTCGAGCAGCGAGGCGAATGCGAGCAGCACCAGCCGCTCGGCCCGCTGCATGAGCCCGCCCTTGTAGAAGACGCCCAGCCCCTCACCGCGGGCGCGCGTGTAGCTCACCAGCAGCGAGCCCCCCAGCGCCAGCACCACGGCCAGCGCACCCCACCCCGAGGAGCGGGCCCAGACCGCGAGGCCCGCGTAGGCGAAGGTCTCGGCGAAGCGGTCGAGGGCCGAATCGAGGAATGCTCCGGCCTTCGACACCATGCCACGGGCGCGGGCGATGCGGCCGTCGAAGATGTCCGCGGCGCCTCCGAGCAGCATCAGCCAGCCGGCCGCCGGAAACGCCCCGCGGGCGTAGGCGACCCCGGCGGCGATGCCGAAGGCGACGCCTGCCCAATTGAATGCGGAGGGAGAGAGCCGCAGCGCCAGGAACAGCCGCTCGAGCGGCGTGATCGCCCACATCAACCAGTCGCGCACCCAGTAGCCGAGCAGCACCGTGCGTGGACGGCGCGCGACGTCGGGATCGCGCGGACGGCTCCGCGCCACCACCGCGTACACCGGCATGGTGGCCAGCAACAGAGCGGCGGCGATCAGACCGAGGGTCTCCTGGCGGATCATGGGCGGACCATCTCAGGCGCCCGGCCGGGGCTTGCGCCCGAGGTAGCGCACCAGCTTGGGCCACAGGAAGAGGAGCGGCCAGCGCCGCTCGCGCGGCGTCAGGTCGAGGGCGACGCCGCTGCGACGCTCGACCTTGCGCACTACGTACTCGAGCCAGTCGTCGTAGAGTGCCACGTACTTGGCCCAGCGCAGCGTCGCGCGGGTCTTGCTCCATCCGAACCATGCGCGGGCGGCCGCCCGCGCCAGCGCGCCCGGCGGCCTTGCGTCGCGATAGCGGTCGCCGGTGCGCGCCAGCACGCCGCGCGCCACCAGGCTCGCGAGCAGCGCGTCGTACATCGGCACCAGCGTGCCACCCTGCGAGGCCATCAGCGCGTCGACACGCCGGTCGTCCTCGGGACGGATCTCCGAGGCGTAGGACACCTCGAGCAGCGCGCGCGCGTAGTCGGCGGCGTTGAATCGGTCGGGAAGGAAGGGTCGTCCCCAGGTGAACGTCTCCCGCCGCGCCGAGATCACCGCCGCGGTGATGCGCTCGCGACACGACGCGTCCCGCCACTGGAGGAGCTGCACCTGCTGGAAGAGCCGTGCCCGCACGAAGTGGTCGGCGGGTGTCCGCGAGCAGGCGCGCTCCAGGTCGTTCAGGCTCAGCACGCAGCACTTCGCGAGCCGCGGTTCCGGGCCATCGGCGGCGATGATCGAGAGCACGTTGGGCGGGAGGAGACGGTTGAGGAACGCCGCCCGCGCCGCGGAGAAGCCCGCAGCGCGGCTCGACGCCAGCGCCCGGTAGGCCGCGCCGTACTCGTCGACGACCACGAAGAAGTCCCAGGCGCTCTCGGGTCCGGTGCCCGACCGCTGGGCGTGGGATCCATAGTGGATGAGCGCCGCCGTGGCCCGGCCGAACACGCGCTCGAGGTGCCCGGCCAGGGCCAGGGCGTCGGGTCCCGCGGGCAGGTCGAGGCCCCGGGAGAGGGCCGCGCGCAGCGCCGCGTCATCCGATGCGCTGGCGGGAGGCAAGGGGGGCACGTTCGGGATCGGGGGCGCGCAGCCCTTCGAGCATCTCGACCATCTCCTCGCGCAGGGAGGCGATGAAGGCCTCGTGCTCGCGGGGCTCGGCCGGGATGGGGAAGGGGCCCCGGACCTGGACCTCCGCGCGACTGCCCGCCAGCCGGAGGGCGATGTCGGCCATGGATCGCAGACGCCAGAGGCCGTCCACCACGATGAGGTACACCGGACACTCGCCGGCGCGGCGGAACATCAGCTGCACGCCCGAGGTCATGAAGGGTTGGAGCTCGCCCGTGCGGCTGCGGTGCCCTTCGGGATAGATGAGGAGCGAGCGTTCGCCACGGCCTACCGCTTCGGCCGCCGCCATCATGGCCTTGTGCTCGGCGCGCGTGGCCCGGGCGCCCTGTGACAGCGACGGGAACTGGCCGAGGCTCACCAGGCCCGAGATGACCGGGATGCCGCGCGAGTACTTGGCGCGGGTCGGGATGAGGGGGTAGGGTCCCCGGAAGAGCGAGACGGCGACCGGTATGTCCAGTAACGACTGGTGGTTCATGAGCACGATGCAGCTCGTTTCCGGGAGGGAGCCCTGAACGTGTAGTCTGAGCCCGCCGAGGGCCCGGGCCATGCCCAGCACGACCCCGGCGTGCGATCGCAGCCACCATCGCATGATGGGGCCACGACGAGCCGGCATCAGGGCGCACAGCGGTCGGACCACGAGCCACTGCACCGGCCCCATGACGACCAGCAGAACGATGCAGTAGATTACCGAAAACAGCAGGCTCTGCGTCGCACGACTCACGGATCCTCCCCAGGTCCGACGGTGAGAGCCATACGACATGAGAGGGGAGCCAACCCGACCGGAGGTCGACGATGGCGGTAAGGACGGGCGTGCAGCCACAGGTGCAGGGAGATTCGTCCGACTACGACTACAGTAGCTTTTACTACTCGTCAAGCGACGACGTCTTCGCCATCCTCGAGCCGTACACCGAGTGGTACGACAACGCGCAGTTGCGAGGGTACTACCTCTACGGCCAGCCGATGTCATCGCGGCCGACGACGCGGGTGGAGCTGCAGGAGAAGCTCGAGCAGCGACGCCTGAACCTGCTCAACCTGTCGTCCTACAATTACCTCGGCCTGTCGTATCGCCCCGAGGTGATCGAGGCGGCCAAGCGCGCCCTCGACCGCTACGGGATGGGCGCGGCCGGCTCGCCGGTGCTCTCCGGCACCATGGACGTGCACCTGGAGCTGGAACGCGAGCTGGCGATCTACAAGGCCAAGCCCGCGTGCATGCTGTTCCCGACCGGCTACAGCACCAACGTCGGAATCATCCAGGGGCTCATGCGCCCGGGCGACCTGATCGTCGCCGACCAGAACTCGCACGCCAGCATCGTCGACGGCGCCATCCTCTCCAAGGCCGAGGTGCGCTTCTTCCGGCACAACCGCCCGGAGGATCTGGAGAAGAAGCTCAAGGTCTCGAGCGGCAAGAAGCTGGTGATCGTCGAGGGCGTGTACTCCATGGATGGCGACGTGTGCCGGCTGCCCGAGATCGTCGAGATCGCGCGGAAGTACGAGGCGCGCATCATGATCGACGAGGCGCATTCGACCTTCATCTACGGCGAGAACGGGCGCGGGGTGGCCGAGGCGTTCGGGCTCGAGGACCAGATCGACATCCACGTCGGCACGCTGTCCAAGGCGATCGGCGGGCAGGGCGGCTTCGTCGCCGGCTCGGCCAGCCTCTACAAGTACCTCGAGGGGTTCGCGCGCTCGCGCCTGTTCTCGTGCGCCCTCTCTCCGGTGGTCGCCGCCGGCGTGCTCGAGGCGCTGCGCATCGCCAGCCGCGAGCCCGGGCTGCGCGGCCGGCTGTGGGCCAACGTGTCGCACATCCGCCGCCTGCTGCGCGAGGAGGGGATCGACGTCGGGGAGTCGACCTCGCAGGTCATCCCGGTGATGATCCGCAACGATCGCCGCATCTTCGAGATCGGTCACCGCCTGCAGCGCGCCGGGCTCTACCTGCAGCCGATCGTCTACCCGGCGGTGGCCAAGCACCGGTCGCGCTTCCGCATCTCGGTCTCGGCGGCGCACACCCACGACCAGCTGAACGAAGGGGTCGCGATCCTCGCCCATGTGCTGCGCGAGGAGGGGATCCTGTGAGCGAGCCTGCCGCCGCGAAGACGCCCGCGGGCGCGCGGCGCTATCTCTACCGCGACGCCGTCAACGGCTTCTTCGAGTTCCCGACCGAGAACGCGCGGGCGATCCTGCCGCACGGCCTGCAACCGGTCGAGCCCCACCACGGTCAGAGTGTCCTCACCGTGACCGCCTTCGAGTTCCATGACAGCGCGGTCGGCGCCTACATGGAGATCGCGCTCTCGGTGGTGGTGGCGCCGCGCATCCAGCATGGGGAGCCGATGCCGCGCGCGGCGATGTTCCCATTCCTGGTCGGCACCACCACGCCCGAGTCCCGCCAGCACGGCATCGAGGTCTGGCACCTGCCGCACCACCCCGCCGATCTGGAGGTGAGCTTCCAGCGACGCGAGGGCGAGGTTGCGGTCACGGCCGCCGAGGGCGGCAAGCCCATCCTCACCCTGCGGCTCACCGACAGCGGGGAGGTGGCGTGGGAGCAGGTCGAGCACCGCTACCAGACCTTCATGCACGACCAGGGCGGCGGCTACATCTCGCCGCTCGTCATGTCCGGCCCGTTCATGGAACACGAAGAGGAACGCGGCAGCCTGGTCCTGTATCCGCACGCGTTCACCAGCGCGATCGATCCCGACGAGGTCACCACCACGCCGTTCCGCGAGCAGTGGATGCGCGACGGCGTCGAGACCATCCACCCGCTCCAGACGCTCGCCGCCTACGCGGGGCGGTGACGCGCCCGTGGGTCAGCCCGCCGGTTCGCGCGTCCGCGTGATCGTGAACCCGGCCGCCGGTCGCGGCCGCGGGGCGCGCATGATGCCGAGGATCCACGAGGCCTTCGCCGCCCACGGGGTGAGCGCCATCGAAGCCACCGGGGCCGCCGGGGACGAGCGCGCCCTGGCGCGCCGGGCGCTCGACGCCGGCTGCACCACGCTGGTTGCGGTCGGGGGCGACGGAACCTGGAGCAATGTCGCCGGGGCGATCCTCGAGTCGGGCGTCGATTGCCGGCTGGCCCTGCTCGCCGCCGGCACCGGCAACGACTTCGCCAAGACGGTGGGCGCCCCGGCCGGCGATCTCGCCGCCACCGCGCGTCTGGCGGTCGAGGGCCCCGACACGCGCGTCGACGTGGGGCGCGTGGAAGGGCGGCACTTCCTCAACATCGCCGGGTTCGGCTTCGACATCGCGGTGCTCGAGGACTGTGCGCGCATCCGCTGGCTGAGTGGGGAGGCCCTCTACCTAGTCTCGGCCCTGCGCCAGCTGATCGGCTACCCGGGGATCGAGATCCAGGTGGGCTCGCCGCGCGCGCGCCGCGAGCGCGCCCGCCACCTCATGCTGATCGTCGCCAACGCGAGGCACTTCGGCGGCTCGTTCCACATCGCCCCGCAGGCCGAGCTCGCCGACGGCCGGCTGGACGCGATCGCGATCCTGGACGGCCCGCCGCTGGCGCGACTCGGGCTGTTCGTGGCCGCGACCCGTGGCACCCACACCTCCGACCCACGGGTGGTCACCGAACAGGCGGCGAGCTTCACGCTACGCTTCCCGACGCCGCCCGCCTACGAGACCGACGGCGAGTACCGCCGCGCCGCCGGCCCCGAGCTGGAGATCACCTGCGTGCCGCGCGCGTTGCGCGTGGTGGTGGCGCCCCCGGTCGTGGCCGCGATCCCGCTCGCCGTCGCGGCCGGCGCGGCGTAGGAGCGCGTTCGGGCGATGAAGGCGATCACGTTCGCCGCGCCCATCCCGACCTATCTGCTCACGCTCGCCGCCGGCGCGATCTCGCCGCGGCTGCTCGTCGGCCCGCACGCCTGCACGCGTTACGGCGAGGTGGACGAGCCGGCCCTTCCGAGCGACCGGTGGGTGCGGGTGCGCACCCGGCTGGGGGGCATCTGCGGGAGCGATCTCGCGGTCATCGGGCTCAAGGCAAGCCCCGCCACCTCGCCGTTCTCGTCGTTCCCGTTCGTGCTCGGCCACGAGAACGTCGGCGTCATCGAGGAGACCGGCGCCGCCGTGCGCGGCTTCGAGCGTGGCGAGCGCGTGGTCGCGAACCCGCTGCTGGCCTGTGCGGCGCGCACCATCGACCCTCCGTGCGCGCCATGCCGCGCCGGGCATCCGTCACGTTGCGAACATTTCACCGACGGAGCACTCCCGCCCGGGATGCTCATCGGCACGACCCGCGGCCTGGGGGGGAGCTGGGGCGAGCGGTTCGTCGCCCACGAGAGCCAGTTGCTGCGCGTCCCCGAATCGGTGAGCGACGAAGCGGCCGTGCTGGTCGA
>JBGPXY010000060.1:0-13244 GCA_041492985.1 Candidatus Eiseniibacteriota bacterium
CCGAGCGCATCTCCGCCTCGACGCGTGGCTGGCCCGCGAGGTCGTGGTCCACGCGCTTCGTGGTCTTGTCGAGGATCTCGCGCAGCATCTTCGTGTCGCGTCCCAGCGCCACCGACGGCCCGACTCCGGCCAGCATCTCCTTCATGAACGCCGCCACCTGTTCCGATCGCGCCGCCTCCACCTGGGCGCGCTTCGACTCGCGCTGCGCCTTGAAGAAGAGCGATGTCGTCACCACCGAGGCGCCCGCGAGCACTACAACGATCACCGCCAGCGCCGTGAACGCCACCCGGTGCCGACGCACCAGCTTCGTCATGAGATAGGTCGCGCTGGGCGGCGAGGCGGAGACGGGCTCGTGGTTCAGGTAGTGCTGGATGTCCTGCGCCAGCGCGTTCGCTGTCGGGTACCGGCGCGTCCGATCCTTCTCGAGCGCCTTCATGGTGATCCAGTCGAGGTCGCCCTTGAGTTGCGAAGCCAGCTTCGAGGGCTCGGTGCGCCGGTTGCGGGCCGAGAGCGCCGCGCCCTCGCTCAACGTGGTCACGCGCGTGCTCGGCCGCGCCGGATCCTGCTCGACGATGCGCCGGCGGATGGCGTCGAAGCCCTCCTTGCGGAACTCGGCCGGATCGAAGGGAGGCGCTCCGGCGAGCAATTCATAGAGGATCACGCCCAGCGAGTAGATGTCGGTGCGCGCGTCGATGTTCTCGCCCGCCATCTCGATTTGCTCGGGGCTCATGTACTCGGGCGTCCCGACCAGCTGCCCGAGTGCGGTGAACATGGTGCGGTCGGTGAGCGCCTGTCCGGTCGCCTTGGCGATGCCGAAGTCGATGATCTTGGGGACCGGCTGGTCGTCGACGACCGTGACGAGCACGTTGTGGGGCTTGAGATCGCGGTGGATGATCGCCTTGGTGTGGGCATGCTGGACGCCATCGCAGACGCGCGCGAAGAGCTTGAGACGATCGCGCATGTCGAGCCGGTGTCGGTCGCAGTATTCCGTGATCGGGAGTCCCTGGACGTACTCCATCACGAAGTAGGGCCGTCCCTGGTCGGTGGCCCCGGCGTCGAACACGCGGGCGATGCAGGGGTGGTCCATCAGCGCGAGCGCCTGGCGCTCGGCTTCGAAGCGGGCCACCACCTCGCGGGTGTCCATCCCCTGCTTGATGACCTTGAGCGCGACCATGCGCTGGATGGCACCCGTCTGCTCGGCGAGATAGACCTCGCCCATCCCACCCTCACCGATTAGCTCGAGCAGCCGGTAGCTCCCGATCGAGTCGGGCATCGCGCCGCGGGGGGCCACCGGCAGCGTGGTGCGCTGTTCGAGCGGATCTATGTCGATGGTGTCATCGGTCTCATCGAACATCGCGGCCTCGGGGCGTGTGGGATCTGACGGGCGACGGCGCTCCCGAGCGGGAGCGCCACGAGGAATCGGCAGGCTGGACGACGGCGACGTCCATGTGGCCCGCCTCGTCTCCCGGGGGGTCCGAACATTCTCATGACGTCATGTGCGCCTCCACCACATTCCGCTTGCCCACGCACCTGGGCAGTCTCTAGGCTGCGATCCGCCGCCGCGCGTGCCGTCCCGCCCTCCCGCACGAGTCCGTGACCGACCTCTCGCTCCATCTCGCTCCCAATGCCCCGGCGCTGTGGATCGCGCTGGCGAGCCTCGTCCTCATCGCGCTCAGCCTCTGGGCCTACCGCTTCGCCATGCCGCCGCTGCCGGAGCGGGCGCGCCGCCTGTTGCCGGTGCTGCGGGCGGTGGCGTTGGTGATCCTCGCCTGGCTCATCGCGCAGCCGGTGCTCGAGCGCGCACGCTCCGGACGTTCGGCGCATCTCGTGGTGCTGCTCGATCGTTCGCGCAGCATGGATATGCCGGCCGGTCCGGGCGGCGCTTCGCGCGCGACCGAGGCCCAGGCCGCGGTCGAAGCCATCAGTCGCGCGTGGCGCGGGCGTGCCTCGGTGCGCGTGGTGCCGTTCGCCACACGACTGGGAGGCGATTCGGCGGCGGTAGGGGCCCGCGGCGCCACGGCGCTCGGCGATGCGCTCGCGGCCCTGCCGCTCTCGCCCGAGGGCCAGGAGCTGGACGGCGTGGTGGTGGTGAGCGACGGCGCGGTCAACGCGGGCGAGGATCCGGTCGCCGCGGCCCGCGCGCTGGGCGTCCCGGTGCACACGGTGCTCACCGGTGTTGCGCGCGGCCCCGATCGGGCCGTGACCGAGGTCGAGGCATCGACCGCCGCGCGCGTGGGCGAGGCGACGCCGGTGCGCGTGCACATCGCCACGTCGGAAGCGCGCGGTGTCGCCATCACGACCCGGCTGCTCGACGGCGGGCGCGAGCTGAGCCGCGCCACGGTGATCTCGCCGGGCGCCGGCCTCGAAGCGATCGCCGACTTCCGCATCACGCCCGCCCGCCCGGGCCTCGCGGTGTGGACCGCGCGCATCGACTCGCTGACCGGCGAGACCACCACGGCCAACGACGCGCGCCAGGTGGCACTCGAGGTGGCGCCGGGGCGGCTCGGCGTGCTGGTGCTGAGCGCCGGCCTCAACTGGGACCTCGCCTTCGTGCGGCGCGCGTGGCTGGGCGATTCGGGCGTGAGCCTGCGCACGCTCACGCGCGAGAGCGGCGGCTGGCGCGAGGTCGAGTCGGGTCGCCTGCTGGGCACCACGGGAGCGCAGGATCTCAAGACTCAGGCCGCGGTGGTGCTCGACGCGCTGAGTCCAGACGAGCTGGGGCCCGAGATGGACGCCGCGCTCGAGGCGTTCGTGCGCAGCGGCGGCGGGTTGCTGGCGCTGGGCGGGCCGGCCCCCGGGCTGGCGCGCTATCACGGCGGCCGGCTGGGTGCCCAGCTCGCGCTCGGCGTCGACCAGACCTCGCCGCTGCGGACCGGAAGCCCCGAACCCACCGCCGAGGCCAGCGAGCTGCTGAGCTGGGATGACGATCCCCCGCGCGGCGAGCGGGCCTGGCGCGCGGCGGCGCCGCTCACCGACCTCACGCCGGTCGCCCCCGGCGGCGGCGATCGGGTGCTGATCGCTCTGCGCGGCGGCGGCCCACCGCTGCTGCTGGCGCGCCACATCGGCCGCGGGCAGGCGCTGTTCGTCAACGGCAGCGGGCTCTGGCGCTGGTCGCTCTCGGGTCACGACGACCTGAGCGCCGAGCGCGGGCGCAGGCTCTGGCGGCGTCTCGTGCGCTGGCTCGCGGAGCCCGTGCAGGGCGAGCCGCTGCGCGTGAAGCCCGAGCGCTGGCTCACCGCGCGAGGGGAACCCGTGCGTCTGTTCGCGAGCCTGCAGAACACGGACTTCAAGCCGGTCGCCGGCGCGGCACTCGAGGGCGAGGCCCTGGATGCCGCCGGGCGCGCCACCCGGCTCGCGTTCCAGCCTCGCGCCGCGGGCTCGTACGAGGCCACGCTCGAGGATCCGGCCCCGGGTCACTACCGCGTGACCGTGCGTGCGACCAAAGGCGGCGTCGAGCTGGGCCGCGCGTCGAGCGAGTTCGCCGTCGACCACTGGAGCCTCGAGGAAGCCCGGGCCGAACCCGACAGCGTCACGCTGGCGGCGGTCGCGAGCGCCACCGGTGGTCGCGCCACCTCGGCCGCCGCCGCCGCCGCGTGGGCCACCTCGATCCCGACCCGCGCCATCGCGAGAGCGAGGAGCGATTCACTGCGTCTCTGGGAATCGCCCTGGGTCTTCGGGCTGATCGTGGGGCTCCTGAGCGTCGAGTGGGCATGGCGCCGCAGACGAGGTCTGCCGTAGGCGGCTGATCGGCCCGCGAGGCCGTCGAGAGGAAGAGGACCCGGCCCCCGCGAGATTCGCCCCCGCGAGATTCGCCCCCGCGAGATCCGCCCCCGCGGGGAGCATTCATGTTCGTCGCCGCCTTCGCCCTGCCCCTGCTGGTCCTGTCGATCTGTGCCCCGTCATCGCATCCGATCATCGCCGAGGTCTTCTACGACGCGGTGGGAGATGACACCGGGCACGAGTTCGTCGAGATCTTCAATCCCGCAGCGGTCCCCTTCGCGCTCGGCGGCGCCCGTCTCGAGGCCGGCGATGGTGCCGGTGCCGGTCGCTGGTCCCTGCGCTGGAGCGGGGCCGCGACCGACACCATCGCCGCGGGTGGCCGGTTCGTGGTCGGCGGGGCGCTCGTGGTACCCGCGCCCAATGCGCTCGCCTCGCTCGACCTGCAGAACGGCCCGGACGCGGTGCGGCTGGTGTGGCCCGACGGCGCCGTCGAGGTGGTGGGCTACGGCGCTCACACGCTGGCCGAGTACTTCTGCGGCGCGCCGGTCGTCGATGCGCCGTCGGGCCAGTCGCTGGCCCGCATCCCCGACGACTCCGATGTGGGGAGCAACGCGCAGGACTTCCGCGCCGCCACGCCCTCACCTGCCGCCGCGAACCTCCCCGGCCGCGATGCGGCGCTGATCGCCGGCACACTGGCGATCGTGCCCGAGCAGCCGGCGGCCGGCACTCCGGCGACACTCGCGGGCGCCGTGCACAATCACGGCGCCGAGTTGATCGCCGAGCGCGAGGTGGAGATCGCCGTGGGCGAGACGCTCGCCGGGAGCGAGACCCCGCTCGGCTCGGCCTTCGTCGACGCGCAGCTGGCGCCCGGCGACACCGCGAGGTTCGCGATCCCGCTGCCCGGGCTGGCGGCGGGCAAGCGCCTGCTCCGCGTACGCGCGCGGCTCGCGGGCGACGCGTCATCGGCGAACGACCTCGACTCGCTGCGCGTGCGCATCGGTGCCGGGCCGCTCGAGGTGACCGAGATCCAGTTCCACCCCGGCAACGGTGAAGGCGAGTGGGTCGAGGTGAGGAACCGCGCCGGTGCGCCCCTCTCACTCACGGACTTCAGCCTGTCCGATCGCCGCGGCGCGCCGGGGCAGCCCGCGGACGGGAGCGACGTTCTGGCCGCCGAGAGCCTGGCGGTGCTCGCCCAGGATCGGGTCGCGTTCCTCGCGCACTTCCCGGCGCTGGACACCTCGCGCGTCCGGGAGGTGAAGCCATGGGCGAGCCTCAATAACAGCAACGACTCGGCGGGCGTGGCGGATGTGGTGACGTTGCGCGAGAGCGACGGCACGCCTTGCGACCGGGTGCCGTACTCGGCGGCCGGAGTGCCCGCCGGGGTCCCGCTCGAGCGTCGCGCCGACGGGTTCTGGGCGCCGGCGACCGATCCGCTCGGCAGCCCGTTGGCACCGCCGCGCGCGCTGCCGCCGCTGTCGGGACGCTTCGCCGTGAGCCCGCGCCGCCTGCTCGCCCAAGGGAGTCGCGCCACGAGCATCGGCTGGGACCTGCCGTGGCCGCGCGCGCGGATCGTCGTCGAGCTGTACGACCTCGCCGGCCGCCGCGTCGCGCAGGTGCTGCCCGAGACCGAGGTCCCGGCCCGCGGCGAGCGCGTGTGGTCCGCGAGCGAGCTGCCGCCGGGACTCTATGTGCTGGCGCTGGTGGCGCGCGCCGAAGACGGCGCCGGGAGCATGACGCTCACCCAGCCGCTGCGGATCGAAGGGAGCGCGCCATGAGCAGGCTTCGCGTCGACCCCATGTGGATCCGCGGTGCCCGCCGCGGGTCCGTCATATCCGTCGCGGTACCCACCAGCCTCCGCGCGTTCGTTCTCGGCAGCGCGGCGCTCGCGGTCTTCGCGACCGGGGCCCGCGCCCAGGACTTCGAAGCGCCGGCGCCGGCGTGGCCGATCGGCTCGGCGTGCGTCCTGCTCGAACGCGGACTGCCGGCGTCGACCCCCACACCCACGCTCGAGGGCGTCGTCACCCGCTGGCACGGGCTCGCCGCACTCACCACCCGGGCCGTGTCCGGGGCGCTCGGCTGGCGCTCGGCGCGCCTCGGGGTGGGGCTGTCGCAGACCGGCGAGCCCGACGTGGGGTGGACCGCTCTGGCGATGGCGGTCGGAGCGGCCGGATCGAATGGCGGCGGCGCGTTGCGGGCGGTGGCTCGCCGTGACCGCACCTCACCGTTCCGCTTCGACGCGCGCGGCGCCGACGTCGGCGTCGAGATCGGTGGCGGAGCGTGGATCAGCGCGGCCACGGCACTCCACGTTTGGGCATCCGCGCCGCAGTTGTGGACGCGCGGGGCCGCGCCGCCGCTGGCCCGTCCGCTCGAGGTCGGTGGCGCGCTGGACTTGGGCGATGTGGTGGTGTGGCTCGGCCGTGCCGCGGTCGCGGGCTATCCGCGCGGCGGCCGCGGCGAGCATACCCTCGGGCTGTTTACCGGCGCGGGACCGCTCGGCGTGTGGCTGGTGGCACGCGACCAGCCGCTGCGCGGCGGGTTGGGAGTGGCGGCACGGGCCCGCGTGCTGCGCGTGGCGGCGGAGGTCGAGAGTCATCCGGTGCTGGGCGAGACGGCACGGATGTCGCTCGGGCTGGGAGGTGAGCGATGAGACGGCTCGTGCTCCCACTGGTCCTCATGTTCGCGACCTGCGCCCATGCCCAGCCGGTGGAGCCGCCACCCGAGGCACCCGAGGGCGTGGACTACGCGGCCGAGCCGGTGGATTCGCTCACCGATGGCGACGTCGAGCTGGGCATGGCCGCCGCGGGGCGGGCGGGGAGCGCGCCGACCAAGTCGCGGCGCGTGCGCTTCAGCGGCGACGAGCTGAGCGGGGCGCTGCGGGAGGGGAGTGGCGATCCGCTCGCGGGCGGCGCGGTCGAAGGACACGGCGCGTTGGGCGCGGTCACCGTCGGCCGCCTCGCGCCTCGCTGGGGGCGGGGGCTCCTCATGGGGGCGGCGGGCGATCCGTGGCAGCGCGAGGCGCTCGATCGCGGCTCACGGGCGGCGTTCCGCGGCCGCGCCGGCGACGGTGTGTGGTTGAGGCGCGGGCGCGGCGACCGGTTCGAGGCGCTCTACGGGCGTTTCTCGAAGCGCGCGCTCGCGGGGGCACGCGTCCGGCTCGGCCGCGTGACGATCGGTGGGCTCACCGACGGTCACCGGGGGCGCCAGTCGTCGCTCGCCTTCGCCCGCGGCGCGGGCGAGTCCGAACTCGCCTGGGACCGCGCGGGACGATGGCGCGCCGAGGCGGTGCTCGACCGGCGGCTGGGAGGGCGAGGGATGACCGATTCCATGTCGACGCTCGAGCCCGTGCGGCGGCGAGGCGACGGGCCGCTCGAAGGATGGAGCGCCAGCCTCCGCGTGCGCGCCGGCGCGGTCGGGTTCGCCTCGCTCGCCGAGTCCGGGCGTCTCGGCCCGGAGCGAGCACTCGCCGCCGGTCTCTCCGGGCCGGCCGCGCGCCTGCGGGTGAGCCTGCTCGGCGCGCTCTGGCGCTTCCGTCCGGGTGTCACCGGGGCCCGCGCCGGCCTTGCGGTCGAGCGTCCTTTGGCCCACCATGGCACCCTCGCTCTGGGTGTGGAAGAGCAACACGGCTCGCGCCGCGATCCCGGTCCATCGGGGTCGCTCGCGTCCCTCGGCACGCACGCCGCGGGGATCCGGCAGGGGTTGTGGGGCGAGTGGTGGAGCGGAGAGGGGACGATGGCGCTGGGCCTCAGGCACGAGAGCTGGGGCGAGCGGGCGTGGGTGCGCGGGGTGGTGCGGTCGGTCACCAGCGCGCGGCTCGAGGCCCGCGGGCCGGCCGGGTTCCAGCTGGGCATCACCCACAGCGTCTACCGGGTGAAGCGCGGCGAGAGCCTCTACCTTCCCGAAGACGAGAGTGACCGTCTGGTCCTGCGCGCCCTGTCGGGTGAGGGGGAGCGGACCCGGATCGAAGCGCGTTCGCCGTTCGGCGGCGGGCGCATGCGTGCCGCGCTGCACCTGGCCTCCGCGTCGGAGCGCCGCGAGCGGGCGCAGTGGACGCTGGATTGGACGCGGCGAGCGCGGATCCGGAAGTCGGCGGAGTCGCACGCCCGATGACGAACAGGAGGACGGGCACATGGCCTACGCGCAGCGGCTGAACCGCCTGGGGACCGAGACCGCGTTCGAGGTGCTGGCGCGCGCGCAGGCGCTCGAGGCGCAGGGCAAGGAAGTGATCCACCTCGAGATCGGCGAGCCCGACTTCGACACGCCGCAGTACATCCGCAAGGCCGCGACCGAAGCGATCGAAGCGGGCTTCACGCACTACGGACCCTCGGCCGGCCTGCCCGAGTTCCGGCGCCTGATCGCCGAGCAGTGGAGCCGCGAGCGCGGCATCCCGTGCGACGCCGACAACGTGGTCGTCACGCCCGGGGCCAAGCCGATCCTGTTCTTCGCCATGCTCGCCCTGCTCGAAGAGGGCGACGAGGTGCTCTATCCCAGCCCCGGGTTCCCGATCTACGAATCGGTCGCCAACTTCCTCAACGCGCGCACCATCCCGCTGGTGCTGCGCGAGCAGAACGGGTTCGACCTCGACATCAAGGACCTCGAGAGCAAGCTCACCTCGCGCACGAAGATGCTGGTGCTCAACTCGCCGCACAACCCGACCGGCGCGGTGATGAAGCCCGAGACGGTCGAGGCGATCGCCGCACTCGCGCGCAAGCACCACTTCTGGATCCTCGCCGACGAGATCTACGCCCGGATCCAGTACGAGGGCCGACACCTCTCGATCGCCTCGCTCCCCGGGCTCGCCGAGCGCACCATCGTGCTCGACGGGTTCTCGAAGACCTACGCGATGACCGGCTGGCGGCTGGGCTTCGGCATCATGGAGAAGCAGCTCGCCAAGCACGTGGCGCGGCTCATGACCAACTCGAACTCCTGCACCGCCACGTTCGTCCAGAAGGCCGGGCACGCCGCGCTCGCGGGCGGACAATCCGAGGTGAAGGCGATGGTCGAGGAGTTCCGCGTACGCCGCGACATCATCGTCGACGGGCTCAACCGGCTGCCGGGCGTCACCTGCTTCAAGCCGAGCGGGGCGTTCTACGCGTTCCCGAACATCACCGGTACCGGGATCAGGAGCGCCGAGCTGGCGAAGCTGATGCTCGAGGAGGCCGGCGTCGCCTGCCTCTCGGGTACGGCGTTCGGCGCCGCGGGCGAAGGCTACCTGCGCTTTTCGTACGCCAACTCGGGCGAGAACATCCGCAAGGCGCTCGCCTGGATGGGCGAGTTCCTGAGCGTGCGCGCCCGCTAGTCGCGCTGCCACACCGTCCCCGAGGCGGTGTGGCACGGGTGGTGCAAAGTCCCCATCGCCCCGAACGAAGCGCCTCCGCCTGACGTCCCGCCCCCGCATGGGTGATCCATGCGTCTTGGTCCGATGTGCCTGTGCCTCCTGCTCTCGCTCCCCGCCCACCTTCCCGCGTCCGCGACGCCGGCGTGTGCCGACGCGGCACTCCGATTGAACGAGTTCGTGGCCGGCCCGGCCCGCGACTGGGACGGGAGCGGGGCGTTCTCCTCACGTGACGACGAGTGGATCGAGGTCGTCAACGCCGGCGTCACGTCGTTGCCGCTGGAAGGATTCATCATCACCGACGGTGACTCGCTGCCACGCTTCGCGCTCTCCGGCACGCTGGCGCCCGGTGGGCACCTCATGGTGACCGGCAGGGAGTCCTTCGACTGGGAGCGTGCGGCCGGGTTCCCGGCGTTCGGGTTCTCGCTCGGCAACACCGGCGACTCCGTGATGCTCTGGCAGATGGTGGGCGCCGAGACGCTGCTGGTCGACGCCTACACCTACAGGAGCCATGAGGCCGCGGCCGATCGCGCGGTCGGCCGGCTCCCCGACGGCACCGGCGCGTGGATCATCTTCGACGCGCTCAATCCGTACACGGGGAGCACGCTGCCCCACGGGAACGGCTGCGCGCCGACGCCGGCGCTGGTGAACGTGTGCGACTCCACGCCGGTGCGACGCATGCCGTGGGGGAGGGTGAAGGCGATCTACCGATGAGGCGCGGCGGCCGCGCGTCCGACGCGGCGCGCGGCCGCGCAGGCGTTGATTCCGGTCGGGGCGTCGTGTAACCTTCGGCGTCCTCGACCCTGCTGCGCCTGCCGATCCCGGAGGAGTGTTTGACCCTCAACACCCTGTCGGCCAACGATATCTCGGTTGGCCACGCGCCGGGTCGACTCGCCTGGCCGGTGGAGATGCTCAAGGCCAAGGCCCTCCACATCCGCCGCGACATCATCACCCTTCTCGCCAAGGCTCAGAGTGGCCATTCCGGCGGCCCGCTCTCCTCGACCGACTTCGGCACCGCACTGTTCTTCCACGAGCTGAACGTCGATCCGACCAACCCTCGCTGGCCCGAGCGCGACTTCTGGCACTTCTCGATCGGGCACGTGACGCCGGTCATCTACTCGCTGATGGCCGAGCGCGGCTACTTCCCGCTCAAGGACCTGATGAAGTTCCGCTCGTTCGAGGGGCACCTCCAGGGGCATCCGTCGAAGCACGACACGCCCGGCATCGAGGTCTCGGCCGGCTCGCTGGGACAGGGCCTCTCGGTGTGCTGTGGCGTGGCGATGGCCTCGCGCTTCGACCAGCATCCGCGCCGGATCTACTGCGTCATGGGCGACGGTGAGCAGGAGGAAGGACAGATCTGGGAGTCGTCGATGTTCGCCGCCCACTACAAGCTCGACAACCTGTGCGGCATCATCGACTACAACCGCAAGCAGATCGACGGCGATGTCGAGGACGTCATCGGCATCAAGCCCCTGGCCGACAAATGGCGCGCGTTCAACTGGAACGTGATCGAAGTGGATGGCCACGACATCCCGCAGATCCTCGCCGCCTTCGCCGCGGCGCGCGAGCACAAGGGGCAGCCGACCGTGATCCTCGCGCACACGATCATGGGCCAGGGCGTCTCGTTCATGGCCGACGACTACCGCTGGCACGGCAAGCCGCCCAGGATGGACGAGGCCGAGGTGGCGCTGAAGGAGCTGGGCACGTCGTACGCCGAGTGGTCGGCGCGCCTGCTCGCCAACTGATGAGCCCCACCGACGTCAAACCCGAGGCCGCGCCCGCCGACATGATCACGCTCCCCGAGAAGGTCGAGATGAAGAAGACGCGCGAGGGCTTCGGCCGCGCGCTCGTGGACCTGGGCGAGCAGGACCCGCGCATCGTCGTGCTGGTCGGCGACCTCAAGGAATCGACGATGGTCCACTTCTTCGCCCAGTGCTTCCCGGAGCGATTCATCCAGGTCGGCATCGCCGAACAGAACATGATGTGTATCTCGGCCGGGCTCGCCGCGATGGGCAAGATCCCGTTCCTCGCCACGTACGGTGCCTTCGCCTCCTGCCGCTCCGCCGATCAGATGCGGGTGACGGTCGCCTACTCCAACCTCAACGTGAAGATCGGCGGCGCCCACGGGGGCATCTCGGTGGGTCCCGATGGCGCGACCCACCAGGCGATGGAGGAGATCAGCATCGTCCGCTCGATCCCCAACATGAGCATCATCGTGCCGTGCGACTTCTGGGAGACCTACAAGGCCACGATCGCCGCGGCGAAGCACGATGGGCCGGTCTACCTGCGGTTCGGCCGCGAGGACGTGCCGGTCGTGACCGACAAGGACACGCCGTTCACCTTCGGCAAGGGCGAGGTGTTCGCCGAGGGGACCGACCTCTCCATCATCGCCTGCGGGGTCATGGTCTACGAGGCGCTGCGCGCCCGCGAAACACTCGCCACCCAGGGCATCTCGGCGCGGGTGGTGGACCTGCACACGCCCAAGCCGCTCGACCGCGCGCTCATCGAGCGGTGCGCGCGCGAGACCGGCGCCATCGTCACCGCCGAGGAGCACCAGGTGAACGGTGGGCTGGGAGGCGCGGTGTCGGAAGTGGTGGTCCAGACCGCCCCGGTGCCGATGGAGCTGGTGGCGGTCCTCGATCGCTTCGGCCAGTCGGGCAAGCCCGCCGAGCTGATGGACGCCTTCGGCCTGCGCGCGAAGGACATCGTCGCGGCGGCCGAGCGGGTGATGCAGCGCAAGCGCTCGCGCGCCTGAACCGCGGGACCCGCTGGCCTTCCGGTGCCGTCATGAAGGGCTGCTCGCCACGGGCGCGGCCTTGCGGACGCAGTTCGGACCGAGACCCCGCAGCGCGATGCGCACGCGCTGCTCGAGCGGTGCCTCGGGGATGTGCGCGCACAGCGCGGCGCCTCGGCGGACCTCCTCGGCGCTGAAACCGAGCTGACACAGCCACGGGCGGACGTCGAGATCGCTAGTGGGTTCCTCGGGGGCCTGAACCTCCGTCTGTCCCTGCGCCGGCGCCTGCGCCTGCGCCTGCGCCCGCGCCTGCTCCGCCCGACACCGGGCCTCCTCACGCTTGCCCCGCATGAACCCGGCCCCGAAGGTGCACTCGGCCGCGTACTGGTTGTGCGCCCGACAGCGCAGCCGCATCCGATCTGCGCTCGTCTGTCCGCCCCGCGCGACCGGGTCGACGTGATCGAACTCCAGCCGCGTGGTGCTCTCGCAGCGCTTCCCACCCTCGCTGACGAACGTGCACCGGCCGCCGTCCCGCTGCCAGACGGTGCACCTGATGTCGGCCGGAATATATCGGCCATGGACGGCACTGTGCTGCGTGCGCGAGCGTGCGCCCTTGGCGAACTTCTGGTGCTCGAGGTCTCGGACCAATGAGCCCAGCGCGCGCTTGAGCACGATGGCGACATCGCCCGAGGGCAGCGCATGACCGAGCAGCGCCTGGGCGTAGCGCAGCAGGTCGTGCGTCTCCTGATCCACGGTGACCTGGAGCGCGAACCGCCCGGGAGAGAGCGGGGCGAGCTTCGCTCGAGGTGCGATGGAGGCCACGGGCACCGGCGTGTCCGGTTGGCTCATGGTGGTAACTGGTTCTGGAGCCAGTTGCGGGGCGGGTGCCTCAGCAATTCCGGCAACTGGCCGCGCGGCCAGTTGCCACAATTCGCTGGGTGAGACTTGCCGCGCTGCCAGTCCGTTGGAGACCGCTGCTGGGGCGATCGCCGTCACGAGCGTCGGCAGGTCCGGCTGTGGAAAGCGCTCGGCGATCAGCCGCTCGATCTCAGCCCTGGTCTTGTGTTCGGCCGCGGCCAGGAGTTCGTCCGCCATCTCGGGGGTGAGGTGCGGCGCCAGCAGGACCACCGCGTTCAGGTTCAGCCGTCCGTCCGCCACCGCAGCGAAGATCCCCGGGTACTGCCGTGCGGCGCGCGCCGCCCGGATGCGCTTGAACGCCGTGTCCTCGGACATGCGCAGTTCGCGCACACAGTAGAGGTACATCGAAGGATACGCGGCCGGCTGGTAGAGCTGGCGCTCGTCCACCTCGGCAAGATGGGCCAGCAGGGCGGCGGTGGTGGTGCGGTCCTGCGTGACGAGTGCGGCCAGTGCCTGCAGCAGGGTGCGATCGGCGAGATGCGACAGCGAGTAGGACTTCATGGCGGGACTCCGCGGCTAAGGGACAGTCGCGGGGGCACG